>JAQBHG010000013.1:0-53748 GCA_032127975.1 Steroidobacteraceae bacterium
CCGCGTCAACACGACACGCATCCGGCATCCGCTCAGCAAGGCGCTGCCATTCCTTTCGCGCTGGCTCGACATGAACTCGGAGCCGTTGCCCGGCGACTGGTCGATACCGCGCGTGCAGTCACCGTCATTCGGCGCATCCGAGCGCTTTGCGGTTTCGCCGGGACTCGAGAGCGAAGCCTACCTGCACATGCCGGGCGGGCAGAGCGGGCATCCAATTTCGCCGTTCTATCGCGCGGGCTACGAAGCCTGGGCGCGCGGCGAGCCGACGCCGTTCCTGCCCGGACCTGCGCAGCATGTATTGAGTCTGGTACCGCCAGGCGGCTAGCCGCGCCGGCCAGCGGCTGCGCGGCGCAGTTAGATCATGTGAGCGATGAGTCGAATCAAAGGCTTACTCATCGACCAGGTGATTAACAGTCAAAAATGACGTAAAACAAACAGTCATTGATGACATCCAATAGTAGTTAGCTGGCCTAGAAACCGCTTCATATCCTTTATTGACAGCGGTGCACGTTTGTGCATACACTTGGGTCAATGGAGTACGAGTGGGATCCGGCCAAGGCGGCGGCCAATCTCCGCAAGCACAAGGTGGACTTTGCAGATGCTGTCCTAGCCCTCGAAGATCCCCTCGCCCACACCGTGCATGACCCTGACGCCAGTGGCGAGGAACGGTATGTATCAATGGGCGCAGATCCAATAGGCCGGTTGCTGATAACGATCTTTACGCGCCGCAAGAAGCGGATCCGGATTATTTCGTCGCGCCGCGCCAGTCCTGCTGAGTGTCGCCATTACGAGGAAGACTAATGCGAAAACAGTACGATTTTTCCAATGCCAAGCGCGGGGCGGTGGTGGCTGTCCCGAAGGGAAAGAAGCGCATTACTATCCGCCTGGACGACGATGTCATCGCTTGGTTCAAGCGCCGTGTCCACGAAGCCGGTGGTGGCAATTACCAGTCACTGATCAATACTGCCCTACGCGAGCATATGCGGCGTAGCGAAGAACCGCTTGAGCGAACGTTACGGCGCGTACTGCGCGAGGAATTGCGCAAGGCCAGCTAACTATGCGATGCAGCGGTCGTCGCGCGTCGGCACGCCGCTTGCAGGAACTGCAATCGGTCACTCAGAGGTTCGACCAGCAAGCGGCGCGCCAACTGCGCGCCGCCGCTGATCGCGGACGTTAGATCCCGAGCTCCGATGTGGCAGTTCGTCATCAAGATTCTTCTGACCGCGACAGTAGTCGTGGCGGTGGCAGAAATTGCCAAGCGGAGCACGTTCTGGGGCGCTGCCCTTGCGTCACTTCCACTGACATCGCTGCTGGCATTCATCTGGCTGTATCTCGATACAGGGAGTTCGCAGCGCGTCGCCGATCTTTCGCAGAGTATCCTTTGGCTCGTCCTTCCATCACTGACTCTATTCGTGGTGCTGCCATTGCTCCTGCGAAGCGAGCTCAATTTCTGGTTGAGTCTTGGAGCCTCGTGCGTTGCCACCGCGGCAGCATACTTCGCCATGGTCTGGTTTTTGGGTCGGTTCGGGAATCACACGTGAGGGCTCGGTATCTAACTAGGCGATGCAGCGTTCGGCGCTTGTCGTCACGCCGCTTGCAGCCACTGCAAGCGGTCCCCCAACCGCAGCGCGGGCAAGCGGCGCGCCGACTTTGGCTCCGCTCTTGGCCCGGTCGTGAGCGCCAAGTCCAAAACACGCTCGCTTGGCTTCGTTTTTCGCGTGCTGCTTGGCTTTCACAAGCTGTATTCCCGAGCACTCCTGTACTCAGCAAGGTCCCGATTGGAGCGAACGAGGACCACTGAACAATGAAACACCTGAAGTGTGTTCTGGCAGTTGCGGCTTTACTGCAGCACCCTCATCGCGCGGTCCAGCCCCTCGAGCGTCAGCGGAAACATCCGTTCCTCGAAGATCTGGCGCGTCATCTGGATTGACGGTGTGAATTCCCAGCGCTCGTGCGGCTCCGGATTGAGCCAGGCGTGGTGCGGATAGTTCGACAGCAGTCTCCGCATCCAGGCGGCGCCCGGCTCCTCATTCCAGTGCTCGATGCTGCCGCCCGGTTGCATGATTTCGTAGGGACTCATGGTCGCATCGCCGACGACCACGAGCTTGTAGTCGTGGCCGTAGGTGCGCATGACCTCGACCGTCTTCGTGCGCTCGGTGTGGCGGCGCCGGTTGTCTTTCCAGACCGACTCGTAAACGAAATTGTGGAAATAGAAGTATTCGAGGTGCTTGAACTCGCTGCGTGCGGCTGAGAAGAGTTCCTCGCAGATTCGCACGTGATCATCCATCGAGCCGCCGACATCCAGAAACAGCAGCACCTTCACGGCATTGTGCCGTTCGGGAACCATGCGGATGTCGAGCAGGCCGGCGCGGCGCGCGGTCGAATCAATGGTGCCGTCGAGATCGAGTTGCTCGGCCGCGCCCTGGCGCGCGAAGCGGCGCAGCCGCCGCAGTGCCAGCTTGACATTGCGCGTGCCGAGTCCGATCGAGTCGTCCAGATTCGCGAACTCGCGGCGGTCCCACACCTTGACGGCGCGCCGGTTGCGCGAGCCGTCCTGGCCGATCCGGACACCCTCCGGGTTGTAGCCATTGGCGCCGAAGGGCGAAGTTCCGCCGGTGCCGATCCACTTGCTGCCGCCCTGGTGACGCGCTTTCTGTTCTTCGAGGCGCTTGCGCAGCGTTTCCATCAACTTGTCCCAGCCGCCGAGTGCCGCGATGCGTGCCTTGTCTTCGTCTGATAGCGACAGCTCCAGGCTCTTGCGCATCCAGTCGGCGGGAATCTCGGCGATCAGCGCCTCGAATGCCATTTCGATGCCGCGGAAATGGGCGGCAAATACCTGGTCATAGCGGTCGAAGTGGCGTTCGTCCTTGACCAGCACCGCACGCGCGAGCCAGTAGAACTCGTCCACCGACGGGCCGATCAGCCGCGCCTGCAGTGCCTCGAGCAGCGCCAGGAATTCGGTGATGGACACCGCCACGCCGGCCGCGCGCAGCATCAGGAAGAAGCGGATCAGCATCGGCCGCGCGCGCCGCGTCAGCCGGGACGGCCGGCCCGGCGATTCAGGAACACGAGTTGCTCGAACAGGTGCACGTCCTGCTCATTCTTGAGGAGTGCGCCGTAGAGCGGGGGAATCGAGACCTTGGGGTCATCCGAACGCAGTGCCTCCGGCGGGATCTCTTCCGCAAGCAGCAGCTTGATCCAGTCCAGGAGCTCGGATGTCGAAGGTTTCTTCTTGAGACCGGGAACGTCACGGATCCGGAAGAACGCCGTCAGCGCCTCGGCCAGCAGGTCTTTCTTGAGGCCCGGATAGTGCACATCGACGATCGCCTCCATCGTTTCGCGATCCGGGAAGCGGATGTAGTGGAAGAAGCAGCGGCGCAGGAAGGCGTCGGGCAGTTCTTTCTCATTGTTGCTGGTAATGAACACGATCGGGCGGTGCCTGGCCTTTACCAGCTGCCGGGTCTCGTAGACGTAGAATTCCATGCGATCGAGTTCGCGCAGCAGATCGTTGGGGAACTCGATGTCGGCCTTGTCGATTTCGTCGATCAGAAGCACGGCCTGACTGTCGTTCTCGAACGCGCGCCACAGCATGCCGGGCACGATGTAATTGGCGATGTCCTGCACTTTCGGGTCGCCGAGCTGCGAGTCGCGCAGCCGCGACACGGCGTCATATTCGTAGAGGCCCTGCTGGGCCTTGCTGGTCGACTTGATATGCCACTCGTAAAGCGGCCGGTCGAGCGCGCGTGCGACTTCCAGGGCGAGCTGGGTCTTGCCGGTGCCGGGTTCGCCCTTGATCAGCAGGGGCCGCGAAAGCGTGACAGCCGCGTTGACCGCGAGCGTTAGCTCACTGGTTGCGACGTAGCTTTCAGACCCGGCGAATCGCAAGGCGGCTCTCGTCAATTGGCTCTGGCGGTCGCGGCCTTGGCGGCCAGCTGCTTCAGGTCGGTCAGCACGAGCTCGGAATGGCCCTTTGGATCGACGCTGACATAGTGCTTGGCCACGCGGCCCTGTGGGTCGATGATGAAGGTGTCGCGCCGCGCGCGTTCGACCATGCCGACGTATTTCTTCAGCGTGCCATAGGTCGTGGTGACCTTCTTGTCGATGTCCGCGAGGATCGCGAAGGGCAGATTCTGCTCCTCAGCGAAGGACTTGTGCGAATCGACATCATCGACGCTGACGCCGAGGATCACGGCGTTCAACTCACGATAGGCAAAGATGTTGTCGCGGAATTCGCAGGCCTGGGTCGTGCAGCCCGGGGTGCTGTCCATCGGATAGAAGTACAGAACCACCCACTTGCCGCGATAGTCCTTGAGGGCATGCCACTTGCCGGTCTGGTCCTGCAGGCGGAAATTCGGTGCATCGGCGCCGACCGCAGGCGATTCCTGTGCGACAGCTGCGGCGGCAAGCATCAGGGTGGCGGCGGCAATGGCGACGCTCTGGAACAAACGCATCATGGCGATGTCTCCGGTTCGGGCAATTCGGTGGCGGTGCTCTGGACGGCCCCGGGTAGCATAGTATCGCGGCCTGCAGCGAGAAGACCATTAGGCGGACCAAGGGTTCCCGATGACGGACAAGGAATCGACTGGCGGTGGTGTGGGCCGGCCACGCATCGCACTGGTACTGCCGGGCGGCGGTGCCCGATCCGCCTATCAGGTTGGTGTGCTGAAGGCGATTTCGGGCTGGTGCCACCCCGGCGCGCCCCTGCCGTTCTCAATTCTCTGCGGCACTTCAGCCGGCGCCATCAATACCACGGTGATCGGCGCGGGCGCGGCCGACTTCCAGCATGCGGCCGCCGAACTTAGCCGGGTCTGGAGCGCATTCCGGGTCAGTCAGGTGTTCAGGACCGGCGCCGTTGACATGCTGCGCTCCGGCCTGCACCTGCTGCTCGCGCTGGTCTCGGGCGGCTGGCTGGTGGCGGTACCACGGGCGCTTTTCGACAACGCGCCGCTGCGGGCGCTGCTCGCGCGCGAGATCGACTTCGCGCGGCTCTCGCATGCCATCCACAGCGGCGCGCTCGATGCAATCGCGGTTACCGCGACCAGTCTCGGCGGTGGCGAATCGGTATCATTTGTCCAGTCCGCGCGACCCTTCGTGCCCTGGAGCCGGGCCGGGCGGCGCGGTGTCGCCGTGGACATCAACCTCGATCACCTGATGGCGAGTTCGGCAATCCCGTTCTTGTTCGCCGCCGTTCCGATCGGGCGCCGGCATTTCAGCGACGGTTCGATGCGCCAGTCGACGCCGCTTGCCCCGGCCATCCACCTGGGGGCCGACCGCATACTCGTCATCGGCGCTCGCAGTCCGCAAATCGATCCGCCGGTCCCGGACAAGCCGCCCGACATCGGCGAAATGTTCGGCTTCATGCTGGATACGCTGTTCATGGAAGGGCTGTACGCGGACCTCGAGCGACTCGATCGGACCAATGCCCTGCTGGACCACCTGCAGTGCGCGCCGCCGCTGGGCCTGCGTCGGATCGAGACACTCCTGATGCTGCCCCGCAGCGATCCAAAGGAGATTGCGATCGCCCACCGCGCCGCCATGCCGCGGCCGTTGCGGGTGCTGCTGCGCACACTCGGTGTTGCCGGTGAACGCGGCGGCAAGCTGATGTCGTATCTGATGTTCGAAGCGCCCTATACTCGCGAACTGATCCGGCTCGGGGAACAGGACGCCCATGCGCGCCGCGACGAGCTCAGCTCATTCCTGGATCTTGGCGCTCACTTTGGCAAGGCGTTGTGACGCACGAGCAATTGCGGGTAGCGCCCCCTGAAATGCGCGGCGAGGCGCTCGACCAGGTAGACGGAGCGATGCTGGCCGCCGGTGCAGCCGATCGCGACGGTCAGGTAACCGCGATTCGCAGCTTCGTAGTCCGGGATGCGGCCTTCGAGGAAACGCTCGAGGTCGTCCGCCATGCGGTGCACCTGGGTGCTTGCCTCGAGGAACGCGACGACCGGCCCATCGCGCCCGGTCAGCGCCTGCAACGTGGGCTCCCAGTACGGATTCGGCAGCGTGCGCGCGTCGAACACGAAATCGGCGTCACCTGGCGTGCCGTGCTTGAAGCCGAATGACTCGAACAGGATGGACAGCCGGCCCTCTCCCTGCGGCTCGACGCGCTGGACGATCAGGTCGCGCAGCTCATGGACACTCATCCGCGAGGTGTCGATGACGAGATCCGCGCTGTTGATCAGCGGATGCAGCAGGCGGCGTTCCTCCGCAATCGCATCGGCCAGGCTGCGGTCGGCGCCTGCCAGCGGATGGCGGCGGCGGGTCTCGGCGTAGCGCCGCAGCAGCACCTCGTCTTCGGCGTGCAGGTACACGATATCGCAGCGCAGGCCGGCTTTCGTCAGGTCGGCGACCAGCGCCGGTATCGAGGCAAGATCGTCCGGCCGATTGCGCGCGTCGAGGCCGATCGCCAGGCGGCGATATATTGGTTCCTCGGTCTGCACCGAATGGGCGACCAGGGCCTGTACGAGACCGGCCGGAATGTTGTCGATGCAATACCAGCCCAGGTCCTCGAGCATGTTGAGCGCGACGCTCTTGCCCGAACCCGACAGGCCGCTGACGACAACGAGCCGGATCATGACGCGCCGTATCCTTGCTGCTGTCGCTTCAGGAAAGCCGGCCGCGCACCACCTCGGCCGCGTGGTGGTCGGTCAGCTTTTCCTTGTGCTTGCGCATGCGCCGGTCGAGCTTGTCCGCCAGCGCGTCGATAGCGGCATACATGTCGCCGTCAATCGCGTCCGCATGGATTACCGCTCCACTGACTCCCAGTGTTGCCTCGGCCTTGTGCTCGAGTTTCTCGACCGTCAATACGCAGTGCACGTCGATCACGTGGTCGAAGTGCCGCACGACGCGGTCCAGCTTCTTTTCGACGTAATCCCGCAAGGCCGGAGTGACATCAATGTGGTGGCCAGTGAGCGTCAACTGCATGGCGAACTCCTTTTTTGTGTTGCGACCCGCCGGCGTTCGCTGGAGGTCGGTATGCCGAGCGCTTCGCGGTACTTCGCGACCGTGCGCCGCGCGACCTGCACGCCGTCGGTGGACAGCATTTCCGCGATCTGGCTGTCGGACAGCGGCCGCAGCGGTGCCTCCTGGGCGATCAGCTTGCGGATTTTGGCACGAATCGCGGTGGATGAAACGCCGGCGCCGTCGTCGCCCGTGACCTGGCTCGAGAAGAAATAGCGGAACTCGAACACGCCGCGCGGCGTGTGCAGGTACTTGCCTGTGGTCACGCGCGAGACGGTGGATTCGTGCATCTGCACGGCTTCCGCGATGTCGCGCAGGATCATCGGCTCCATAGACTCCTCTCCGCGGTCGAGAAATGCGGATTGCCGCTCGACGATCGACCGCGCGACACGCAGCATCGTGTCGTTGCGGATCTCGAGGCTGCGCAGCAGCCAGCGCGCTTCCTGCAACTGGGTGCGAAGCACCGCGTGGTCGGCTTCGCGCGTAAGCATGGCGGCGTAGCTTTCATTGAGCTTCACGCGCGGCACCGATGCCGGATTCAGTTCGACGAGCCAGCCCTGCGGCGTGCGGCGCGCGTACACATCCGGCACCACGAATTCGGTTCGCGCCGGCTGGATCGTCGAGCCGGGACGCGGGTGGCAGCTGCGCACCAGCGCGAGCGCGATGTCCAGTTCTTCGCCGCTGCAGTGCATCTGCCGTTGCAAAAGGGAGAATTGCTGTTGCGCGACCAGTTCGAGATGCTGGTGGGCGAGGACAAACGCGGCGTCGAGGCCCGGCGTGGCCGGATCGAGCTGCCGGAGCTGCAATTCGACGCATTCACCGACAGAGCGCGCGGCGACGCCTGGCGGGTCGAACTGCTGGATGGCCGCCAGCACCGCCCCGACCTCGGCTTCGTTCGCGATTACTTCCGGGGCAACGGCTTCCGCTATCGCCTTCAGCGTTTCGGTCAGGTAGCCGTCATCATTTATCGCATCGATCAATGCGCGGCCGATCGTCATTGCGGCGGCGGGCAGGTGCGCCATCTCGAGCTGCCAGATGAGGTGGTCCTGCAGCGTCTGGCCGGCTTCGTCCTCGAAGTCCTGCGAGCCGTCGCCGCTGCCGGACCAGGGTGTTTCCGACTCCGCTGCCGTCGGCTCGGTCCATTCGTTGCTGATTTCGACGACCGGCTCGTCCGCGTCGGCCGCATCGCTTTCGTTGCGGTCGATTTCCGCCAGGGCCTCGAACGAAGTGGTGGGCTCCAGGTCCTCCTCGACCTCGAGCATGACATTCGTCTCGAGCGCCTGCTGGATCTGCGCCTGCAATTCGAGTGTGGGAAGTTGCAACAGCCGGATCGCCTGCTGCAGCTGCGGCGTCATCGTCAACTGCTGGCCGATCCGGAGCTGCAGGGTGGGTTTCATCATGCGCGAGTGTGGCGCCTCAACGCCGCTCGGTCAGAGCCGGAAATCCTGACCCAAGTAGACCTTGCGGACCTCGGGATTGGCAAGGATCTCGTCGGCAGAACCGGAGGCCAGTATCGAGCCCTGGTTGACGATGTAGGCGCGGCTGCAAATTCCCAATGTTTCCCGGACGTTATGATCGGTGATCAGGACCCCGATGCCGCGCTCCGCGAGATGGCGGGCAATGCGCTGGATATCGTGCACGGACAGCGGGTCGACGCCGGCAAATGGCTCGTCGAGCAGGATAAATGCCGGGTCCGCGGCAAGCGCGCGGGCAATCTCGACGCGTCGGCGCTCGCCGCCCGACAGGCTCATGCCGATATTGTCGCGCAGGTGCGCGACATGCAGCTCCTCGAGCAACTGCTCGAGCGCTTCTTCGCGTGCCCCCTGATCGAGATCGCGACGCGTTTCGAGTATCGCCATGACATTGTCCGCCACGCTCATGCGCCGGAAAACCGACGCTTCCTGGGGCAGGTAGCCGAGGCCGCGCCGTGCGCGCGCATACATCGGCAGGTGCGTGATGTCTTCGCCGTCGATCTCGATGCGTCCGCCGTCGCAGGCAATGAGCCCCACGATCATGTAGAACGCGGTGGTCTTGCCGGCGCCATTGGGCCCGAGCAGGCCGACGACCTCGCCGCTCTCGATCTGCAGCGACAAAGAGCAGACGACCTGGCGTTTCTGGTAGCTTTTCTCGAGGTTGGTGGCGGTCAGCAGGCTCATTCTGGTTTCTGGGTCGGAGGTGCGGGGCTGGGCGCCGGTTCCGGCTCACGCGGATTGATCGTGATGACGACCTGCTGGCGCGAAATCACGCGCTGGGTACCTGTGCTGTAGACCAGCGTGGTACCGGTGATCTCGTTGCGCCCGTCCGAGAGCCAGGCCTCACCCGCGAGTTCCACGGTGCCGCGGCCGAGATCGTAGTCGATGCGGTTCGCACGCCCCTGCGCGAGGTCTGCCGCGTGACGTTGCTCGAATGTCGCCGGCGCCCCGGTCACGGTCGCGCTCTGGATTTCGCCCTTTGAAAAACGTACGCGCGCCGTATCGCTCGCCAGTTCACCGTCAACCAGCTTGATAAGCACGTTACCGCTGAATTCCCAGCCGCTGTCCTCGAAATCCAGGCCACTGGCCTGGGCACGTGCAGCAGTGATCTGCACCGCACCCTGAACGATGGAGACATCGTTGAATACCAGCACGCTGTTCTTGTAATCGAAGTCGGTCGATCGTGCCTCGACCGTGATGGGCAGCCGGTCGCGATCCTGTGCGTGTGCCGCGCAGGCGGCGGCACCGAGCAGCAACGCTGCAATGGCGGGTTTACGGGGTAAAAAGGCCATGGACTTCCGATTCCAGCTGCAGTCGACCCGCCTTCAAGTCGACCTGCAGACCGCGCGCATGCATGAGGTGACGGCCAAACGCGAGTGTGACTGTATCGCGCGTCTCGGCGTGCTCGCCGGCGGTGTCGAGTGTCAGTCGTGCGGTGCGCATTTCGCCGAGCCCGGGCTTGTCGCCGACCCGCCCGCTCATTCGCACATCGCCGGCAAACTCGACCGCTTCTGCACCGCGCGGCACGAGGGCCTCGGTCGACGTGAGGCGCCAGCCCTGGCCCTCCAGCGCCTGATAGTCGACGACCACCTCGCGCACCGTGACTGCACCGCTTATCGGTTCCTCATTCGCGGTCGCGGCCTGCAGCGCCAGCCTTGGGTTTCCGTCGGCGCCGAATTCATCCATGACGATGCCCTTCAGGTAGTAACCAGGCCGTACGGCGTCGGTGACGGGGGCAGTGACTTCGCGGTCGAGCAGGCGCCATTCGAAGAGCGCTGCAATCAGCGCAAGAAAGGCAATCAGCAGCAGCAGACGACCGCTCATTGCTTGCCGCCCCGCGCGGCCAGCAGCCAGTCGCAGAATTCGCGTGCGGCGCCTTGCCCGCCGGAAGCCCGGGTCACATGAACGGCTGCGGCCAGCACCGCGGAATGCGCGTCGGCCACCGCGGCCGGCAGGCCGACCAGGGCCATCAATTCGAGATCCGGCGTGTCATCGACCAGGCAGGCGACGTGGCGCGCATCGATATTCGTGCGTGTCAGCAGCTCGTTGAGGGCGCGCGACTTGTCGTTGACGCCCTGCGCGACATCGGTGACACCGAGTTCGCGCATGCGCTCGGTGACGGCGGTCGAGCGCCGCCCGGAGATCACCGCGACGCGGATGCCGGCGGCCATCAGCATCTTGATGCCGTGACCGTCCCGGACATGGAAGGATTTCAATGCCTCGCCGTCCGGCCCGAACAACAGGCGGCCGTCGGTCAGCACGCCGTCGACATCAAACACGACGAGGGCAATATCGGCGGGTGCCGTCACATGACCCCCGCGCGCAGCAGGTCGTGGACATTCAGGGCGCCGACCAGCCGGCCCTTGTCGTCCTCGACGAGGAGGGCGTTGATGGCGTGCTTTTCCATCATCAGCACGGCTTCAGCTGCAAGTTCCTGCGGGCCGATCGAGTGGCCGCCTTTTGTCATCACATCCGCCATGCGGCTCTTCTCGATGTTGATGCGCCGGTCAAGCGCGCGCCGCAGGTCGCCGTCGGTGAAGATGCCGACGACTTTCTGCTTCGCATCGACCACGGCCGTCATGCCGAGGCGTTTGCGCGACATCTCGAGCAACCCCTCGGACAGCGGCGTAGTGGGTCGCACCATCGGCAATTCGTTGCCGCTGCGCATGACGTCGGAGACGTGCAGCAGCAGCCTGCGGCCCAGCGTGCCGCCGGGATGCGAGCGCGCGAAATCGGCCTCCGTGAATCCGCGATGCCCGAGCAGCGCGACCGCAAGCGCATCTCCCATCGCGAGTGTTGCCGTCGTGCTCGCGGTCGGCGCGAGATTGAGCGGGCAGGCCTCGGCGGGAACGCTGATGTCGAGGTGCACGTCGGCTTCGCGCGCCAGTGTCGAGCCGGCGTTGCCGGTCATCGCGACGAGCGGCGCACCCATGCGCTTGATCAGCGGCAGGATGGTCAGGATCTCGGCGGTCTCGCCCGAGTTCGAGATCGCGAGCACGGTGTCGCCCTTGGTCAGCATACCGAGGTCGCCGTGACTCGCTTCGGCGGGATGCAGGAAGAACGACGGCGTCCCGGTGCTCGAAAATGTGGCGGCGATCTTGCCGCCGACATGGCCGGACTTGCCCATGCCCGACACCACGACACGGCCCTTGCAGTCGAGGAATATGCGGCAGGCCGCGGCGAACTCGTCGCCGAGGCGATCGACGAGCGCGGCGACCGCTTGCGCCTCGATGCGGAGCGCATTGCGTCCCAGGTCGACAAATCCAGTGGCATTTGCGGGTTGTTTCATGCACTTCAGGTCGCTGTCCGGGGCAGTCCGGCATCATACACCGGCGTCTGCCACCCCCGGCCCCGGCAGGCCGTGCGGGCAGGCTGCAATGCCGGATAAGATGACGGGCCGTTTTTTGGAGCCCGATGCAATGACGCCGGAACAGATTTGCGAGCAGATCCTGAATGCGCTGCCGGGCGCGACCGTTGAAGTGCGCTCGGAAGACAACGTGCATTTCGAGGCGCTCGTGGTGGCGGCGGAGTTTTCCGGCCTGCGCACGATCCAGCGTCACCAGCTCGTTTATCGGGCGTTGGGCACGGCGGTCGGCCGGGAGATCCATGCTTTGTCGCTCGACACGCCGGCACCCGAAGAATGGGCGCTGCGTGCGGCGGGCTGAGGCCCCTGGCCATGGATAAGCTCCAGATTTCCGGCGGGATACGGCTTTCGGGGGAGGTGCGCGCCTCGGGCGCCAAGAATGCCGCATTGCCGATCCTGGCGGCTGGCCTGCTGGCCGATACGCCATTGACGATCGGAAATGTTCCGCACCTGCATGACGTCACGACGATGATCGAGCTGCTGGGCCGCATGGGTGTGGGCGTGACGGTCCGCGATGGCATGCGTGTCGAAGTCGACGGTTCCCGGCTTACGACGCCGGTCGCGCCTTACGAACTCGTCAAGACGATGCGCGCGTCAATCCTGGTGCTGGGTCCCTTGCTCGCACGGCACGGTGAGGCGCGCGTGTCGCTGCCCGGCGGATGCGCGATCGGTGCGCGACCCGTGAACCTGCACATTGCGGGGCTCGAGGCGATGGGCGCGGAAATCAGCGTCGAGGGCGGCTACATCCACGCCAGGGCCGGCCGGCTCAAGGGCACTCGAATCGTGCTCGATACCGTCACCGTCACCGGCACGGAAAACCTGATGATGGCGGCGACGCTCGCCGAAGGCCGCACCGAGATCGAAAACGCCGCGCGCGAACCGGAAGTGGTCGACCTCGCGGGCTGCCTCAACGCGATGGGCGCGGCGGTTTCAGGCGCGGGAACCGACAAGATCGTGATCGAGGGCCGCGAGCGGCTCGGCGGATGCGAATACGGTGTGCTGCCGGATCGCATCGAGACCGGCACATTTCTGCTTGCGGGCGCAATCACGGGCGGCCGGGTGCGTGTCCGCAGCACGCGGCCGGATCACCTTGACGCGGTGCTCGCGAAATTGCGCGAGGCCGGCGCGACAGTCGAGACCGGTCCGGACTGGATCAGCGTGGACATGCACGGGCGGCGACCCGCCGCGGTGGACATACGCACCGCGCCATACCCGGGATTCCCGACCGACATGCAGGCGCAGTTCGCCGCGCTCGATGCGGTTGCCGACGGCGTCGCGACGATTGTCGAAACCATATTCGAGAACCGCTACATGCACATGCTTGAATTGCGCCGGCTCGGCGCCGAGCTGCGCCTCGAGGGCCACACGGCGGTCATCGAGGGCGTGGCGCGGCTTTCGGGTGCGCCGGTCATGGCCACCGACCTGCGTGCATCGGCGAGTCTCGTGCTGGCCGGGCTGGTCGCCGAAGGCGTGACCGACGTGCAGCGCATCTATCACATCGATCGCGGTTACGAGTGCATCGAGGAGAAACTGCGCCAGCTCGGCGCCAGCATCCGGCGCATACCGGGCGCGCGGACCTGAGCCGGCTCAGGCGGTGGGCGAGGCGGCCGCCTGAGCCGGCCGCTCGACCACTTCAATCCGGACACTGTGCTCGCGCAGCGGCCCTTCGAATGGCGGCCCGCGCCAGAGACTGAGTCTTACTCCCTGGCCGGGCTTCAGCATCGCAACCCGCGCCATCAGGTCCTGGGCGCCGCGCAGCCGCGTGCCATTGACCTCGGTGATGATATCGCCGCGCGTGACGCCCTGCGCATTCGCCGGGCTCCCTTCATAGACCTGCCTGACCAGCACCGAACCCTCCGGGATGCCGAACTGCTCGGCTTCGCCCGCGGTCAATTCACGCGGCACGACGCCGATCCAGCCGCGCACGACCCTGCCGTCACGCAAAATGGCGTCCACGACGCCGCGCACGAGGTCAACCGGAATCGCGAAACCGATGCCCTCGATGCCCAGCATCCGGCCCGCAATCGCTGTATTCAGTCCGACCAGTTCGCCGGTCGCATTGATCAGTGCACCGCCGGAATTGCCGAAATTGATCGGCGCATCGGTCTGGATGAAATTCTCGTACGTGGAGACACCGAGCCGACCGCGGCCGGTCGCACTGATGATTCCCTGCGTGACCGTCTGGCCAAGGCCTATGGGATTGCCGATGGCGAGCACCGGCTCGCCGACACGCAGGCGGTCGGAGCGGCCGATGGGCATCACCGGCAGCTTGGCGAGGCCGATCTTGAGTACCGCGAGGTCGGTGTCCGGATCGGCGCCGATCAGCGTGGCGGGCGCCTCGCGCCCGTCCTTCAGCTGCACGTTGATCTGCGACGCCTTCTCGATGACGTGGAAGTTGGTCACCACGTGCCCGCGCGCATCGTAAATGACGCCCGATCCGAGGCTGCGCTCCACGCGCTCGCGGTAATCCGGCCAGACGTCGCCGAACAGGCGGCCGATTTCCGGCGGCAGCCTGCCGACATTCGGCACCAGCACGCGCCGCTCGGTGTAGATATTGACGACCGCCGGTGCCGAGCGGTCCACGGCATCGGCATAACTCACGAACTGCGGTTGTGGCGCGGGCGGCTGCACGGCGGCCGGATCAGGATTCGCGGCGGGCGCCTGGATCGCCTGCGCGGGTGGGGCCGACGCAGCCGGTGCCGCATCGCCGCCATTCGTGCCGCGCTTCAGCAACACGAGCGCGAGCGCCACCGCAAGCCCCAATGCGACCCATGGTGAAATCCAGCGCAACCAGCCCGCAATCCTTGACATGCGCCCGCCAGCGTCCATTTGGAGGATGTTCCGGCGTGTATAATGCGTCAAACCCTGCAACGAACGAAAACAGAACCGATGGGCGAAGAAATTGACCGCGGCCGGCGCCAATTGTTGACGGCGGCCACGACCATCACCGGTGCGGTCGGCGTGGCATTCGCGGCGGCACCATTCCTGGCCTCCTGGAAGCCCAGTGCCCGCGCCAAGGCGCTCGGCGCACCGGTCGAAATTGACATCAGCAAGCTCGATCCGGGCGCGATGCTCAAGATCGTGTGGCGCGGCAAGCCGGTTTACGTCGTCAGGCGCACACCGGGGATGATCGAGTCGCTGGCCAGCATCGAAGACCGCCTGTCGGACCCGCGCTCGGACATCTCCAGGCAGCCCGAGTATGCGAAGAATGATCAGCGGGCGCGCAATCCCGAGTATTTCGTTGTACTTGGCGTCTGCACACATCTCAGCTGTGCGCCGCAGAATCGTTTCGGCCCGGGCGCGAGCGAGGACGGCGTACTCAGTGCGGACTGGCCGGGCGGTTTCTTCTGCCCCTGTCACGGCTCCAAGTTCGATGTCGCGGGTCGCGTATTCAAGGGCGTGCCGGCACCGACCAACCTGGAAATCCCGCCGTATGTCTTCGTCGACAAGCAGCGCATCCTGATCGGTGTCGACGAGGTGAGGGTCAGCTGATGGCGTCGAATCAGTCGAATGCGGCGGCTGGCGGCCGCATGAAGTCGCTCGGCGCTTGGATCGACGCGCGCTTCCCGATGACCGCGCTCTGGAAGGAGCACATGTCGGAGTACGATGCTCCGAAGAATTTCAACTTCTGGTACTACTTCGGATCGATCGCGATCTTCGTGTTGGCGCTGCAGATCTTCACGGGCATTTTCCTGACGATGAGCTACAAGCCCTCGGATATCGAGGCGTTCGGCTCGGTCGAGTACATCATGCGGGACGTCGAATGGGGCTGGCTGATCCGCTACCTGCATTCGACCGGCGCCTCGGCTTTCTTCATCGTCGTCTACCTGCACATGTTCCGCGCGTTGCTGTACGGCTCGCACCGCAAGCCGCGCGAATTGCTGTGGATCTTCGGCGTGCTGATCTATCTCGCGCTGATGGCGGAAGCCTTCATGGGCTACCTGCTGCCGTGGGGCAACATGTCCTACTGGGGCGCGCAGGTAATCGTCTCGCTGTTCGGCACATTCCCGTGGATCGGCGATGCGCTGGTCGAGTGGATCCGCGGCGATTACTACATATCGGACATCACGCTGAACCGCTTTTTCGCATTGCACGTGGTCGCGGTGCCGCTGGTTCTTATCTTCCTGGTCGTCGCGCATATTCTCGCGCTGCACGAGGTCGGTTCCAACAATCCGGATGGCATCGAGATCAAGAAGACCAAGGGACCGGATGGCCGCCCGCTGGACGGTGTCGCCATGCATCCTTATTACACGGTCAAGGACATCTACGGGCTTTCGATATTCCTGGTGTTGTTCGCGGCAGTCGTGTTCTTTGCGCCGGAATTGGGCGGGTTGTTCCTGGAAGCGGCGAATTTCGAGCCCGCGAATCCGCTGCTGACACCCGAGCACATCGCGCCCGTGTGGTACTTCACTCCTTACTACGCGATGCTCCGCGCGGTGCCGGCTTTTGCGGGCACCCAGGTGTGGGGCGTGCTGGTGATGTTTTCGGCGATCCTGGTGCTCTTTTTCGTGCCCTGGCTCGATCGCGCGCCGGTCAAGTCGATCCGCTACCGCGGCCCGATTTACAAGGTGGCGCTGATGCTGTTCGCCGCGGCATTCATCGTGCTCGGCTATTGCGGCATGAAGCCCGCCGAACAGCCATTCAAGGCGATGTCCGTGATCGGCACGATTTACTACTTCGCGTTTTTCCTGCTGATGCCCTGGTACTCGCGCATCGACAGCCACAAGCCAGAACCGTCGCGGGTGACGTCGTGAGGCCTGCCAGGTTACTGGCAGTGCTGGTCGTGCTCGGGTGGCCGATTGCGCTGTCCGCCGCGACCCACGGCTATCCGCTGCAGGACGCCGACACCGATGTCAGCAGTCTCGCTTCCCTCCAGCGCGGTGCGCGCAACTTCGTCAACTATTGCCTCGGCTGCCATTCCGCCCGCTTCATGCGCTACAGCCAGGTCGCCGCCGATCTCGCGCTTACCGAAGAGGAGCTGCGCGACAATCTGATGTTCACCGGCATGCGTGTCTACGATGCCATGCTGACGTCGATGCCGCCGGAGCAGGCGCGCGAGTGGTTCGGCAACGTGCCGCCGGACCTGTCGCTGATCGCCCGCAGCCGCGGTGTCGACTATGTCTACACTTACCTGAAATCCTTCTACGGCGACCCGTCGCGGCCGACCGGCGCGAACAACGCCGTGCTCGCCAATACCGTGATGCCGTACGTGCTGGCCGGCCTGCAGGGCGTGCAGCAGCCGCGCTACGAGGAAATGCCGGGATCGAACGGCGAATCAGTCCGCCACCTGGCCGGCCTCAAGCCCGGCACGCGGGGCGAGTTGAGCGCGGAAGAGTTCGACGGCTTCGTGCGGGACACGGTGGCATTTCTCGAGTACGTCTCGGAGCCTGCCAAGGCCCAGCGCCGCTCCCTGGGCGTCTGGGTGATCCTGTACCTCCTGATGTTCACGGCCTTCACGTACTTCCTGAAGAAGGAATACTGGAAGGACGTGAAGTGACCCGCCCCGCGCTGCGATGAAGGCCTGAATTCATGGCCGCGCAGCAGACCTCGCGACGACCCTACCTGGTCCGCGCGATGCACGAATGGATGACGGAGAATGGCCAGACGCCGCATCTGGTGGTCGACGCCGGCGTCGCCGGAACCGAGGTGCCGAAAGCTTTCGTGCGCGACGGCCGCATCACGCTGAATGTCGGCTGGCAGGCGGCGCAGGGCCTGAAGTTAGGCAACGAATGGATCGAGTTCGCGGCGCGCTTCGGCGGCGTGCCACAGAATGTCCGGGTGCCGATCGCTGCGGTGCTAGGCATCTATGCGCGCGAGACGGGCCAGGGCATGCTCTTCCAGGACGAGACCGACGCGACCCCGCCACCCGCAGCACCCGGCCCCGACGATTCCGGCAGCCGCCCGAAACTCCGCGTCGTGAAGTAACTCCCGGCGCGCCCTCGGCTTTGCCCGCCACCTCGATTGCGGCGACGGATCAAGCGTCAGAGGCTGAACGCGCCGCGAATTAGGTGGCAGTCGAGCGCGTCGGCGGGACCGGATACCTCGACGACGTCGAATCGCGCCGGCAGGCGGGCAAGCAACGGTTGCGTCGCGAGCAGTGCGCGCGCTGCGCGGATGATGCGCCGGCGCTTGGCCGCGGTGATACTGGCTGCGCCGCCACCATATTGATCGCTCGCGCGATACCTGACTTCCACGATGGCGAGCGCAGTGCCTTCCATCGCAACGACATCGAGCTCGCCGCCTCGTGCGCGGAAATTGTTCTGCAGGATCCGGTAGCCGATCCGTTCCAGGTGACTTGCCGCGGCAGCCTCGGCGGCGCGGCCGATCTCGAGGTGCGGCGCCGCGCTCACGTTGCGGGAATGACCGTCCCGGGCGCTGGCAGCAGCACGGGCTTGCCGTCGACGACCTGCGCCCATTCGAGTTCGCGATGGACGCGCCCGTCGCCGCCGACATCGAGCCGGCCTGTCAGCCCGGGCAATGGCGTCGCGGTCCTTCCACGCAGGCGCCTCAGTTCACCGACCAGGCGGAAGGCGTCATAGCCGAAAGCATGCAGGCGGCCGCGCTGGCCGGCCCGATCCGGCCAGATGCGCTCCGCGGATTCGCGAACGGCCGTCGCAGGGCCGTAAGGATCCAGGACCCACGGCATGTCAGGGAAGATCACGCCGTCCAGGTCCACATTGCTGATTCCCTGCGGATCGTAGATGTCCGAAGTCGCATACACGGGCAGTGCACTCGCGTAATTGAAGCGCAGTTGCGTGCGGATCAGCCGGCCGTGCAGGGGCTGCGCGCCGACGAAGATGAAATTGGCATCCGGTCGCGGCGTGCTGCCGCGCTTGCCGTCGGTGCGCAGCAGCTTCTGCAGGAGCAGGTTGAAGTCGGTCGTGTCCGGCGCGTATTCCGCCTGGTCCAGCAACTGACCGCCGGCCGCCGCGAATTCCGCGGCGAACGCGGCCTGAACGCGCCGTCCCCAGTCAGACTGCGGAACCAGTGTCAATCCGGCTGTGAGGCCATCGGCGACCACGCGCCGCGCCACCAGACGCGCCTCGTCCTCGGGCGACAGCGCATATTGATAGAAGCGGTCGGGGACGACGACGCCCTCCGGCAGGAAATTGAGCACGAGCGTCGTCGCGCGTCCATCGGCGAGCGATGCGAGACCCGAAACCTCTTCGCGCGTCAAGGGACCGACCACGAAGTCGCTGCCGTCCGCGATCGCCTGGAGGTACGCGGACGGCGCGTCCTGGGCGGCGACGTCGTAAATGCGCAGCCGCGGGCGCGACCCGGCAGCCTGTTCGTAATATGCGCCGAGAAAGCCGTCCCGCACGGCGACGCCCGCGGCTTCCGCGCGCCCGGACAACGGCAGCAGCAGCGCAATCTGGCGCGGCAGGTCGCCGCTCGCCGCGGGCCCATCGAGCAGGTCGCGCCACAGTTCGTCAGAGGCAGGATGCGCCGGATAGCGCGCGCGCCAGGTCTGTACACGCCGCTGCACGCCGAGCGCGCCGGCCCTGGCATCGGCAATGATTCGCCCGAGTTCGAGCCAGCCCGCGAGCAAGGCATCGGAATCTGCCGGTGCCCGGATGTCCGAGCCACGGCCCTGCGCCTCGCGGATACCGTCGAGAATCATGCGCTGGTTGGCCTCGCGTTCCGCTTCGTTGGCAAGCAAGTGATCGCGCGCGATCAGGCTTGAAACGGCGGCGGGCACGCGATTGGCATTGAACTGGATGCGCGCGCGTGTCGCGAGCGCGGCCGCGTCGCCCGCTTCCGGAATCTCGCGCATGAGCGTCACGGCGCGCTGTGTCTCACCGCGCGCCAGTGCTATTTCCGCCTGTACGCGCACCCGCTCATTCGCATCCGCCGTCGAGATCGGCGGTGCGAGCATGCCGACCGCGGTCTCGGCGGCGGCGTCATCGCCTGCGGCCACCCACTCGGCCGCGGCGGACAGCCACAAGGCGTTTCGTTCGGCTGCGGGTGCCGCGCGCGCCACGGCTTCGTAGCTGCGGGCTGCGGATGCGTGATCACCCAGTCGCGACTGGCGGTCCGCCCGTTCCGCTGCGGCTTCCCGGCCCGCTGGCCGGTCGAGACCGGGGACCTGGCAGGCGCTGCTGAGCCAGGCCAGCGCGCAGGCCGCCACCAGATTCCTGAGGACACTGACATTCACTTGCATCGGCGACGGCCCTTGGCGAGGATCACCCGGCCGCACCCCTGCGGTAGTAGCAGGTGCGGTCGGGAGGGACATTATAGTGGTGCAAGCGGGCGTGCTTTACGTGGTCGCGACGCCGATCGGCAACATGGGCGACATTTCGGCGCGAGCGCGTGAAATTCTCGCCGCCGTCAGTGTCGTCGCCGCCGAGGACACCAGGCACAGCTCCCAGTTCCTGCGGGGGCTGGGGCTGGAGCGGCCCCTGCTGTCCCTGCACGAACATAATGAACGCGCGCGCGCGACCGAGCTGGTCGGGCGGCTCCGTGCGGGCGAGAGCGTCGCGCTCATCAGCGATGCGGGCACGCCACTCATCAGCGATCCCGGGTACCTGCTGCTGCGCGCGGCGCTTGCGGCGGGAATCGTCGTATCGCCCATACCTGGGCCTTCGGCCGCGATCGCGGCGCTTTCCGCCGCGGGGCTCCCCAGTGACCGCTTCTGTTTCGAGGGATTCCTGCCCGCACGAGCTGCGGCGCGGAAGCGGCGCCTGGCCGAACTCGCGGCCGATCCGCGCACGCTCATAATCTACGAAACGCCCCACCGCATCGCCGCCAGCCTCGCGGACATCGCCGCGGCCTGCGGCGGGAAGCGCCGCGCCTGCATTGCGCGCGAATTGACCAAGCGCTTCGAGACTTTCTATCGCGGCAGCCTCGACGAACTCCTCGCCCGCGCGAAAAGCGACGAGGATCTGGCCCGCGGCGAGTCCGTCATCATCGTCGAAGGCGCGGAGGTCGAACCTCAAGACGCTGGCCGGATCGATGAAACACTCGCGGTTCTGCTGCGTTTCCTGCCGCCATCCACGGCGGCGGAGGCGGCGGCGGAGCTGTGCGGCGTGCGCAAGAACGAGGCCTATGCGCGCGCACTGGAACTCGGCAAGGCGAAGCGCGGCGATTCCGCTTGAGGCGCATGACCATTGCCACTATGTTGGTGGCGGGAGTCGGCCAGGCAACCGCCGTTTTCGCGAGAAAACGGAGGAAAGTCCGGGCTCCATAGGGTACGGCGCCAGGTAACGCCTGGGGGGCGTGAGCCCACGGAAAGTGCAACAGAAAGCAAACCGCCCAAGCGTGCGCAAGCACGACGGCAAGGGTGAAACGGTGCGGTAAGAGCGCACCGCGTCGACGGCAACGGCGACGGCACGGCAAACCCCGCCTGGAGCAAGGCCAAATAGGGAAGCATGCGGCGCAAGCCGCAGCGCGCGACCCGCGCGTGCTTCCGGGTAGGCTGCTTGAGGTGCACGGCGACGTGCATCCCAGATGAATGGTTGCCCACGACAGAACCCGGCTTATCGGCCGACTCCCATCTTTCATCAAAAAAGAGCAAGACCTAATAAGTCGCTGTAGGAGCGGCTCGTAAGTTGCTGATTTCTGGGTTCTCCCGCAGCCTCAGTCTGGGAAGCGACTATCGTCGCTAAGTGTCTGAGCCGTCACACTATTTTTCGCTGATTGTTGTTGACCGACCCCCTTGGTCTCCCTATAGTGGCAGCGAGTGGGAAAAAGTGGGAGGAAATGGGACTTCGTCCCGTTATAGAACCGTGTTTCGTGGCGCAACCAAAGTCACCCTCGACGCGAAGGGCCGGATGGTCATACCGACCCGGTATCGCGAAGAACTACAGCAACGCGCCGCATCACGGCTGGTCGTGACGATCGATCGCGATCAGTGCCTGCTGATTTACCCGCTGCCCGACTGGGAAGAAATCGAACGCAAGCTGATGCGGCTGCCGACGCTGAATGAACACGCGCGGCGGCTGCAGCGGTTGATGGTCGGTCACGCGACGGATGTCGAGCTCGACGGACACGGACGCATGCTGCTGCCGCCGAAGCTGCGCGAATTCGCGCACCTCGATCGCAACGCAATCCTGATCGGCCAGGGCAGTCGCTTTGAATTGTGGGACGAGCAGCGTTGGGACGAGCGTCGAGACCAATGGTTGAACGGCGAAGAACCGTCGGTCTCGCTGCCGGCGGAACTGGGATCACTTTCGTTGTGAACGGTGCGCCGTGAGCGGCGCGCCAGACGCGGGTGGCGGGCGACACGCACCGGTGTTGCTGGAGGCCGCGCTCGATGCGCTCGCGATTCGCGCCGACGGGCGCTACGTGGATGCGACCTACGGTCGTGGTGGCCACGCCGGCGAGATCCTCGGCCGGCTGGGGGAAAAGGGGAGCCTGCTTGCAATCGATCGAGACCCGGAAGCCAGCGTGGCGGCGGCCAGTCAATTTGGCTCCGATCCGCGCGCACGATTCAGGCAGGCAAGATTTTCCGAACTTTCGCAGCTCGTCCCGGACGGTTCGGTGGACGGCATCCTATTCGACCTCGGCGTCTCTTCGCCGCAGCTCGATGACGCGCACCGCGGTTTCAGCTTCCTGCGCGATGGGCCGCTCGACATGCGCATGGATCCGCGCCACGGTGATTCCGCCGCGCAATGGCTCGCGCATGCGACGGAGCGGGGGATCGCCACGGTGATCGCACGCTACGGCGAAGACCGCCATGCGCGGCGCATCGCGAGGGCCATCGTCGCGGCGCGCGCGGAGGCGCCGCTGACGACGACCGGCGCCCTGGCCGCGGTGATCGCCGCGGCCGTGCCGCGCCGCCAGCCCGGCCTGCATCCGGCCACCCGAAGTTTCCAGGCCTTGCGGATCCACGTGAATGGCGAACTCGATGAGATCGAGCGCGCATTGCCGCAGGCCGTCGCTGCGCTTGCAGCGGGCGGCAGGCTGGTCGTCATCAGTTTTCATTCGCTCGAGGATCGCATCGTCAAGCGCTTCATGCGCGCCGCCTCGCGCGAGGATCCGGCTTTTGCCGGCCTGCCGCAGCTTCCACCGGGCGCCGAGCCGAAGCTCAGGCTCGTGGGTCGCGCCGTTTTCGCCGATGCCGACGAAGTCGGGCGCAATCCGCGCGCGCGCAGCGCAGTGCTGCGCGCAGCCGAGAGGCTGGCCGCATGAGCCGTCGCTGGCAGTTGGTCGCACTACCCTTGCTGTGGGTCGCAGTGCTCGTTTTCGCGATCGCGGTCGTGCGCGCGCGGCATGAGGCTCGCACGCTGTTTGTTCAACTGGAGCAACTGTCGAGCGAGCGCGACAGGCTCAACATTGAATGGAGTCAGCTGCAGCTCGAGCAAAGCGCCTGGTCCAATCACGGTTTTGTCGAGCGCGTCGCCAACGACAAGCTGCGGATGAAGCTGCCGACTCCCGACGAAGTGCGGATCGTCACGCCATGAAGTGGCGCGAGGCCGGCGGTGAAATCGATGCCGGGCAGTTTCGCCTGCGCGCGCGGCTGCTGGTCGGCCTGATTGTGGCATTCGCACTGGCTCTGCTCGGCCGTGCCTTGCAGTTGCAGGTACTCGACCAGCAATTCCTGGCCGCGCAGGGCGACATGCGTTATGCGCGGATCGCGAAGATGCCCGCCTACCGTGGCTCGGTGGTGGATCGTTTCGGCGAGCCGCTCGCGGTGAGCACGCCGGTCGATACCGTCTGGGTCAACCCGCCGGAACTGGCGCAGGCGACCGACGAGATCCCGCGTCTTGCGCGCGCACTGAAGCGTGACCGGCAATGGCTGGCCCAGCGCATCACCAGCAATCTCGACCGGCAGTTCCTGTACGTCGCGCGCCACATGGATCCCGCCGAGGCCGCGAAGATCAAGGCGCTCGGCATTCCCGGCGTGTACCTGCTGCGCGAATACCGCCGCTATTACCCAAACAGCGAGGTCACCGGCCACCTTCTCGGCTTCACGAATCTCGACGAGGCGGGCCAGGAAGGCCTTGAACTCGAATACGACCAGTCGCTGGCGGGCATCGATGGCCGCAAGCGCGTGATCCAGGATGGGCGCGGGCGAATCGTGCAGAACGTCGAGAGCATCCGTGCACCGCGGCCCGGAGAGGACCTGCAGACGAGCATCGACCTGCGCATCCAGTACCTGGCCTATCGCGAGCTGAAGTCGGCGATCAAGAAGTACCGCGCCCGCGCGGGCTCGGTGATCGTAATCGATGTCGCCACCGGCGAAGTTCTGGCGATGGTCAACCAGCCTTCATTCAACCCGAATGACCGCGCCCAGTACGAAGTCGGCCGTTACCGCAATCGCGCCGCGACTGACATCTTCGAGCCGGGCTCGAGCATCAAGCCATTCGTAATGGCCGCGGCGCTGTCCTCGGGTCGCTACCGGCCCGAATCGATGATCGACACGACGCCGATCAAGGTCGGCAACAAGCTGATCAAGGACAAGCACGATCTCGGCGTCATTAACCTCGGCGACGTACTGGCGCGCTCGAGCAATGTCGGCATGTCCAAGATCGCGCTTTCGCTGGAGCCCGAGCAGATGCACGGGACGCTTCGTGGGCTCGGTTTCGGTGAGGTGACGGCCAGCGGCTTCCCCGGCGAATCCGCGGGCCTGCTCAGCAGTGCCGCGCACTGGCGACCGGTCGGCATCGCGACGATGTCGTACGGCTATGGCCTTTCGGTGACGCCGCTGCAGCTTGCGCAGGCCTACGCGACCGTGGGTGCGCTCGGCATGCACCGGCCGATCACGTTCCGCCGCGTGCAGGAAGCGCCGCCCGCCACGCGTGTCCTGGACGACAAGGTCGCGCGCGAACTGATCGGCCTGCTCGAGGGCGCCGTGCATCCGGGCGGCACCGGCGAGAAGGCGACCGTGCCCGGCTACCGCGTGGCGGGCAAGACCGGCACGGCGTGGAAAGCGACCGCGGGTGGCTACTCGACGGATCGTTACCTCGCGGTGTTCGCGGGCGTCGTGCCGGCCTCGCGACCGCGGCTCGCGGTCGTCGTGATGATCGACGAACCCAGTGGCAGCCTGTACTACGGCGGGGACGTCGCGGCGCCGGTGTTCTCGGCCGTGATGTCCGGCGCGCTCAGGCTGATGTCGGTGGCCCCGGATGACCTTGCGCAAGTTGCGCCGGTCACTGTTGCCGGGGCCACGCCATGAAGTCCGCTGCCACCGGCGCGAATACGCTCGATGCGCTGCTTGCGGGAATTGCCGCGGCACCGGCGATCAGGATCTCGGGTCTCGCCCTCGACTCGCGCGCGCTACGCAAGGGCGACGCCTTCATCGCCTTGCAGGGCGGCAGCCAGCACGGGCTCGAGCATCTGTCCGGGGCGGTCGCCGCCGGCGCCTGCGCGGTGCTGTGGGACCCCGGCGAGGGACGCGCGCCGGATTCCGCGCCCGCTGACATCGCCCGCGTACCGGTGCCGGCACTGCGGAGTCGTCTCGGCGAAATCGCCGATCGATTCTACGGCGCGCCTTCGTCGCGGCTCGCGGTTGCCGGCGTGACCGGAACCAATGGCAAGACCACTTGCGCCTGGCTGCTCGCAAGCGCAGCCAACAGTGCGACGCGTTGCGGTGCTTATCTGGGAACATTGGGTTCGGGATTTCCGCCGCAGCCCGCAAGTTCGGCGCTCACGACACCCGACGTGGTCACGCTTCACCGGCAATTGCGTGAACTGTCGGACGCCGGCGCGACCCATGTCGCCATGGAAGTCTCTTCACATGCGCTCGACCAGGGGCGCATCGACGGCGTGCGCATGCGCGTCGCCGCATTCTGCAACCTGAGCCGCGATCACCTCGATTACCACGTCAGCATCGAGCGCTACGAACTCGCCAAGCAGCGCCTGTTCCGGCTGCCGGGACTCGAGCACGCCGTCATCAACACCGGCGATCCGGTGGGGGCGCGCTTTGCCGGGGCGCTCGCACCCGGGGTCACGCTGACCTCCGTGGCGGTCGGCGGTAATCGGCCCGCGACGCAACGATTCATTCACGTCACGCAGGTGCAAGCCGCAGCCGACGGCCTCGTGCTCGAGATCGATGGGCATTTTGGGCGCCGCCGGCTGCAGTCAAAACTGGTCGGGGACTTCAACGCGGAAAATCTCGCGGTCACGCTCGGCTTGCTGCTGGCCTGGGGCATCGATATCGACGAGGCACTCGCGGCGCTCATGGCCTGCACGCCGCCGCCAGGGCGCATGGAAGCATTCCGGCTGCCGAACGGTGCACTGGCGATCGTCGATTACGCGCACACGCCAGACGCACTGGCAAAAGTCCTGGCCGCAGCACGCCATCACGCGACCGGCCGCCTGCTGGTCGTGTTCGGCTGCGGTGGTGACCGTGATACCGGCAAGCGCGCTCTGATGGGTGCCGCTGCCGAGCAACTCGCGGACCGGGTTATCGTGACCGACGACAATCCGCGCAGCGAGGATCCCGACCGTATCGTCGCGATGATCCTGTCGGGTTTCAGTTTGCCCGCGCACGCGCTGGTCGAGCGAGACCGCGCGCGCGCGATCGGCACGGCACTTGCCGAGGCCGGCCCCCGCGATGTCGTGCTGATCGCCGGCAAGGGCCACGAGGACTACCAGCTGGTCGGCGCCGAGCGTCGGCACTGGAGCGACCGGGAATTCCTGCAGCGGCAGGCCGGAGGGGCGCCTTGAACGGTCTGCTGTCTGAAGTCGCCGCCGCCATGGCGGGGCGCCTCAGCGGCGCCGATCGCAGCTTCACGGGCGTCTCGATCGACTCACGCACGCTGAAGCCGGGCGAGTTGTTCATCGCGCTTCGCGGCCCGCACTTCGACGGCCATGCATTCGTCGCCACCGCGGCAGGGCGGGGAGCGGCGGGCGCCGTCGTCGAGAAGGCCTGCGATGCCCCGATTCCGCAGATCGTGGTCAGCAACTCGGTCAGCGCGCTCGCGGCGCTTGCGCGGGCCTGGCGTGAACGCTCGGCCGCGACGGTCATCGGCGTCGGCGGCAGCAATGGCAAGACCACGACCAAGGAGCTGCTCGCCAGCATCCTCGCAGGCGCAGCCCCGACACTTGCGACCCGCGGCAACCTCAACAACCACTTCGGCGTGCCGCTGACATTGCTGCGCCTAGAGCCCGGCCACCGTTTTGCCGTGATCGAGATGGGAGCCAACCACCCGGGCGAAATCGCGGCACTTGCGGCCATCGCGCAGCCAGCGATCGCGCTGGTCACGAATGCGGGCGACGAGCACCTCGAGGGCTTCGGCGACCTCGCCGGTGTTGCGCAGGCCGAGGGCGAAATGTTTGCCGCGCTGGGCGCCAACGGCGTCGCCGTGATCAACGCGGACGATCCGTTCTGCGGGCTGTGGCAGAAGCTGGCGCGCTCGGCGCGCCAGGTGCACTTCGGCATCGAGTCGGCGGCTGAGGTTCGCGCGACAAACATGCAGGGACGCATCGAGTCCGGCGCATTCGTCACTGCATTCACGCTCAACATCGGCGACGCGCAGGCGCGCGTGCGGCTCAACCTGGCGGGCAGCCACAACGTCATGAATGCGCTGGGCGCGGCTGCCGCCGCGCATGCCGCGGGCGTGTCATTGCCGGTCGTCGTTGCGGGACTCGAGCGTGTCAATCCGGTCAATGGCCGCCTGCAGCTGCGGGCCGGTCCGCGCGGCTCCTGGCTGATAGACGATTCCTACAACGCAAACCCGAGTTCAGTGCGTGCCGGCATCGACGTGTTGTGCAGCCTGCCGGGCGAGCACTGGCTGGTGCTGGGCGAGATGGCGGAACTCGGATTGCACATGGAGGCGAGCCACACCGCCATCGGCGATTACGCGCGCTGGGCCGGTGTCACGCGACTGTTTGCGATGGGTGCAGCCGCACGGCACGCCGTGGCGGCATTTGGATCGCGCGGCAACTGGTTCGAGAACGGGGCGCGTCTCGCCGATGCCGTGGAGGCGGGTCTCGAAGCCGGCGTGACGGTGCTGATCAAGGGTTCGCGGGTCAACCGGCTCGAGCTTGTCGTGGACCGGCTGATGCAGCCGCTCGCGGCGGCCGGCAACGGCAACTAGGAACGCGCATGCTGCTGAATCTCTTCGACTGGCTGGCGGGTTACTACGGGGGCTTCCGGGTCTTCGGCTACCTCACGCTGCGCGCAATTCTCGCCGCGCTGACCGCGCTCTCGATTGCGCTGCTGGTGGGGCCGTGGATGATCCGCAAACTCGCGGAGCGGCAGATCGGTCAGGTCGTCCGCAATGACGGCCCGGATACCCATATCGGAAAAATCGGGACCCCTACAATGGGTGGCGCGCTGATCCTGGTCGCGATGACGACCGGCACGCTGCTGTGGGCGAATCTCGGCAATCGATTCGTCTGGATATCCGTCGGCGTCACGCTGGCATTCGGGCTGATCGGCTTCTACGACGATTACCTGAAGCTGGTTGTGCAGAACCCGAAGGGTCTCGCAGCACGCTGGAAATACCTGTGGCAATCCGCGGCAGGCCTCGCTGCCGCGTTCGCACTGTGGATGAGTGCGCAGGGCGCCTCCGAAACTGCGCTGTACCTGCCGTTCTTCAAGAATGTGGCGCTGCCGATGAGCGCGGCCACATTCATCGTATTCACGTACTTCGTGATCGTCGGTTCGAGCAATGCGGTCAACCTGACCGACGGCCTGGACGGACTCGCGATCATGCCCTGCGTGATGGTTGCGGGGGCGCTGGGCGTATTCGCCTACGTCACCGGTCACGTCAATTTCGCGGCTTACCTGCAGATTCCCTACGTGCCCGGCGCAGGCGAAGTTCTGATCTTCGTCGCGACGATCGTGGGAGCCGGTCTCGGTTTCCTGTGGTTCAACACCTATCCCGCGCAGGTGTTCATGGGGGACATCGGCGCGCTCGCACTCGGCGCCGCGCTCGGCGTCGTCGCCGTGATCGTCCGCCAGGAACTGGTGCTCGCGATCATGGGCGGGATCTTCGTGCTCGAGACGGTCTCCGTCATGCTGCAGGTCGCCTCATTCCGGCTGCGCGGCAAGCGGATCTTCCGGATGGCCCCGATCCACCATCACTTCGAACTGAAGGGATGGGCCGAGCCCAAGGTCATCGTCCGCTTCTGGATCATTTCATTCATGCTGGTCCTGATCGGGCTGGCGACGTTGAAGTTGCGCTGATGCAGCAGGCAGCAAACCGTCCGCGCAGCGTGATTGTGGGCCTCGGCCGCACCGGGGTTTCCTGTGCGCGGCATCTCGCGGCGCGCGGACACAACCTGATCGTGACCGATTCGCGTTCCTCGCCTCCGGGCCTGCCGGAATTGCGGCGCCTGGTGCCGGATGCCTCAACCGTGCTCGGCGGATTTGATCCTTCGGTGCTCGAAGGCGCCGACCAGATCGTCGTCTCGCCGGGCGTCTCGCTGCGCGAACCGTTCCTGCAGCAGGCACTTGCACGCGGGCTGGACCTGGTCGGCGACATCGAGCTGTTCGCACGCGAGGCCGGTGGCCGGGTGATCGGCATCACCGGCACGAATGGCAAGAGCACCGTCACGACACTGGTCGGCGAGATGGCGAGGGAAGCGGGCATCCTGGTGCGTGTCGGCGGAAACCTCGGCGAGCCGGCACTCGACCTGCTGGCGGGTCCCCCGGCGGCGATGTACGTGCTCGAGTTGTCGTCTTATCAGCTCGAGACCACGTATTCGCTGCAGCTCGAAGTCGCGGCGATCCTCAATGTGACGCCCGATCACCTCGATCGCTACCTGGATATCGCAGAATATGCCG
Source organism: Steroidobacteraceae bacterium (assembly GCA_032127975.1). GTDB lineage: Bacteria > Pseudomonadota > Gammaproteobacteria > Steroidobacterales > Steroidobacteraceae > SCUD01. Next base: position 29,474 of record JAQBHG010000013.1, read on the forward strand.
CGGCGAAGGCGCGCATTTTCGAGCGCTGCGCGACCGCGATCGTCAATCTCGACGACGAGCTGGTCAGTCGCATGACGCGTCCCGGGCAGCGCCGGCTGGGATTCAGCCTGTCGCGCGGCGACGCGGATTTCCGCCTGCTGGTGCGCGACGGGCGGGACTGGCTCGCTGCCGGCACCGAGGCACTGATGCCGGTGGACGCGCTCAGGCTGCCTGGCAGGCACAACGCGGCCAATGCACTGGCGGCATTGGCCGTTGGTACTGCCTGTGGCATGCCGCGCGCGGCGATGACCGGCGTGCTGGCCCGCTTCGAGGGCCTGCCGCATCGCTCACAGCTCGTGGCCGAGGCACGCGGCGTGCGCTGGATCGACGATTCCAAGGGCACCAATGTCGGCGCCACGCAAGCCGCGATCGCGGGACTGCCGGGACCACTCGTGCTGATAGCCGGCGGCGATGGCAAGGGCCAGGATTTCAGTCCGCTTGCGGACGCCTGCCGCGGAAAGGTGCGCGACGCGGTCCTGATCGGCCGTGATGCGCGCCCGATCGGCGCGGCAATCGCGGGCAGTTGCGCAGTCCACTACGCGCCATCGCTGGACGACGCCGTGGCCGCCGCTGCCGGTCTCGCGCGACCGGGCGACATCGTATTGCTGTCACCCGCCTGCGCAAGTTTCGACATGTTCCGCGACTACGCGCATCGCGGTGACGTGTTTGCCGCGGCGGCGCGCAGGCAATTGCAGTGACCGCCGGCGTCGCACTCCAGTATTCGCGTTCCGCCGGCCGCCAGCCGCGACTCGTGCTGGATCCGGTGATCGTGGCAGCGACCTTCTGCCTGCTGCTGATCGGCCTCGTGATGGTGGCCTCCGCCTCGTTCAATGTCGCCGAGCGCCAGACCGGCGACCCATTCTTCCACTTCGAGCGCCAGCTGCTGTCGGCACTGGTCGGCTGCGCATTCGCGAGCGCCATGCTGCTGGTGCCGATCACGCTGTGGCAGCGCGCCGCGCCGGTGCTGCTGATCGGAAGTTTCGTGCTGCTGCTGATGGTGCTGATCCCGGGCCTCGGCCATGAGGTCAATGGCAGCCGCCGCTGGATCCGCCTGGGGCCGGTCAATTTCCAGCCGTCGGAACTGGCGCGCTGGCTGTTGCTGACCTACGTCGCGATCTACGCCGTGCGTCACCAGGTGGAGCTCAGGAGCAGCGCCCAGGGATTCTTCAAGCCGCTTGCCGTGCTGCTGGCTGCTTCCGTGCTGCTGCTGTTCGAGCCGGATTTCGGCGCCGCGGTCGTGCTGTGCGTGACGGGCACGGCCGTGCTGTTCGTCGCCGGCGCACGGCTCCGGGATTTCTTGACCGTGTGTGTCATCGGCGGCGTCGGCATCGCGCTGGTCGCCATGTCGAGCGGCTATCGCCTGCAGCGGCTGACGGCGTTCCTGAATCCCTGGGCCGATCCTTTCAACAGCGGATTCCAGCTGACCCAGTCGCTGATCGCGATCGGCCGCGGCGAATGGTTCGGCGTCGGCCTCGGTTCGAGCATCCAGAAGCTGTTTTACCTGCCCGAGGCGCACACGGACTTCGTGTTCGCGGTGCTGGCCGAGGAATTCGGCCTGTTCGGCGTCGTGATCGTCGTGGTGGCATTCCTGGCGCTGGTCCTGCGCAGCCTCAAGCTGTCGCGCATCGCTGCCGATGCCGGCATGCCGCTGCATGCCTGCATCGCGGCGGCATTCGGCGTGTGGCTGGGCCTGCAGGCGTTCATCAATATCGGCGTGAACATGGGCCTGTTGCCGACCAAGGGCCTGACTCTGCCACTGATGTCGTTTGGGCGCTCCAGCATGCTGGTGACACTGGCGTGGATCGGCATGCTGCTGCGCGTGCACCACGAGGTGGCGGCATCGGGCAAGAGCGCGATTCCCGCCGGACCGAGGCCCGCATGACGCAACCGGTCATGATCATGGCGGGCGGCACCGGCGGGCACGTGTTCCCGGCACTCGCCGTCGCCGGCATCCTGAAGAGGGGCCGGCGCGAGGTCGTATGGCTCGGGACACGGCGCGGCATCGAGGCGCGTCTGGTGCCGGCCGCGGGATTCGCGATCGAGTGGATCGAGGTCGAGGGCCTGCGCGGCAAGGGTCTTGCTGGCTGGCTGCTCGCGCCCATTTCGCTGACGCGCGCGTTGTGGCAGGCGAGGAAAGCCCTGCACCGGCGGCGCCCGGGCGTGGTCCTGGGTTGCGGCGGCTTCGCCTCCGGGCCGGGCGGCATCGCGGCCTGGCTCGCCGGCACGCCACTGGTGATCCACGAGCAGAATGCGATTGTCGGCATGACGAATCGCTGGCTCGCGCGCTTTGCTGCAAGCGTCGCCGAAGGATTCCCCGGCAGTTTTCCGCGTCGCTTCGGGGCCGTGCACGTCGGCAATCCGGTCCGGCCGGAAATCGCCGAACTTGCGCCGCCCGGCGAACGATTCGCGGAACGCGAGGGTCCGCTGCAATTGTTCGTGTTCGGCGGCAGCCAGGGCGCGGCTGCCCTCAATCGGCTGTTGCCCGCGACGATCGCGGCCCTCCCGCTGGCTGTGCGGCCGCGCGTGTTGCACCAGAGCGGAACGCGCGACCGTGAGGCGACCGCCGCGGCCTACCGCAAACATGGCATCGAGGCCGATGTCAGGGCCTTCATCGACGACATGGCCGGCGCATACGCCGCCGCCGATCTCGTCATTGCGCGCGCAGGCGCGCTGACGGTCGCAGAACTCGCTGCCGCCGGTGTCGCGGCGATCCTCGTGCCATTCCCGGCGGCGGTGGACGATCACCAGAGTCGCAATGCGGCCTGGCTCGGTCAGGCGGGCGCTGCGCGTGTGATCGCCGAGCAGGGACTCACGTCCGCGCGTCTCGCGGAACAACTGTCGGCGCTGCTGTCGGCGGGTCGCCCGGGGTTGCTGGCGATGGCCGAGTCCGCTCGCGCGGTCGCGATCACCGATGCTGCGGAACGCGTGGCAAGGCTCTGCCTCGAGGCCGAGAGGGCGCGCGCATGAGCGACCGGATGCGACGCATCAGCCACATCCACCTGATCGGCATCGGTGGTGCCGGCATGGGCGGCATCGCCGAGGTGCTGGTCAATCTCGGCTATCAGGTGCGGGGCTCCGACCTGCGCGCCAACGCCGTAACGGCGCGGCTGCAGAAGATGGGCGTGCAGATTTTCATCGGGCATGCCGCGGATCACGTCGCCGGCGCCGATGTCGTGGTCGTCTCGACCGCGGTCGGGCCGGCAAATCCCGAGCTGCTGGCGGCTCAGCAGGCGCGGATCCCGGTCGTCCCGCGCGCGGAAATGCTGGCCGAGCTGATGCGCTTCCGCCAGGGCATCGCGGTCGCCGGCACGCACGGCAAGACCACAACGACCAGCCTGGTTGCGAGCGTGCTGGCCGAAGGCGGCCTGGATCCGACCTTTGTGATCGGCGGGCTGCTGAAGAGCGCCGGCAGCAATGCGCGCCTCGGCACCGGCCGCTACCTGGTCGCGGAAGCCGACGAGAGCGATGCGTCGTTCCTGCACCTGCAGCCGGTGATCGCGATCGTCACCAACATCGATAACGACCACCTGGCCACGCACGGTGGTGATTTCGAGAAGCTGCGGCAGAGTTTCGTCGCATTCCTGCACAACCTGCCGTTCTACGGGCTCGCCGTATTGTGCAGCGACGATGCGGAGATTCGCGGCCTGCTGGCGCAGGTCGGCCGGCCCATGATCCGCTACGGGCTCGGTGACGACGCCGACCTGCGGGCGGTCCGGCTCGAGCGCATGGGCGCGCGCACGCGCTTTGAGGTGCTGCGTGAAGGGCGCGAGCCGCTATCCGTGACGCTGAACCTGGCGGGACTGCACAACGTGCGCAATGCGCTTGCCGCGATCGCAGTCGCCACTGAACTCGAGATCCCGGACAAATCCATCCAGCGCGCGCTGGAGTCATTCGAGGGAATCGGCCGCCGCCTGGAGACTGTCGGCGAAGTCGAGACCGCGACGGGACGCGTGACGATCGTGGACGATTACGGTCATCACCCGACCGAAATCGAGGCCACGCTTGAGGCCGCCCGCCAGGCCTGGCCGGGTCGCAGGCTGGTGCTGGCCTTCCAGCCGCATCGTTACACGCGCACCCACGATCTGATCGACGACTTCGGCCGCGTGCTGTCCGAGGCGGATGCGCTGGTCGTCACCGAGGTATACGCGGCAGGCGAGGAACCCATACCGAATGCCGACGGGCGCGCGATCTGCCGCGCCGTGCGCGGCCGCGGCCAGATCGAGCCGGTGTTCGTCGAGCAGGTCGGCGAGCTCGCCGGCGCGCTCGCGGGGCTGATCAAGGACGGCGACGTGATCCTGACGATGGGCGCGGGCAGCATCGGCGGCGTTTCGCACGAATTGCCGGCGAGCCTGGCGGCGGCAGCGCGGTCGTGATGAACGTGGCCATACCCGCCGGGTTCGAGGCCAGGGTGCTGCGCGACGAGCCGATGTCGCGCCACACTTCCTGGCGTGTCGGCGGTCCCGCCGATGCCTGGTTCGCGCCGCGGGACTCCGAGGAGCTTTCCGGATTCCTGCGCGGGCTGCCGACCGGCGTGCCGGTCACCTGGGTCGGCCTCGGCAGCAACCTGCTGGTGCGCGATGGCGGCATCCGCGGCGTCGTGATTTCGGTGCACGGAATACTGAATGCGCTCGAGCGAGTCGGCGACCTGATGGTGCGCGCTGAAGCCGGCGTCGCCTGCGCGCGACTCGGCCGGCAATGCGCGAAGTGGCAGCTCGGCCCCGCGGACTTCTTCGCCGGCATTCCCGGCACGGTCGGTGGCGCGCTCGCGATGAATGCCGGGGCATGGGGCGCCGAAACCTGGCCTCTCGTCGCGGAAGTTGAGGTCATCGACCGCAGCGGCGAACGGCGCAGGCGTGCCGCCACCGAGTATCGCTTCAGCTATCGCAGCGTGACGCCCCCGGTCGCGGGTGAGTGGTATCTCGCCGCCACTTTCCGATTCGAGGCGCGCCCGGACGCCAGCACCGATTCCATCCGCAAGCTCCTCGAACGGCGCCACGAGGCCCAGCCGATCGGCGAGTGGAGTTGCGGTTCGGTATTCACGAACCCACCCGGCGGCCACGCTGCGCAGCTGATCGAGTCGGCCGGTCTCAAGGGCCACCGCATCGGCGGCGCATCGGTCTCGACCAAGCACGCCAACTTCATCGTCAATGAGGGGCAGGCGACGGCGAGCGATCTCGAAGGACTCGTGCGTCACGTGCAGGAAACGGTGTTGCGCGTGCACGGCGTCCGGCTGACACCGGAAGTGCGCATGATCGGGGAGGCCGCATGAGCCGCCTGCGCGCGAGCGGCAGCGAGTTCCGCCGGGTAACCGACGTGCAGGAGTTCGGGCAGGTCGCCGTGCTGATGGGCGGACTCTCGGCCGAGCGTGAGATCTCGCTGCTGACCGGCGGTGCGGTGCTGCAGGCTCTCAAGGCGCGCGGCGTCAATGCGGTCGGCTTTGATCCATCCGAAAAACGATTGACGGATCTCGTTGCCGCCAACATCGATCGGGTCTGGATCGCATTGCATGGTCCGGGCGGCGAGGACGGTGCCGTGCAGGGCGCACTCGAATGGATGGGCATGCCCTACACGGGATCCGGCGTGCTCGGTTCCGCTGTCGGCATGGACAAGCTGCGCACCAAGCGCCTGGCACAGGCCGCCGGTGTCGCGACGCCGCCGTGGATCTTGTTGACCGGGGCCCCGGATTTTCCGCGCGCGCTCGAGGAGCTGGGCCTGCCGATTGCGGTGAAGCCGGCAAGCCAGGGCTCGAGTGTCGGCATGAGCCGCGTCGAGTCGGCCGCGGAACTGCCGACGGCCTGGCGCGCGGCGGCGGCGCTCGATCCGGTCGTCATCGCCGAGCGCTGGATCACCGGAGGCGAATTCACCGTCGGAATACTGCAGGGCGAGGCACTGCCTGCCATCCGCATCGAGACGCCGCGCAGCTTCTACGACTACCAGGCGAAGTATTTCGCGGACGACACCCGCTACCTCATTCCCTGCGGACTGCCGGCCGCTGACGAGTCGGCGATGCAGGCTGCGGCGCTTACGGCATTCGCCGCAACCGGTGCCTCGGGCTGGGGCCGGGTGGATTTCGTGATGGGAGCAGAGGGCGCTCCGTTGCTGCTGGAAGTCAACACCGTGCCCGGCATGACGAGTCACAGCCTGGTGCCGATGGCGGCCGCCGCGGCCAATATCGATTTCAACGAGCTCGTCTGGCGGATCCTCGAAACCAGCTTCGCACGCGAGAGGACCTGAACGCGCATGGGACTGATACGGAAGCGCAATCGCCACAAGCCCGCGGGCGGGCACTTCGAGCTGCCCGAGCTCGAGTGGACGCGCGCCGGGCGCCTGGCGGGCGCCTTGCTCGCGCTCGCCGCGCTCGCGACCCTGCTTGCGATGGGCCTCGACCAGCCGGTGCGCAGCATTGTCATCGACGGCCCGTTCCAGCGCGTCACGGCGGTCGAGGTCGAGCAGGCGGCGCGGGGTGCGCTCAAGGGCGGATTCGTCAGCGCCAACCTCGACCGGCTCCGCGACGCCGTCGAGGCGCTTGCATGGGTCGATCGGGTACGCGTGCAGCGGCTGTGGCCCGATCGCATCCAGGTGGAGGTCGTCGAGCAGCAGGCTGCCGCGCGCTGGGGCGAGGACGGCCTGCTGAATACGCGCGGCGAGCTGTTCGCCGAGGGTGTACGCCACGTGCCGCCGGAATTGCCGCGGCTCGACGGTCCGGAGGGCAGCGAATGGCAGGTCGCCCAGCGCTATCTCGCAATCCAGGGACGGCTTGTCGAGCAGGGCCTGCGGGTCGCCGCGCTCAGGCTCGACGCGCGCGGCGCCTGGGACCTCGACCTGTCGAATGGCGTGACCGTGCGTCTCGGGCGTCGTCAGGTGGATGAACGGATGGACCGCCTCGTGCAGGTCGCCGCCCAGGTCATTGCGGGACGCGCTGCGGAGATCGCCTACGTAGACATGCGCTACTCGAACGGTTTTTCAATCGGCTGGCGGCCCGATCGCAAGGCGGCGCGCGCCCGGGCCGCTGCGCTTGCCGACCACAGGACGGGAGATCCACGGACCGATGGCTAAGCGTTCCGACCGCAACCTGATCGTCGGGCTCGACATCGGCACGTCGAAAGTCGTCGCCATGGTCGGTGAGATGCATGCCGACGGCAGTCTCGAAGTAATCGGGCTCGGATCGCATCCGTCGCGCGGCCTGAAGAAGGGTGTAGTCGTCAACATCGACTCGACCGTGCAGTCGATCCAGCGCGCGGTCGAGGAAGCCGAACTGATGGCGGGCGTCGAAATCCGCTCGGTGTTCACCGGCATCGCAGGCAGCCATGTCAGGAGCCTCAATTCCCACGGCATCGTCGCGATCAAGGACAAGGAAGTCACGAGTGGCGACGTCGCACGGGTGATGGATGCCGCGCAGGCCGTGCCGATCCCTGCCGACCAGAAGATCCTGCACGTGCTGCCGCAGGAATTCATCATCGACGGGCAGGAGGGCATCCGCGAACCGATCGGGATGTCGGGCGTGCGGCTCGAGGCGCGGGTTCACATCGTCACTGGCGCCGAAAGCGCGGCGCAGAACATCGTCAAGTGCGTGCAGCGCTGCGGGCTCGAGGTCGAGGACATCGTGCTCGAGCAGCTGGCGTCTTCGTTCGCGGTGCTGACCGACGACGAAAAGGACCTGGGCGTCTGCCTGGTGGATGTCGGCGGCGGCACCACCGACATCGCGGTGTTCTCGAGCGGCGCGATCCGGCACACCGCGGTGATACCGGTCGCAGGCGACCAGGTCACCAATGACATCGCGGTCTCGATGCGCACGCCGACCCCCTACGCGGAGGAGATCAAGATCCGCTACGCCTGCGCGCTGTCGCAGCTCGCGAATCCCGACGAAACGATCGAGGTTCCGAGTGTCGGCGACCGGCCGCCGCGGCGGCTCGCGCGCCAGACGCTCGCCGAAATTGTCGAGCCGCGCTACGAGGAGCTGTTCACGCTGATCCGCGACGAGCTGCGGCGCTCCGGATTCGAGGAGGCGATCGCGGCCGGCATCGTGCTGACCGGCGGCAGCGCAAAGATGGAAGGCGCGGTCGAGCTGGCGGAGGAAATCTTCCACATGCCGGTGCGGCTTGGCAGCCCAACTGGCGTCACCGGCCTCGGAGACGTCGTGCGCAATCCGATCCACGCGACCGGCGTGGGTCTCCTGCTTTACGGCCGGGCAAATGCCGGCCAACCGGCGCCGAAACTCGTCGGCGACGGAGTCAAATCGGTAGTCGAACGGATGAAGTCGTGGTTTCAGGGTTATTTCTAGCGGAGGAGCGGACATGTTTGAACTGATGGATTCATACAGCCAGACGGCTGTGATCAAGGTGATCGGCGTAGGCGGAGGCGGCGGCAACGCCGTTGCGCACATGGCGAAGTGCGGCATCGAGGGCGTCGAGTTCATCTGCGTGAACACTGATGCACAGGCGTTGAAGCACTCGCAGGTGAAACACGCGCTGCAGATCGGCTGCAACATCACGAAGGGCCTTGGCGCCGGCGCCAACCCGGAGGTCGGGCGGCAGGCGGCCATGGAGGATCGTGACCGGATCATCGAGCTGATCGAAGGCTGCGACATGCTGTTCATCACGGCCGGCATGGGTGGCGGCACCGGCACCGGCGCGGCGCCGGTCGTGGCGCAGGTCGCGCGCGAGCTCGGGATATTGACGGTAGCCGTCGTGACCAAGCCATTCACGATGGAAGGCAGCAAGCGCCAGTCGATTGCCGACAACGGCATCACCGAGCTGTCGCGGCATGTCGATTCGCTGATCACGATTCCGAACCAGAAGCTGCTCTCGGTGCTCGGCGGTTCGACAACGCTGCTCGAGGCCTTCAAGAAAGCCAACGAGGTGCTGCAGGGCGCGGTGCAGGGCATTGCCGAGCTGATCACCCGGCCGGGCCTGATCAATGTCGACTTCGCCGACGTCCGCACCGTGATGTCCGAAACCGGGCTGGCGATGATGGGCTCCGGTGTCGGCACCGGCGAGAATCGCGCGCGCGCGGCGGCCGAAATGGCGATCTCGAGCCCGCTGCTCGAGGACATCAATCTGGCCGGTGCACACGGCATCCTCGTCAATGTCACCGCGGGTCTCGACCTGTCGATCGGTGAGTTCGAGGAAGTGGGCAATACCGTCAAGCAGTTTGCGGCCGAAGATGCGACCGTCGTGGTCGGCACCGTGATCGAGGCGGGGATGGAAGGCGAGTTGCGCGTCACCGTGGTCGCGACCGGTCTCGGCCGCGTCCAGGTCAAGGGTGCGGCACCGGCTGCAGCGCCGATTGCGGCGGCGGCACGGCGTCCCGGCGACGTCAAGCTGGTTGCCGGTCGTGGCAGGGCGGCACCGCCGGACTACAGCCACCTCGACCGGCCGGCGGTCCAGCGCCAGACGAAACGTGCGGTCGGCGACGGGCTCCGCAGTGATTTCACTTCGGAGGACGTGCTGGACATCCCGGCATTCCTGCGTCGCCAGGCCGATTGAGGCCGCGGTGATTCGGGCAAGCGAGGCACGGGGCCTGCGCGCCGCGCGCATGCGGCTGCGGGCGCGACGTTCGGCGACGGGCCGGCGCGCCGAGCGGGCGCGTGCTCCCGCCAACCGTGATGCACCGTCATGATTCCGGGACGACATCCGCCGGCCATTCTCCGCTGGCCGGCGGCCTGTCGAACCGGCTGATGTGCTAGATTTCAGCCCAAAGGCGAACGATGGCTCTCCAACGAACCCTACGTAATTCGATACGCGCAAGCGGTATCGGGCTTCACACTGGCCGCAAGGTCCTGATGGTGCTGAGACCCGCGCCGCCGAACACCGGCATCGTGTTCCGGCGCGTCGATCTCGACCCGCCCGTTGATATTGCGGCGCTCGCGACCAATGTGACGGAAACCAATCTCGGCACGACGCTTGCGGTCGGCACGGCTGGCGTTTCGACCGTCGAACACCTGCTGTCAGCGCTCGCCGGGCTCGGCATCGATAATTGCTTCATCGAACTGACCGCAGGCGAAGTGCCGATCATGGACGGCAGCGCGGGTCCCTTCGTGTTCCTGATCCAGTCCGCCGGCATCGAGGATCAGAGTGCGGCCAAGCGCTTCGTGCGGGTGCGGCGTCGCGTCGAGGTTGAGGACGGCGACAAGTGGGCGCGTTTGGATCCGCATGAGGGCTTCCGCGTCAACTTCGAGATCGAATTCGACCATCCGGTATTTCGCCGCCATTCCCAGCGCGCATCGATGGATTTCTCGAGCACGACATTCCTGCGTGAAGTCAGCCGCGCGCGGACCTTCGGCTTCATGCGCGATCTCGAATTCCTGCGGGCGCGCAATCTCGCGCTCGGCGGAACACTCGACAACGCAATAGTTCTCGATGACTACCGCATCCTCAATGAAGACGGGTTGCGCTACGAGGACGAGTTCGTGCGCCACAAGATACTGGATGCGATCGGCGACCTTTACCTGCTGGGCCACTCGCTGATCGGCGAGTTCACCGGCTACAAGTCCGGTCACGCGCTGAATAACCAGTTGTTGCGCATGCTGCTGGCCGATGCCAGCTGCTGGGAGGAAGTGACCTTCCGGGATGGCGGCACTGCGCCCATTTCTTACGCAGGTACGGCAAACGCGACCGCCTGATCAGGCCCGGTCGGAGCGCACCTTCACGACCACGCGATCGATGGCGATGCCGAGTTCGGCGGCCAGCGTGTCCTTGAAACGGGGCGCCTGGTAACGCAGGCGCGTTCCCCAGGCGGCCGAGCGCACCAGTATGATCAGGGTTTTCTCCCGCATGACGGCACCCCAGACCTCCTGGGCGAACTCCGGAGCCAGCTGCGCCCGAAGCCCCGCCAGGGTCCGGTCGGCCGCCAGCGTGCCTTCGCGCAGCCGGCCGAGAATGCCCTGACCCTGAGCCAGCAAGTCACTGACGCGCGTCAGTTTTTTCATTCAGGGCAGCCCCAGGATATCGAAAGTACTTGAGTTTCAAGGCTTTTTTTGGCATTTTGCAGCGCTTAAGGGGTCCCCGCAGGGCCCCGGGACCGGCAATCATGGCGCGCGCCCTCGGGCCGACGCGCTGGCGGCATAGTAACCGCCGACCGGTACGAAGGGAGCAGCAGAAGTCCTTGCGAAGCATGACAGCCAATGGTCCGGTCGGGCTCGTTCGCGCAAAGCGATTGCGCTGGCGCCCGCTATTGCTTTCCGTCGGCGCCATCGTATTCCTGGCGCTGCTGGCCGGTGCCTTTGTTGCGGGCGGCCGCTATGGCAGCGCCGGCCCGTTCGGCGAGTTCACATTGGCGCGCTGGAACCAGGATCTCGCGACGCAGCGGGCGATGATCGACAAGACCCGCGAAGCAGTCGGCGATCAGGTCGCGGCGCTGGCGACCCGGGTCGGCAGGATGCAGGCGCAGCTCACCCGCCTCGATGCCCTGGGCCGACACCTGACCGAGGTGGCCAAGCTCGATCGCGGCGAATTCGATTTTGACCAGCCGCCCGCGGTCGGCGGGCCGCGCATGGAAGCGGCGGGCGAGGGCCCCGTCGTGCCGTCACTGGAAGCCATGCTCGATTCAGTGGATGCGACGATCGACGATCGCGGCCGGCAATTGACTGCGCTGCAGAACCTGATCATGACGCGTGAACTCGCGCGGCAGATCGTGCCGGGTGGACGCCCGGTGGAATCAGGCTACATCTCTTCGCTGTACGGGCAACGCACGGATCCATTCGACGGCGACAATGCCTTCCATTCGGGTCTGGATTTCGCGGGCACCCCCGGCACCCGCGTGCTCGCGGTTGCCGACGGCATCATCAGTCATGCGGGTATCGACGGCGGCTACGGCCGCATGATCGAGATTACCCATGGCAATGGCTACGTCACCCGCTATGCTCACAATGCAAAACTGCTGGTGGAGGCGGGCCAGACGGTGAGGCGCGGCGATCCCATTGCGCTGATGGGCTCCACGGGCCGCTCTACCGGAACCCATCTGCACTTTGAAGTGCTCCGCGACGGCCGTTCGGTCAATCCGCTGTCCTTCGTCAGGCGTTGAACGAAGCGGCCTGAACGGAATCCCCCAGGCCGAGTCGTAGTAAACTACCGGTTTTTTCCGGTGGTCCCAGTGGGAACCTGTCCCGACTGACCCTCCCGGTTCGAGGTTCCAGGCGCGTGTTGAAAATCTTTACGCGGATATTCGGCAGCCGTAACCAGCGATTGCTGCGTCAGTATGACCGCCGGGTGGCTGAAGCGAACGCTTTTGCCGACGCCTTCGCCGCGATGAGCGACACAGAGCTGCTGGCGCAGACGGCGAAACTGCGCGCACGCCTTGCCGCGGGCGACTCCATCGATGACGTACTGCCGGAGGCATTCGCGACGGTTCGCGAGGCCGCAACCCGCGCCGTCGGATTGCGTCCCTTCGATGTCCAGCTGATCGGCGGCATGGTGCTGCACGAAAACAAGATTTCCGAGATGCGTACCGGCGAGGGCAAGACGCTGGTCGCGACATTGCCCGTCTACCTGAACGCATTGGCAGGCGAGGGCGTGCATGTCGTGACGGTCAACGAATATCTCGCGCAGCGCGACGCCGAGTGGATGGGACCGATCTACCGTTTCCTGGGGCTGACGGTCGGCGTTATCACCAGCGGACAGCCGCCGGTCGAGAAGCGCGCCGCCTACGCCTGCGACGTGACCTACGGCACCAACAACGAATTCGGATTCGACTACTTGCGCGACAACCTCGCCTTCCGGCTCGAGGACCGCGTCCAGCGCGGACAGCATTACGCGATCGTCGACGAGGTGGATTCCATCCTGATCGACGAGGCGCGCACGCCGCTGATCATCTCGGGGCCGGCCGAGGAAAGCACCGAGCTCTACCTCAAGATCAACGAACTGGTGCCGCGCTTCAGGCGCCAGGAGACCGAGGAAGGCGAGGGGGAGTACTTTGCCGACGAAAAGACCCGCCAGGTGCACCTGTCGGAGTCGGGATTCGAGAAAGCCGAGGAGCTCATGCAGCAGGCGGGGCTCTTGCGCCCCGGCGACAGTCTCTACGACCCGGCCAGCATCCGGCTGATGCACCACCTGAACGCGGCACTGCGCGCCCACGTCCTTTACAACAAGGACGTCGAGTACATCGTGCGCGGCGGCGAGGTCATCATCGTGGACGAGTTCACCGGTCGCACGATGCCGGGCCGGCGCTGGTCGGACGGCCTGCACCAGGCCGTCGAAGCCAAGGAGCGCGTGCGGATCCGCGAGGAAAACCAGACCATCGCGTCGATCACCTTCCAGAATTACTTTCGCCTGTACCGGAAGCTTTCCGGCATGACCGGCACGGCGGATACCGAGGCCTTCGAGTTCCAGCAGATCTACGGGCTCGAGGTCGTCGTCGTGCCGACCCACAAGCCGATGATCCGCAACGATCAGGCGGACCTGGTCTACCTGAACCAGAAGGACAAGTTTGCGGCCATCATCGAGGATATTCGCGACTGCGTGGCGCGCGGCCAGCCCGCGCTGGTCGGCACGGCCTCGATCGAGACCTCGGAACTGCTGTCGGGGCTCCTGCGCGAAGCCGGAATTGCGCACGAGGTCCTGAATGCCAAGCAGCATGAGCGCGAGGCAATGATCATTGCGCAGGCCGGACGGCCCGGCAGCGTGACGATCGCGACTAACATGGCGGGCCGCGGCACCGATATCGTGCTCGGCGGCAATGTCCAGAAGCAGATCGAGCAGCTGCGCAAGGACACGACGCTCGAGCCTGCGCAGCTCGAGGCGCGCTCCCGCGAACTCGAGGGTGGATGGCAGCAGCTGCACGCGCAGGTCATTGCGGCGGGTGGGTTGCACATCGTCGGCACCGAGCGACATGAGTCGCGTCGCATCGACAACCAGCTGCGCGGCCGCTCGGGACGGCAGGGTGACCCAGGCTCGAGCAGATTTTATCTTTCCCTCGAAGACAACCTGATGCGCATCTTCGGCGACCCGGAGCGCACCAAATCATTGTTGCGCACAGTCGGCATGCGCGAGGGCGAGTCCATCGAGAGCCGGATGCTGTCGCGCCAGATCGAGAATGCACAGCGCAAAGTCGAGTCGCACAATTTCGACGCGCGCAAGAACCTGCTTGAATACGACGACGTCGCCAATGACCAGCGCAAGGTCATTTATCGCCAGCGCACCGAGATCATGTCCACTGACGACATCGCGGGCGTTATCCGCGACGTGCGCGCCGAGGTCGTGCACGGAATCGTCGCCGCCTACATCCCGCCCGAGAGCGTGGAAGAGCAATGGGATGTTGCCGGGCTCGAGCAGGCCATCGAGCGCGACTTCGCGGTGCGCACCGGGCTCGCGGCCTGGCTCGCCGAGAATCCCGAACGGCGTGGCGACGAGGCTGCCGCAAGGCTGCTCGAGGCGATCGAAGCGGCTTACGAGGCAAAGATCCAGCAGGTCGGCGAGCCGGTCATGCGCCACCTCGAGCGCGCGGTAATGCTGCAGCAGCTCGATGGCCACTGGCGCGAGCACCTGGCGGGCATGGATTACCTGCGCCAGGGCATCTACCTGCGCGCCTACGCACAGAAGAATCCGAAGCAGGAGTACAAGCGCGAGGCCTTCGCGCTGTTCACTGCAATGCTGGACCGCATTCGCAGCGACACCGTCATGATGTTGCAGCGCCTGCAGGTGCGCACTGAGGAAGAGATCGAACGCGAGGAGGCGGAGCGCCAGCGGCGCCTGCAGAGCCGGATGCAGCTGCAGCACGCGGAGCCGCCCGCAATTGCAACCGAATCGCGGCCGGTGTCGGTGGATTCCAGCCGCGCGCCTGCCGCAGCGGCGGCACCAGCCCCCGCTGCGCCGCCATTCGTGCGTGGCGAGCGCAAGATCGGACGCAATGAGCCCTGCCCTTGCGGTTCGGGCAGGAAATACAAACACTGTCACGGGGCGATTCAGAGAACGGGCGGTTGAGAGTGGTTGCCTCAGGAGCAGGAACACCAGGGATGGCGGAGCTTCCGGAAAATCATGTCATCGCCGGCGCGTTGTTCGACGCCAGCGGCCGGGTCCTGATCGCGCAACGACTGCGTGGCAGCCACATGGCCGGGCGCTGGGAATTTCCCGGCGGCAAGCTGGGTTTCGGCGAGGACCGGCTCGTCGGCCTGAAGCGCGAGCTGACCGAGGAGCTTGGTGTCACCGTGCACTCGGCCCGGCCGCTGATCCGGCTGTACCACAGCTACAACGATCGCCGCGTCCTGCTCGACTTCTGGCGCGTCATCGAATACGCGGGCACTCCGAAAGGCCTCGATTCGCAGGCACTGGCCTGGGTCAAACCCGACGATCTGCCGGGCCACGACATGCTGGAGGCCGACCGCGCCATGGTGACGGCATTGCGCCTGCCGCAAATCGCCCGGGTCATCTCCGGCCCGGCCCAGCTTTCAGCGCTGGGTGGGAGCGAGGCGCAGACGGTCTTCTGGCACATTGCCGAATCGTCGGCCGCGCAACTCGATGCCGCTGTCGTGCGAAATGCCCGCGCTGCGGGTCACCGCGTTTTTGCGCTGGGCGACGGTGCCGAGGCGATTCGCATTGCCGCCGCAGCCGGGGCCGACGGCGCCGTGCTGCGCCGGCATGGGCAGAACCTGCATGTGGACCGCGCGGGCACATTCCTGGTCGGCGTGGTCTGCGAGGACGAGGCTGCCGCGCTCGAGTCGATCGGCGAAGGCGCGCATTTCCTGGTGGTTGCGCCGAAGCGCGGCCCGATGCTGCATCGCGAGCTCGAGCATCTTTGCGTGGTCGCCGGCATCCCGGTGTTTGCGGGTTGGTACCCGGACGCGCGCCGCCTCGCCCAGCTGCAGCTGGCCGGCGCGCATGGCTGCGCGATCATCGCGACGTCAAAGGTCGCCCGGTCGTAGCTCGCGATCGAAGAAATCCAGGATCGTGTTCCAGCCGTGGATGCCGGTATCCCTGAAACTGAGCGCGCCGTGCTTGCTGCCAGGATAAGGCACGACTTCGAACATCCGGCCGGCGGCGACCAGCTCCTTGATCAACAGTGTCGTGTGCGTGAAGAGCACATTGTCGTCGGCCATGCCGTGCATCACGAGCAGCCGGTCACGCAGCGCCCCGACATGGGCCAGCACACTCGACTGCTGGTAGCCATCGGCATTCTCATCCGGCATGCCCAGGTAGCGTTCGGTGTAATGAGTATCGTAGAGTTGCCAGTCGGTCACCGGTGCGCCTGCGACGCCGGCGGCAAACGTGCCGGGTGACTGCATCAACATCAGCAGCGTCATGTAGCCGCCATAGCTCCAGCCATGGATACCGATGCGCGCCGGGTCCACGAACGACTGCTGCTTGAGCCACTCGACGCCCTGCAACTGGTCCACGACCTCAACGCCACCCAGGTGCCGGTAGAGCGCGGTCGCAAAGGCCTGGCCGCGGCCGCCGGCCCCACGATTGTCGAGCGCGAACACGACGTAGCCGCGCTGCGTGAAGAGTTGCGCCGCCTGGCCACCGCGCCGATCGCCCCAGCGGCGCTGCACGATCTGCACGGTCGGCCCGCCGTACACCAGCACGATCGCCGGGTAGCGGCGGCCCGCCACGAATCCGGCGGGCTTGTGGAGCTGCCAGTAGAGCGGCGTGCCGTCGGCCGCCGCCAGCGTACCGAATTCCGGCGTCACATGCCGGGCAAGGTATGGCGCGTAGGGATGCCGGTCATCGAGCCGGTTCTCGACCAGCCAGGTGAGCCGTTTGCCGGCGGCGTCGTGCAGCGACAGTTGCGGCGGCTGGCCAGGGTCGCTGTAGCTCAACAGGTAGCGCTTCGCGTCCGGCGACATCGTGACGTTGTGCCAGCCGTCCTGCGACGTCACCATCCGTGGCGCGCGTTGGGCGCGTGCATCGAGGCTGGCGACATGAAGCTGCCGCTCGAGCGGCGTCTTGAGGGTCGCCATGAAATAGACACGGCCGCGCTTCTCATCGATGCCGCGGACTGCCGGCGACTGCGATTCGCCCAGGACATCCCAGTCGCCCTCGGTGACGGCGCCCTTCGGCCGGCCGTCATAGCCGTAGCGATACAGGTGATTGTGTCCGGTTCGCTGCGAAGCCCACAGCAGTTCCTTGCGGGCCGGCAGGAAGTGAAGGTCGTCGTGCAACTCGACCCAGGTATCGCTGAATTCCGAGAACAGCAGGCGTCCGCTGCCACCCGTCACCGAAATGGCCAGCAGGTCCAGCCGTTTCTGGTCGCGCGACTGGCGCTGCACCAGCAGCCGGTCGCCCTCGGGAAACCAGTTCACACGCGCGAGGTATTGATCGATGCGGCCGAGATCTGCCCAGGCGATCTCGCCGGTATCCATCGCGAGAATGGCGAGACGAACATCAGCATTCGCGGCACCGGCGGCCGGGTAGCGCTGCCGGAGCACGCGAAATCCGTCCGCGTGGACTTCGAAGCGCTCGAGTTCGGCGACCGGCGATTCGTCCACGCGCGTAAACGCGACATGGCGCTCATCGGGCGACCACCAGTATCCGGTGTTGCGATCCATTTCCTCCTGCGCGATGAATTCCGCGACGCCGTGGCTGATCAGTCCGCCGCCGCCGGTCGTCAGTCGCCGTTCCGTACCCGTCGTAATCTCGACGGCGTAAAGATCCTGGTCGCGGATGAAGCCGACATAGCGTCCCTTCGGCGAATATTGCGGATCGGTCTCGTAGGAATCGGTCGCCGTCAGCCGCCTGACAGCCTGATTCACCGGCCCGGTCAGATCGTAGTGGTACAGGTCGCCACCGAGCGGGAATAGCAGGCCGCGTGAATCCGGCGCCCAGTGGTACTCGACGATGCCGCGCAGCGCCGCGGTGCGCTGGCGTTCGCGGCGCGCCTCTTCCTCGGCCGAAAGGATTTCCACTGTCGGCAGGAGTCCGCGCGAATCGATCAGCAGCCGATGCCGGCCGGCAGCGATGTCGTAGGCCCACAGGTCGTAGGCCTGCGGATCGTCATCCCGGCCCCGCAGATAGGAAACGAGTGCACCGTCGGGCGAAAATTTCAGCTGGCGCAACGAAGGACCCTGCAGGTCGGGGGCATCAAACAGGCGCTCGACCGTCAGGTCGCTGGCGCCCGCAGCGGCCGCCAGGGCAAGACTTGCCGCGAAACCAGTCACAAATGAACGCATCGGTGCTCCGTACTGTCGCAGATGGGCTTTGCTGTCGCGCAGCTTTGCTAGAATCCGCGCGCCCGTTCCGCATGGAGTGTAAGCACGGTGCGCATCTATGTCATATCCGGTGTTGCCCTCGCCATGCTGGCGGCCCATCCGATCATGAGCGCCGCCCACGAACTGCCGGCGCCGAAGTACCCGGCCGCGGCACGCGGCCCCGTAATCGACGAATTTCACGGTACAAAAGTCGCCGACCCGTACCGCTGGATGGAAACGGCGACGCCGGAAATCGCGGCCTGGGTGGCGGCCGAAAACGAATTGTCGCAGCCCTACCTCGACGCGATCCCCGCGCGCGAAGCGATACGCACAAGGCTCACCGAGCTGTGGGACTACGAGCAGTACGGTTATAGCTGGCTCGACGAAAAGTCGCGTGTTCCAGTCAAGCGTGGCGATCGTTACTTCTATGTCGAGAAGAACGGCAAGCAGAACCAGGGTGTCCTGTACTGGGCTGCAACGCTGAACGCGACCCCGCGCGTGCTGGTCGATCCCAATACGCTTTCCAGCGACGGTACGGCGTCCCTCGCCGATTACTCGATCAGCCCGGATGGCCGCTACGTCGCCTACGCGGTGTCCGATGGCGGTACCGACTGGGACAGCTGGCGCGTCAGGGAAGTGGACACGGGCCGCGACTTGCCGGACCTGATCCGCGATACCAAGTTCACGGGCGTGTCCTGGGTGCCGGATGCGAGCTCGTTCTATTACTCGCGCTATCCCACGGGCGCAGATGGCCGTGGCGACGACCAGCAGCAGGTCAGCGTCTACCGGCACCGGCTTGGCACGGCCCAGCAAGACGATGAAGCCGTCTACGCGACGCCGGAGAACCCGCGCCACAACCCCTACGGGCTGGTGTCGCAGGACGGGCGCTGGCTGGTGCTGGTCATCTCGTACGGCTTCGATTCGAATGCGATTCACCTGCGCGACCTGTCGAAGCCCGATGCGCCGGTCATGCGGATCCTCGACAAGTGGGACGGCATCTACGATTTCCTGGGCGCGGTCGGCGAGCGGCTCTACTTCAAGACGACGCAGGGCGCGCCGCGCGGTCGCGTGATCGCGATCGACCCCGCCCGACCCGAACCCGTCGAAATCGTGCCGGAAGCGCAGGCCCGGCTCTATCAGGCAAGCCTGGCGGGCGGTCACGTGATCGCGAATTACCTGGAGGACGCGCGCTCGCGGCTGCGCGTCTACCGCATGGACGGCAGCCTGCGCGGCGAGATCCGCCTGCCGGGGCTCGGCACCGTGACCGGATTCCCGGATGCGCCGGAGGAAAACGAGACATTTTTCGCCTACACGGATTACCTGACACCGCTCGCCCTCTATCGCTATGACGTTGCCAGGGACGAGACGCAGCCGTTCCGGCGGCCACAGCTGTCATTCGACGCGAGCCCGTACCTGACCGAACAGGTCTTCTACGACAGCAAGGACGGCACGCGCATCCCGATGTTCATCACGCGGCGGCGCGACACGGTCATGAATGGCGACAGCCCGACGCTGCTTTACGGCTATGGCGGGTTCGACATATCGCTGACACCGGTTTACAGCCCGGTCTATGCGGCCTGGCTCGAGCGCGGCGGCATCTATGCGGTCGCGAACCTGCGCGGTGGCGGCGAATACGGTGCGGCATGGCACGAGGCCGGCACGAAAACACGCAAGCAGAATGTCTTTGACGATTTCATCGCTGCCGCCGAATGGCTCGTGGCCAGGCGCTACACCGCGCCTTCCCGGCTCGCCATTCACGGTCGCAGCAATGGCGGCCTGCTGGTCGGCGCGGTGCTGGCGCAGCGGCCGGAATTGTTTGGCGCCGCCTTGCCGGGTGTCGGAGTCATGGACATGCTGCGCTATCACACGGCCAGCGCCAATGCCTACGCGTGGTCGAGCGACTACGGCACGGTCGAGGACCCGGAACAGTTCCGCGCACTCCACAGCTATTCCCCGGTGCAGAACCTCGCGCCCGGCCGCTGCTACCCGCCGACACTCGTGACGACCGCGGACCATGACGACAGGGTCGTGCCCTGGCACAGCTTCAAGTTCACGGCGGCGCTGCAGTACGCGCAGGGCTGCGCGAATCCGGTGCTGGTACGCATCGAGACGCGCGCGGGTCATGGCGCGGGCAAGCCTGCCTGGATGCAGATCGAGGACTGGGCGAACCAGTGGGCTTTCCTCGCGAAGCATCTCGGGATGGCAGGGGGCAGCTAGGAAGGGCAGACAAAAGGGGCCTCTCCCTTTTTCCTCCGGAACTTTATGAGGAAAAAGGGAGAGGCCCCTTTTGTCTTTGTGCCTCAGTGCTTCGGTGATTCGGCGTCGGGGTCCGCGTCGGGGATTTCCACCGGTTCGCCCGGAATTGCGTGGCGTTCCTGGAACCACGCGCCCAGGTCGATCAGCTTGCAGCGCTCGCTGCAGAATGGCCGCCAGGGATTGTCCTGCCATTCGCACTGGCGCTTGCAATGCGGGCAATTGACCTTGGTCGCCATCGCGATCAGTAGCAGGTCGTCAGCACGAAGCGCACATCCTCGGTCGCCTGCACGGGCCGGCTGTGCACGCTGTTCCAGCGCAGGAATCGCAGGCTGCAGCGGTGGTGGCTTCCGCTGACCTCGGGGTAGAGCCGCGAACCGCCGGGCAATGTGAGACGCACGAGCTGCACCGGCCGGTCGCGCTCGAATGCGATCTGGTAGACGCCACCCGGCGCCAGCTCGTCGCGGGGCACGGCGTTCTCGCGCGTGATCCACAGCAATTCGGAAACCGATTCGCACAGCGGGCGAATCGTGACCAGCCAGTCGGCGAGATCGCTCTCGCGCAGGTCCGGCTCGAGATTGAGCCAATGATAGTAATCGGGCAGGTCGAATTCGCAGGTGCCGCCCGGGATCGCACTGCGATGCTTGATCGCATTCAGGAATTCGGATTCGCGCAGGCGCTGCATGAAGTTCGCGCCGGCGGCATTCAGTTCCTCGCGCCGGCGCACCAGCGCGGCGAGGATCGAGCGCAGCCGCGTGCCGTCGACGCCCGGGCGATTCTGGTAGTCGCGCATCGCCGACATCTGCCGCTCGAGTTCCTTCAGGACGTCTCCACGCGCGTCGCCGCGTGAAGTGATGGCGAGGATTTCGAGGAGCCCCGCGACTGCGGCACGGCTGGACCAGGGGTTCGGAACGCCAGCATGGTACGAGAGCTGCAGCCACAGGAACTCGAGCCGCATGAATGCGCGCATCCGCTCGTTGAGCGGCTGCTCGTAGGTAATCGGCTCCGGATCGACCCGGGATTCGGGCACGGGCTCGAACATCCCCCTATTCTGCGACACGGCTTCCGGCCGCGTAAACAACGCATGCTCTGAACTGCGGCCCGGTGCCATGTCAAATCCTCAGATTTTTGCCGCCAGGCGGCGGTATTTGCGGTCCAGCCCGGCGACCAGCTCGACGAGTTTGGCGGGGTTGCCGTCATTCACGATGACGTCATCGGCAGCATGCAGGCGCTCTACACGCGTGGCCTGGGCGGCGAGCGCACGGGCGGTGCTTTCCCGGGTTTCGCCGTCACGGCGCATCAGCCGCTCGATCTGCTGTTCCTCGGGGCAATCCACGACCAGCACCCGGTCCGCCAGTCCGCGATGGCCGCCCTCGACCAGCAGCGGAATCACGAGGACCTGATACGGGCCGGGCGCGCTGCCTGCGCGGCGCATCAGCTCTGAAATGATCGCCGGGTGCAGGATTCCCTCGACGATGCCGCGCGTCGCGGCGTCACTGAATATTCGTTCCCGAAGGCGCTCGCGGTCGAGATTGCCCTTTGCATCGAGAATGCCGTGCCCGAGCGCCTGGGTCAGCGACGCAAGCACCGGCTGGCCGGGCATCACGACGTCGCGGGCGATCCGGTCCGTGTCGATGACCGTGGCGCCGAAGCTTTCGAACAGGTCCGCAACGGTGGTCTTGCCGCTCGCGATTCCGCCGGTGAGTCCGATGCGCAGCATGCGGCCCATCGTCAGCGCAGGCCCGCGACGCCCAGGTAGCGCTCGATGATCGGCTGACCCCAGAGCATCGCGATCCAGCCTGCGCCCGCGAGATACGGCCCGAAGGGTATCGGCACGCCGCGACCGTGGCGCCTCGCGAGGATCAGGGTGATTCCAACCGCGGCGCCGACGACGGCGGACAACAGCAGCACCAGCGGCAGCATCTGCCAGCCAAGCCAGGCGCCGATCGCTGCAAACAGCTTGAAGTCGCCGTAGCCCATGCCTTCCTTGCCGGTGGCCAGCCGGAAGGCCTGGAACACGCTCCACAGGACGAGGTAACCGGCGGCGGCGCCGATCAGCGCGTCGCGCGGCGAGGCCATGCCGACAGAGGGCCACAGGCTCGCGAGCAATCCGAGCCACATCAAGGGCAGCGTCAGCACGTCGGGCAGCAGTTGCCGGTCCACGTCGATGCCTGTCATCGCAATGAGGTACCAGCTGAATATGAGCGCGAGCGCAGCCTGGCAGCCGAATCCAAAATGCCAGGCGACCACGCCGGTGACCACGGCCGTCGCGAGCTCGACCAGCGGATAGCGCGGGGAAATCGGGGCATTGCAGGAAGCGCAGCGGCCGCGCAGCGCCAGGTAGCTGAGCACCGGAATGTTGTGTATTGCACGGATCTGCACGGAGCAGGATGGGCAGCGCGAGCGCGGCTTCGAGAGGCTGATCGATTCGCCCTCAGGCGCCGCGGCCTGGCCGGTGATCTCCGCGCATTGCGCACGCCACTGCCGCTCCAGCATCAGCGGCAGGCGGTAGATCACCACATTCAGGAAGCTGCCGATCGCAAGGCCGAAGAGCCCGGCGACCGTCGCAAATACGGCCGGGTTCGCCGCCAGCATGGCCCAGGGCTCCGGCGGCCCGGTCAGATCACGGCGCCCAGCTTGAAGATCGGCAGGTACATCGCGATGACGAGACCGCCGACCAGCACGCCGAGGAAAGCCATGATGAGCGGTTCGAGCAGCGAAGACAGGCCGTCGACGGCGGTGTCCACTTCCAGTTCGTAGAAGTCTGCGACCTTGGCGGCCATTTCGTCGAGCGAGCCCGACTCTTCGCCGACCGCGATCATCTGCACGACCATGTTCGGGAACAGCCCGGTATTCTCCATCGCGCGCTGCAGGCGCTGGCCGGTCGCGACCTCGTCACGCATGCGCATGACGGCCTGCTCGTAGACGATGTTTCCGGTTGCGCCGGCGACGGATTCCATGGCCTCGACCAGCGGCACGCCCGCCGAAAACATCGTGGCCAGCGTGCGCGCATAGCGCGCGATCGCGGCCTTGACGAGGATCGGGCCGACCACGGGCAGCTTCAGCATCGCTCGATCGAGCACGTGGCGCAATGCCCGTGAACGTTTCTTGAAGTAGAGGAAGAAGAAAATGGTGCCGCCGAAAAGCATGGCCATCCACCAGCCCTGGTCCTGTACGAATCGCGACATCTCGATGACCATGCGCGTGAACGCAGGCAGGTCCGCACCAAAGCCCTTGAACAACTCCTCGAACTGCGGGATGACGAACAGCAGCAGGATCAACGTCACGATCACGGCGACCGCGAGCACCGCGGCCGGGTAGAACAGTGCCTTCTTGATCTTCTTCTTGAGGGCCTCGGTCTTTTCCTTGTAGGTGGCGACTTTGTCCAGGAGCGATTCGAGCGCGCCGGCCTGCTCGCCAGCTTCGACCAGGTTGACGTACAGGTCGTCGAAATAGATCGGGTGCTTGGCAAGCGACTCGTGCAGCGAACTGCCGCCCTCGATATTCAGCTTGATGTCGAGGATCAGCTTCTGCATCGACGGCTTTTCATGGCCGACGCCGACGATCTCGAAGGCCTGCACCAGCGGGATGCCCGCCGCGAGCATGGTGGCGAGCTGGCGGCTGAAGAGTGCGATGTCCAGCGCGCTGACACTGCCCCCGGTGCTGAACAGGCGCTGCTGCTTCCTGATCTTGATCGGAACGATGCTCTGGCGGCGCAAGTCCGCGCGCACCTCGTTCTCGTTCTTGGCCAGCAGGCGGCCGCGGACCTTGTTGCCCTTGCGGTCCTTGCCTTCCCAGGCATAGGGGATGTCTTTGACTGCAGCTGCGCTCTGGGCCATGGTTTCGGTCGTCCTCTACCCTCAGCTTG
>JAQBHG010000014.1:0-24769 GCA_032127975.1 Steroidobacteraceae bacterium
CGGCTGCAGCCTTCTCTTCGGCCTCTTTCCGGCCACAGGCGGTGAGGGCCACTGCCAGGAATACGATGGGCACAAGTACCCGGATCATGGTCTTCATATTGGTGTCCTTTTGATTGGCGCGATTGCAGTCCCCGAAGCCAAGAAACACCCCGCATACGGGGCAACGCCTCACGATGCATTTCGCGATCAGTACACCATGATACTCCGTCGTAAGGGAGGCAGTAAAATAGGGGCAGAGCCGCCGGGTGCTGTGACAGCACATAGCTTCGGGTGGATTGACCAATGCGGTTTCTGTCAGTGCATCCATATTGGCGCGCCGAACCGCGGCAGCGGCGGTCTGACGTGCCGATTTCCGAGGCTGCCACTGTGATCAGCGGAGCAATATCTCAGCACGCCATGCCATTTCGTAAATTTGCAAGCGACCGCCCGCTACCAACCTTCTATGGAACCCCGGCCCCGCGCGGGGTTTTTGCTACTGGACTGCGTAGTGCGAGCAGCGGCTTGCGAATTCACGTCGTTCAGCAAATTGGCACGCTGTCACAGTTCTTTCTGGCCGACTCGTTGAAACTTGAGCCCAGATCTAGCCGCGTTGGCCAGAACTCAAAGGGCGGACGTGAAAGAGTACCCGGCTGTTGCGATTATCACGGCAAGCAATTGCTGTTCCGCAGTCAAGTCGCTGAAGGACACCAAAAGCCTGGCCGTTGAAGCGCCGAGTCTGCCATTGCCGGATTGCTCGATGCCACAACAGTGTCGATGCCGTTTCAAAAAGTATGCCGATCGGCGCAGCGATGAAGAGGACAGGAGGTTTTTTGGCGCGTCGGAGCGGTCGATCTGGTACGCGGGTGAGCAGCGCAGGAAGTCGCTCCCGCGTCGGACAAAAAAGTGAACGGGGTATGGGATGCGAGCCGAAGGGTTTTTGTGTTTCGGGAAAACTGGCTAGGTAGCTGCGCCGGCCACAGCATCGGTCCTGAAGCCGCGCCCGTATTGAGAATTCCGCAATGTTGCCCTCGCTACCGAACCCATCAGAACCCCAGCTACACGGCGGGATTTCTGTTATCGCATTAAGTTCCCGCAATTCACCTGGGGCGCGGCGGTGGGATCAGCGCGCCTAGCCGGCCGTATTGCCGCCATCGATCGCGATCGTCGCACCAGTGATCTGCGCGGCGGCGTCGGACGCAAGGAAGGCCACGAGCGCGGCCACTTCCGCGGCCGTCGTGACACGGCCAGTCCGGCTGGACGCATTCGCTTCATGCAGCGCGCTCTTCTCGTCGAGACCGTGAACGGCCCCTGACCGGTAGAGCATCGGAGTTTCGACGTCGCCCGGACACACGGCGTTGATGCGCACGCCCTCGGCGGCGTGATCCATGGCCATCGCCTTGCTCATCAACACCAGGCCACCCTTGCTCGCGCAATAGGCGACCGCGTTCCGGCCGCCTACCAGGCCCCAATCAGAGGCGATGTTGACGATGACGCCTTTGTTCCTGCGCAGTTGCGGCATTGCCGCGCGGGAGAGGAAGAACGGCGTGCTGAGGTTGATTGCAATAGTCTCCTGCCAGATCGGGTCGGTCGTTTCTTGGGCGTTGGCCGGATGGTAGATGCCGGCGTTGTTCACCAGCACATCGAGCCGCCCGAATGCCTTCACGCAGGCGGCGATAAGGTCCTCACAGGCCTTCGAAGTCGTCAGGTCGCCGACGCAGGTGTGCGCAGAAGGCAGTTCGGATGCGAGTTTAGCGGTACGAGCCGCATCCCGGCCCGCAGCCATGACGGAAAAACCATCACTCGAGAGACGGCGCGCAACGGCGGTGCCGATTCCGGAACTGGCTCCGGTGACCAATGCCACCTTGTTATTCATGTACGGTGCTCTCGGATAATCGGCAATAGGCAGGCGGAGCATACTTCGAAAGGCGGGGATTCTGCTGCTGAGTGCGGGCCGCCCCGAGAGATTCCGGCTGACAGTAGCAGAGCGCGACTAGCGAGACCTTGGCGACGGGATAGGCGACACAAGCCTGATCCTTGAGTGGTTCTGTAACCAGATCGATGCGAAGATCACAATCGAAGGCTGATGGCAGGGGAATTGAAGCAACAGTGATCCATCAATGGCCTAGTTCAGGATACCGCGCTACGCAATCGACTTGCGCATTGCCGTGGCGCCAGCGATCGTGAATATTACTAGAGGGGCGGTCGCTGCAATTTCTGATGTCGACGAACCGATCCGCGCGGAACTCTTCGGTGTCGAGCGCCTTGAGCAACACGCCGAGAGTCTGGCAGCGGCCGATCGCGTCACCGAGAGCCCTACCAGAGGACGAAATCTTCTGCCGAGGGTCCGCGATAACGGGCGCGTTCTTCTCGATGCTTATCACAACATCGTCGAGGCGGTAGGCGAGAAGCGCGACATCACGCTGGCCGAGGAATGGCTCCTCGACAACTTTCACGTTGTCGACGAGCAGGTCCGGGAGATACGGGACCATCTTCCGAAGAGCTACTACCGTCGGCTGCCGAAAATTGCTGCTGGCCACCTCGCGGGATGCCCGCGCGTCTATGGCATCGCCTGGGCTTACGTGGCCCACACCGACACCCGGTTCGAGGTGGAAACACTCGCTCGTTTTATCCGGGCCTACCAGCGCGTCCAGCCTCTTGGCATCGGCGAAATCTGGGCGGTGCCCATCCATCTGCGCATGGCGCTGGTGGAGAATCTGCGGCGCCTGTCGGACCAGGTGAATCGCGCCCGCAATGCGCGGGCGAAGGCGGACGAACTGGCGGACCGCTTGCTCGGACTGAGCGGTCGGCAGACGGAGAACACCGACGACGTGCTCCGCCAGCTGGACGAAACACCGCTGGCGGGTGCGTTTGCAGTCCAATTGCTCCAGCGGCTCCGGGACCAGGACGAATCAATCACGCCAGCCCTGGTCTGGCTCAATCAGAAGCTGATTGCCCAAGGGACGTCGTCCGGGGAGGTCGTTGCCAGGGAGCATCATTCCCAGGGTGCGGCCAACGCGACCGTCCGCAACATCATCACCAGCATGCGCTGGATGTCGTCGGTCGACTGGCTCGAATTCTTCGAGAGCGTGAGCCTGGTCGACGAAGAGCTGCGCGCGAGCCCGGTTTATGAGGCCATGGATTTTGCGACGCGTGATGAGTATCGCAGGCAGATCGAAATCCTGTCTCGTGGATCCGGCCAGCCGGAAATCGAGGTGGCACGGGAGGCTGTGCGGCTGGCGCAAAAGGCGGTCGCGGAGCGACTGCAATTATCCTCTGCCGGGGTGGACGTCGATTCCTCTGGAATCGTACCGAGGCTTTTCGGCGGCCCGGAACGCGCTGCGGATGACCCGGGCTACTACCTGGTATCCAGGGGCAGGAGGAAATTCGAGCAACAGCTGGGATTTCACGTGCACCTGCGCCTGCGGTTGCAACGGGCTTACCGCACGTATGCGGTATTCGGATACCTCGGGCTAATTATTGGCCTGACAGCGGTTCAGCTCTACGGATTCCTGTCGATCGCTGCGGCTGCCGGGGCTGGCCCCCAGAGCCTGGTCCTGCTGGCTGTTCTCGGTCTGGTTCCAGCCTCTGATATCACAGTGGCGCTCGTGCATCGCCTGGTTGCGGCCCTGTTTCAACCCACGAGGCTCCCCAAGCTTGAACTCACCGAGGGCGTGCCGCCGGAGATGCGAACCCTGGTCGCGGTGCCGACGTTTCTCACGAGTCAATCCAGCATCGACGAGCAACTCGAACAGCTCGAGGTCCACTATCTCGCGAATCCGGAAGGACATCTGCATTTCGCGCTGATTACGGACTGGCAGGATGCGCCTCACGAGCAGATGCCCGGCGACGAGGAACTGCTTTCCGCGCTGGTAGACGGAGTGAGCCGCCTCAACACGAGGCACGACGGTCCGCCCGGCGGCGGGGACCGGTTCCTGCTGCTGCACCGCCGGCGTCTTTGGAACAAGCGGGAAAGCAAGTGGATTGGCTGGGAGCGGAAGCGGGGCAAGCTGCACGAGCTCAACCGGCTTCTGCGCGGCGCCACGGATACCACATTCATGCCGATCGGCGGCCAGCCGCCAAGAGTGCCGGAGGGCGTGCGCTATGTCATCACGCTGGACGCCGACACCCGGCTTCCCAAGGGCACCGCCTACCGCTTGATCGGCGCTATCGCGCACCCGCTGAACAGGCCGCGTTTCAATCCTCGAATTGGCCGGGTCGTTGAAGGTTACGCAATTCTGCAGCCGCGGATCACGCCGTTCCTTCCGACCGGCCGGGCCAGCACGGCATTCCAGCGGATTGTCTCGGGTCCCGGCGGAGTCGATCCATACGAAGCCGCGGTCTCTGATGTGTACCAGGACTTGTTCGAGGAAGGATCCTTCACGGGCAAGGGAATTTATGACGTGGAGGTCTTCGAGGCGGCGCTCGAAGGCAAGGTCCCGGAGAACTCGCTGCTCAGCCACGATCTTTTCGAGGGTGTTTTCGCGCGCGCCGGGCTGCTGACCGACGTGGACCTCTTCGAGGAATTCCCGTCCAGCTACGAGGTAGCCGCGCGCCGCCGGCATCGTTGGGTGCGGGGAGACTGGCAACTTCTGCCCTGGATCCTGGGCCATGCGCGCGACGCCGCCGGCCGAAGGTCGAAGGTTCGCATTCCCGGTCGCAGCCGATGGAAAATGGTAGATAACATTCGCCGAAGCCTCTCGGCGCCGTCGTCGTTCCTGCTGGTCGTCGCAGCGTGGATCCTTCCCGGCATTCCTCCGCTTCTCGGAATGGGTCTCTTTGTTGGATCCATCGCGGTGCCGGCCCTTATTCCTGTGCTCGATGGACTCGTGCCGCGGCGTTGGGGCATCGCGAGGCATGGCCAGCTGCGCACCCTGGGCCAGGACTTCTTAGTGGCCGTGTCCCAGATGTTCCTGTCAGTCACGATGCTGGCCTTCAGGGCATGGTTCATTACAGATGCCATCCTGCGCGCGATCGCGCGGCTCTACATCAGGAAACGGAACCTGCTCGAGTGGGTACCGGCCGCGCAGGCGGGATACGGCGCCGATCTCGAACTCGCACACTATTACCGGCACCTGCTCGGGGCTGTCGTCCTCGCCGTGCTGGCGGGAATCCTGGTCGTCGTGCTGAAGCCCGCGGCCTGGCCGGCGGCCACACCGTTGGTTCTGGTGTGGGTGCTGTCTCCCGCCTTCGCCTGGCGAATCAGTCTCCCACCCAGGCTCGTCGAGGAACAGGCACTCACACCCACGGAGACGCGCTCGATGCGGCTTGTCGCTCGCCGCACGTGGCGCTATTTCGAGACGTTTGTGAATGCGGAGGGGCATGCTCTGCCGCCGGACAATTTTCAGGAGGACCCGGAGCCGGTCATTGCCTACCGTACGTCGCCCACGAACATCGGACTTTATCTTCTGAGCACGACGGTTGCGCATGACTTCGGCTGGATCGGGATCCTGGACACGGCGAAGCGGATCGAGGACACGTTCGAAACCATGAAGAACCTGCGTCGTCTCCGCGGCCACTTCTTCAACTGGTACGGCATACACGATCTCCGGCCGCTCGATCCCGTCTACGTCTCCACGGTCGATAGCGGCAACCTGGCCGGGCACTTGATCGCCGTGGCGCAAGCCTGTCGCGAATTCATCTATCGCCCCACTTTTTGCCCGGAAGTTCTGGAAGGAATCCGTGATGCCCTCGAGCTCCTGGTCGATGAGGAAAAACGCGCCAAGCTTCCTGGCCGTGCACAGACGGTTACGGTGGCTCATCTGCACGAAGCGGTGGAGGGGATGCGCGGCCTGCTTGATGATCCGCCGACATCGGTTTCCGGATGGACGAGCAGGCTCAACGCCCTGGAATCGCAGGCAGAAAACGTCCTGGATATCACCCGCACGCTCGCGGGCACCGCTGAGAAGGATTCTCCCTCCGAAGTCCTGAACTGGGCTATGAAGTTGAAGGAATGCGTGCGGAGCCACGTGCGCGACATCGAGGCGGCCCAGCTCCTAGAGGGTCTGGACGACCCGCAGAAGGTGGAGACCGCCATCGGGCATCGTCTTTCCGCGCTCGCACTGCGCGCCGAACGGATGGCCGAGGCCATGGACTTCGGGTTCCTGTTCGACTCCACGCGCAAGCTGTTCGCCATCGGGTATCGGGTCGCCGCGGGTGCGCTCGATTCGAGCTGTTACGACCTGCTGGCGTCGGAGGCGCGGTTGGGAAGCTTCGTGGCTATCGCCAAGAACGACGTCTCACCGCGTCACTGGTTCCTGCTGGGCCGCGCGCTCACGCCGGTGGGGCGCGGTGCCGCCCTCGTATCCTGGTCGGGTTCCATGTTCGAATACCTGATGCCGCTGCTGGTAATGCGGCAGCCTTCCCGCAGCATCCTGGATCAAACCTGCCATCTCGCTGTAGTACGACAGATACAGTACGGCGCCGAGCGGGGAGTCCCGTGGGGGGTCTCCGAATCAGGCCACAATCTCCGGGACGTGGAGCTGACGTACCAGTATTCGAATTTCGGCGTGCCGGGCATGGGACTCAAGCGAGGATTGTTCGAGGACGTCGTTGTTGCTCCCTACGCAACCGCACTGGCGGCGATGCTGGAGCCCAAGGCCGCGCTGGAAAACTTTGCGCGTCTCGAGAAGGCCGGGGCCCGCGGCGCCTACGGATTCTATGAAGCACTCGATTACACGCCATCGAAGCTGCCGGAAAACGCCAAGGTGGCCGTGGTCCGGAACTACATGGCCCACCATCAGGGAATGACGATCGTCTCCCTTGGGAACGTGATTCACGACGGGGTGACGCAGAGACGCTTTCATTCCTATCCGATGGTCCAGGCCTCGGAACTGCTGCTACAGGAACGGACACCGCGCATGGTGGCCGTGACCCGGCCGCGGGGCGAGGAGGTGCAGGTCGCACCGCTGGTTCGCGACTCCGCGCTTCCCACCTTGCGGCGGTTTGAGTCGCCGCACGACATCACGCCGCGCACCCATCTGCTGTCAAACGGCCGCTACACCGTGATGATCACGGCCGCGGGCGCCGGATTCAGCCGATGGGAAGATCTCGCCGTCACCCGCTGGCGCGAAGACACGACCCGCGATTGCTGGGGGACGTTCATCTATTTGCGCGACACCAGGAGCGGTGAGGTCTGGTCTGCCGGTTTCCAGCCGAGTGGAACGGAAATGGACCACTACGAAGTTGCCTATGCCGAGGACCGCGCCAAGATCATCCAGCGCAATGGGTCACTGTCTATCACTCTCGAAATCGTGGTCTCCACCGAGGACGACGCAGAACTGCGCCAGTTGACGGTGACTAATGTCGGGGATCGGGACCGTGAGATCGACATTACCTCCTACGCCGAGGTCGTGCTGGCGCCCCAGTCCGCGGATGAGGCGCATGCCTCATTCTCCAATCTTTTCATGCAGACGGAGTTTGTCCCCGAGCTCGGGGCCCTGCTGGCAACGCGGCGCCCGCGTTCGGCGGAAGAGCGCCAGGTTTGGCTCGCTCACGTCGTCGCGGTCGACGGGCAACCGGCAGCACCGGTTCAGTGCGAGAGTGACCGCGCGCGATTTCTCGGTCGGGGCCGCGGCATTCAGTCTCCGTTATCCGTCAACGACGGAGGACCGCTGTCGGGCACCACAGGTGCGATTCTCGATCCCATCGTGAGTCTGCGTCAGCGGCTCGAGATTCCAAGGGACGGGACGGTTCGCCTGATCTTCACGACGCTCGTGGCGGCGTCTCGCGAAGAAGCGCTCGAGATAGCGGAGAAATACCGCCAGCCGACGACTTTCGAGCGGGAGAGTTCGCTGGCCTGGACGCAGGCGCAGGTCCAGCTTCATCACCTCAGGATTAGCCAGGACGAAGCGCACCTGTTCCAGCGTCTCGCGAACCGTTTCCTGTACGCGGATCCGACATTGCGCGCCGCGCCTCAGGTGGTGGCAGCGAACCGCAATAGTGCTTCGGGTCTCTGGCCATACGCGATTTCAGGCGATCTTCCCATTGCCTTGGTCCGCATCGAGCGGGACGAGGAGCGCGACCTCGTCCGCCAGATGCTGCGCGCTCGGGAATACTGGCACTTGAAGGGAATCGCCGCGGATCTGGTGATCCTCAACGCGAGCGGTGCTTCCTACGCACAGGATTTTCAGGAGTCCCTCGAGGTCATGGTGCGGGCAAGCCAGGCTGCCGGAGAGGTCCTGCTGAAAGGACGTGGAGCCGTGTTTCTGCTCCGGGCAGATCTCGTGCCCGCGCGCGACCAGTTGCTCCTGAGCGCAACGTCACGAGTCGTGCTCCTTGCAAACCGGGGAACGCTTGCAGAGCAGTTGGTTCGGCTGGAAGGACCGCGGCCCGGACCGGTTCCGTCGCGTCTGCGAGCGCCGCGCGAGAAAGCGGAGGCCGTTTCCGCTCCGGCACTGGCTCTGGAGTTCTTCAATGGTCTTGGCGGCTTCACGCAGTGTGGCCGCGAATACGTCACGGTCCTGGGTGAGGGGCAGTGGACCCCGGCTCCGTGGATCAATGTGGTAGCGAATCCGGAGTTCGGGTTCCAGGTGTCCGAATCGGGCTCGGGCTTCACCTGGTCCGTTAACAGCCGCGAGAACAAGCTCACGCCATGGGCGAACGATCCTGTCAGTGACACCCCCGGCGAGACTTTCTTTGTAAGCGACGAGGACAGCGGTCAGGTATGGGGGCCCACCAGTCTTCCGGTCCGCGAGGAGCCCTGGCCCTATGTCATCCGGCACGGCCAGGGTTACAGTCGATTCGAGCACACGTCCCACGGCATCTCTCTGGATCTGCTGCAATTCGTGCCAGTGCGGGATTCCGTCAAGATCTCCCGCCTGACGCTCGTGAACAATTCGCAGAGCAAGCGGCGCCTCACGGTGACGGCTTATGCGGAGTGGGCGCTGGGTGTTTCGCGCAGCAGGTCTGCACCATTCGTAGTCACCGAGATCGAACCGACGACTCGGGCAATCTTTGCGCGGAACTCGTGGAACGGAGAGTTCGCGAACCGGATCGCATTCGCCGACATGGCCGGCCGCCAGACATCCTGGACCGGTGACCGTCGAGAGTTCCTGGGCAGAAATGCCAGTCTTGCTCATCCCGCGTCACTGGAGCGGGGGGAGAAGCTGTCAGGAAAAACCGGAGCCGGTCTGGATCCGTGCGCTGTTCTTCAGACCGGTGTCGAACTCGAACCGGGAGAACAGACCGATGTGCTGTTCCTGCTCGGCCAGGCGGCCGGTCCTGATGAGGCCCGGTCCCTGATCGAACGATACCGTTCGCTGAACTGCGAGACAGTATTGCGCGAGGTTGAGGAGCATTGGAATCAGGTCCTGGAAACGGTGCAGGTCGAAACGCCGGATCCTGCGATGAATCTCCTTCTCAACCGCTGGCTTCTCTATCAGACACTTTCCTGTCGCATGTGGGCCCGCTCCGCACTGTACCAATCCGGAGGAGCGTACGGATTCCGCGATCAGCTCCAGGACGTGCTGGGGTTGGCGGTTGCGAGGCCCGACCTGGTGCGCGAGCACATACTGAGAGCCGCTGCGCGTCAGTTCCGCGAAGGGGACGTTCAACATTGGTGGCATCCTCCGACGGGCCGCGGGGTTCGCACCCGCATCACCGATGATCGTCTCTGGCTGCCCTACGCGGTCGTCCACTATCTTCGGACGACCGATGACGCAGCAGTGCTCGACGAAGAGATCGCGTGGCTCGAGGGGCCGACCCTCAAAGCGGGCCAGGAGGAGGCTTACTTCCAGCCGACGGAGTCGGAGGACCGCGCAACATTGTACGAACACTGCGCGCGCGCCCTGGACCGGAGCCTCGACCTGGGTGCTCACGGACTCCCATTGATCGGGACCGGCGACTGGAACGACGGCCTGAACCGTGTTGGCCACGAGGGTCGTGGCGAAAGTGTCTGGATGGGCTGGTTCCTTCTCGCGAACCTTCGGGAGTTCGCAGAACTTGCTGATTCGCGCGGCGAACGAAAGCGTGCAGCAGGCTGGCGGAAAACGGCCGCCTCTCTCGTGGCATCGCTGGAAGCTGAGGCATGGGACGGAACGTGGTACAGGCGCGCCTTCTTCGACGACGGTACGCCGCTCGGATCGGCACAAAGCGAAGAATGCCAGATTGACTCGATTGCCCAGTCGTGGGCGGTGATCAGCGGAGCGGGCGATGAGCGACGGGCGCGTCAGGCGATGGCGTCGGTCGAGGAACGGCTGATTCGCCGGGACGATCGCCTGATGCTGTTGTTGTCCCCGCCATTCGACCGAACACCGCTGGACCCGGGATACATCAAGGGATACGTGCCCGGTATTCGGGAGAATGGCGGGCAGTACACGCACGCGGCAGCATGGTCGGTCATGGCATTCGCGATGCTCGGCGAGGGTGGCAAGGCCGTCGAGTTCTTCAACCTGCTGAGCCCGATTCATCATGCGAGTCGTCGTGCGAACATTCACCGCTACAAAGTGGAGCCCTACGCCGTGGCTGCCGATGTCTATTCCGAACGTCCGCACGTAGGCCGGGGAGGGTGGACCTGGTACACCGGGGCTGCAGGCTGGCTCTACCGAGCGGGCCTGGAATGGATTCTTGGATTTCGCAAGCAAGGTGCCGCCCTCTCCATCGATCCCTGCATTCCCCCGGAGTGGAAGCACTTCGAGATCACTTACCGTCATGGCCGCAGCCTCTACCGGATTTCGGTCGAGAATCCGAACGGAGTTTCCCGCGGAGTGTCGCGGGTCAGCCTGGACGGAAACCCGCTCTCTGGAGAAGCGCTCATACCGCTCTCCGACGACGGTTCGGAACACCGCGTCCAGGTGGTGCTCGGATAAGCGCGCGCTACGGTGCTCTTGAAGGGGACGACGCGGCGGTCGTGGAAATCATCTGGAACCCCGGCCCCGCACCGCGGTAACGCTGCGTTCAGGTACGAAGGACTAGCGTGACCCTCAGGATCATGTGAACCGCGTTGCTGTATGCAGGCAGATGGAGGTGGGTCATGGCGAGGAAACTGTTCGGCACCGGCGGCAAGACCCCTGCGGGCCTGATCTGGTTGGTAGTCCTGCTGGCCACCCTGCTGGTCGCGCCCGGCGCACGCGCGCAGCAGGCATACCCGACCACGGTGCCCGAGCCGTACGACGCGGCCGAGTTGCAGCAACTCGTCGGCCCGATCGCGTTGTATGTCGACAACCTGATCGGCATCGTGTTGCCGGCGTCGGCCTACCCGCTGCAGGTCGTCGAGGCGGCACGTTTCCTCGACGCGCAGCAGGAAAATCCCGCGCTGGTAACCGATGCCAGTTGGGACGATGCTGTCGTGGCGCTGCTCAATTACCCCGAAGTGCTGCGGATGATGAGCGACAACCTGCGTTGGACAGCCAACCTCGGCGATGCCTTTGTCTATCAGCAGCGGGAGCTGCTGGCCGCGATCCAGCAGTTTCGCGCGCTGGCGCGGTCCTCTGGCCACCTGCAGAGTGACGAGTATCAGGTTGTCGACAATGCGGATGGGGCCATCCAGATCGCCCCGGCCGACCCGCAGGTCATCTATGTGCCCTATTACGTGCCCACGCAGGTCGTCAGCTATTACTCGGCGCCGGCAATCCGGTATTACCCCTACGGCTATCCGGTCTATGACTATCCGTATCCCGCCGGCTACTCGTTCCGCTCGGGGTTCTTCTGGGGCGTGACCACTGCGTACATCGTCAGCTGGAACACGCACTACGTGCATGTCTATCCGCATGGCTACGCCAGGCACCCGTACTACGGGCGCCAGTACTGGCGACGGCACTACGTCAGACATTCGTACTTTGACCGCACCCGGCATCACGACCACGTGGCGTCCCGACGCGCGCAGGAACACGCGGCCGCGGCATCATGAGGATAACCGGGGCAGGGATTGGCACCGCAGCGGCCAGACTGCGCCGACACGCGGCCATGCATCGGAATTCGCGCCGGCGGCTGCGTCGTCACAGACGAGTTCGACCCTTGATGCGCGGCATTCGGACCGGGAGCGCAATTGGGATTCTGCTGCGACAAATCGCGGCAGGCGCGGCTTCGAGCGCACCGACGGCGAACAGCACGGCGTACGGCCTCCAGTGCAGCGGACTTCTACCGCCCCCAGCACGGCCAGGACTCGCATCCCGGTCAAGGGCATGCGCGAGGCGCCGCACGGACCAACCCAGGAACAAGGCGAACCCGAGTCCACGCCGCCGCGCGAAGCTGCGCGCCAGCAGCAGGCGATGCGGGGCGCGAGAGGCAAGTCAGACGGTCGAATGATGAAAAAACCGTGACGTCATCCGCACGGGGAGCTGAAGTTCAAGCTGGTGCCGAAACACGCTCCCGACCCGCAGGCCGGGCGACTACAGCACGGCGAGGGCTGTGCGCGCGACTTCCTCGCCCCACTCCTGAACGAAGTGGCCGCCTTCCGCCACCTCATGCGGTGGTGGGCAATTGCGGATGATCTTTGCCATCGCGCGCATCACGGGCGGTCCCAGCACGGGATCATTCATGCCGACGGCCATGAATGTGCTGCCCGCCCACTCGGTTCGGAACCACTCGCGGGCGCGGCGCGATAATGCGGCGCCTTCGGCATCAGGATTGTCGGGCACCAGGTTCGGAAATCGCCGCACGCCGCCTTTGAATGCTGCATCGGGGAATGGCGCGTCGTAGGCCGCGGCCTCCGCCGGGGTGAGGTGCGGGCAGGAACGGGCGAGCAGCTTGCCCACCGCCAGGTCGGGATTCCTGTTGCTGTACGCGCGCCAGTCGAGAAAGCCCTGCCCGAGGGGAACGTCGCCGGTCCCAAACGCGGTGTTCATGATGAAGAGACTGGAAAATCGGTCCGGCATGTCCATCGGCAGAGTCAGTCCCAGCAGCCCGCCCCAGTCCTGCACCGTAAGCACCACGTTGTTGAGATCGAGGCTCTCCACCAGATTCTTCAGCAGGTTACGGTGGAACATGAACGTGTAGCGCGTGTCGTCGGCCGGCTTGTCGCTTCTGCCGAATCCAAGCAGGTCCGGGGCCACCACCCTGTGCCCGGCTGCCGTGAAAACCGGCAGCATGCGGCGGTAGAGGTAGCTCCAGGTGGGCTGGCCGTGCAGGCACAGAAACACCTTGGCTGCGTCGCGCGGACCTTCGTCGATATAGTGGACGCGCAGTCCCGCGTAGCCCTCCAGGTCGCTGATGAAATGCGGTGCGAACGGATACCCCGGGAGGTTCGCAAAGCGTTCATCGGGTGTGCGCAGTACGGCGGACATGCGGTCGTCAGCATGCCATTGTCCGGCACCACTTGTCGCTCGTGGACCGCACACGGTTGTCACTCCGTGCTAGCCTGCTCGCCCATTTCCAGAGGAGAGCCCAAATGCGTCGAATTTCAGTGTTGCTGCTTGTTGCCCTCGCGACAGCAGGCATGTCCGTTCACGCCGATACGGCGAGCCCGGCGGTAGCGGCCGAGATCATCGGTATCGTCAAGGCTGAATGGGCGGCGGGAAACCAGAAAAACCTTGCCGAATCGCAGAAGAACATCGCCGAAGACTACACCGAGTTGAATGGCGATGCGGCAACCCGGGTAGATGGCCGAGCCCTCACGGCACGGTTCACAGAGGCCTTGAACAAGGATCCAGGCACTTCGCTCGTAAGTGAAATGCTCAACCCGAAGGTGCAGGTCTACGGGGACGTCGCGATCCTGAGCTACAACTACATGGGTTACACGCAGGACAAGGACGGCACGGTCAAGCCCAACCGCGCCAAGTCAACGCGCGTCTATGCCAAGCAGGGTGGCAAGTGGATGCTGGTGCACGCCAATTTCGCTGCGGATCCATTGCCGCAGGACTGATGCGGGCATCGCAGGAATGAGATGCAGGGGAAGCCCTCGGGCTTCCCCTTTTTTCCTGTGAATCCGGAATGCCGGCATAAGGGATCAACATGCCAATTACATTGCGAATCATTGCGCCGATGTTCGATGCGACCAGGCAGGAATATTGCATCATCTTCTCGGAATTTACGGCGGGCAGTACCTAAGACTTCGCGTACCAGGACTTCACGCCGGCGTGGTCACGCACGCCGTCGTGCACGCCCGTGAGCTTGGAATAGTCGGCGAAGATCGTGGCGGGAATGTGATCCACCTTGCCGCCACCAAACCAGCGCACCGCCATGAAAATCTTGAGGTCCACGACGTGGATCTTTTCCCCGCCGAAGAACGGCGCGCCCGTAATGTTCTTCTCGGCGGCCTTTGCCCACGTCGGCAGGAAGCCTGCCACGAGCGCCTCGCGCGCGGCTTTCTTCTCGGCGTCCCCCATGCGCAGCGTCGGCGAGACGACGGCGCGCAGCGTTTCCACGTGCTGCATCATTCCTTCATGACGCGCAGCCTCGAAGTCATCGGCGGGGTGCAGGCCATGACGACGGCCTATCAGCACGAGGATGGCGTTGGAGTGAGCGAAAGCCGGCCGTCCCGGCAGCTCGAGGATGGGCAGGCCGCCGTAGGGCGTCTGCTCCTTCATCGCGGGCCAGTCGGCGGCGTTGATGCGCACGTCCTCGAAGACGACGCCCGCGAGGTGCAAGGCGAGGCGGCACTCCTCCCCGCGACTCACCGGAGCATCGAAGTAGGTCAGCTTGGGCTTGCTCATGGTGGAAAAAGAATACCACGCTCAGGATTGCAGCTTAAGCCCAGGTCATTTCCAGCTCACGACGCCGGCCAGCCTTGCGGCAGTTTCATGCCGTTACGTCGTATCGATTTCTTGCGGGGCTCAGTGGATCATGCTGCGTGCGGTATTGACCGCTGCCGACCGCAGGCGGACATTGGAGTGGCGGATGGCCGGAAGGCCGATTACCCTCATTCGGGATTGAGTTGTACGCCGTTCAGGAGGTTGACATGAAGATGAACATCAAGGCCCTTGCGATCGCCATTGGCGTCATATGGAGTGCTTGTGTCCTGCTCGTTGGTGTTGCCCACCTGGTGTGGCCAGGCTATGGGGCTGCGTTCCTGGACTTGGTCGCATCGATCTACCCTGGATTTCATCCGGCCAACGGCTTCGTCGCCGTGATCGTTGGCGCTTTGTACGCGCTCGTCGATGGTGCGATCGGCGGTGCGCTAATCGCATGGCTATATAACACGACGGTTCGGGCCACGTAGGAGCCTGCCGGGTACCAGGCGCAATTATGATGTGTGCGTACCAAATATGAGGCGACGGTTACACATTTAGACTGGCGTTCCGCCTAAAATCCCTTCAGACCATGCCCGACCCCGCTATTACACAAGCGACAATCGCCGAACCGCCATTGCGGCAGTTGATCGCGCCCTTTGCCTGGGCTGACAATCGTCGAGCCTGGTTTCAGCTCGTGACGACGAGCCTGCTGTTCGTCGCTGGCTGGAGCATCATGGTGCTCGGCGTTCGGCTGGCCTGGAACTATGGCTTCGTGTTGCTGCTGTCGCTGCCGGTTGCCGGACTGTACGTGCGGCTATTTATCTTTCAGCACGACTGTGGCCATGGCTCGTTCTTCAGCAACCCGCGCTTGAACGACGCCGTCGGGCGCGTGCTCGGCGTCGTGACGCTGATGCCGTACTCTTACTGGCGCCGCACCCATGCCATCCACCATGCGACATCCGGCAACCTGGACCGCCGCGGGACCGGGGACATTGTCACTCTGAGCGTGAGCGAGTACGCGGCGGCACCCTGGTGGCGGCGGCTGGGATATCGCTTGTACCGCAGCACGCCAGTGCTGCTGGGCATTGGCCCGCTGTACCAGTTTGTGCTCAAGCATCGCTTCCCATTCGACCTGCCGCGCAGCTTCCGCAAAGAATGGGCCAGCATCTGGCTCAACAACGCCGCGCTCGTGCTGGTCGTCTGCGTTCTCGTGCTGTTGCTGGGCTGGCACACGGTGCTGCTCGTGCAGCTGCCGGTGTTGTTGCTGGCCGGAGCAGCCGGTGTCTGGCTCTTCTATGTGCAACACCAGTTCGAAAACACCTATTGGGCCAAGAGTGGTGCATGGAATGTCGAGCGCTCGGCCGTCGAGGGCAGCTCGTTCTATGACCTACCGGCGATCCTGCACTGGTTCAGCGGTAACATTGGCTACCATCACATTCATCATCTGGCGAGCCGGGTGCCGAATTACCGATTGCGCGAGTGCTTTGAATCGCACCCGCGCCTGCAACGGGCACCGCGCCTGACGTTTCGGACCAGTCTGCGATCGGCGCGGCTTCGGCTCTGGGACGAACAGGCCCAGCGCCTGGTCCCGTTTTCGGCGGTCGTCACAGCGCGCAATCCGCTCCCGCGCTAGAATCGTGCCGGCGTGTCACCCCAAGCAGCGGCGTTCCTGACTGCCCGGGATAGTGGTTTCTGCCGTGTGCCCCCGCTAGCATCCTCTGATACACCCTTCCCTAGTGAGAACGGCGAGGGGTGTTTCATTCGCACGAACTTGTCTGCTCATTCGTCACAAGCTCGTCCATCCGATTGAGACCTAAGGTTCTGAACCTTATCAAATAGATGCAGCATCATAGGTGCGCTGCTCTTGCGGGGCACTATTCACAAGCGTAGCTTCCGTGAGACAGTCAGGGCCAGAGCCAACAACGGCCATCGAGAAATCGAATTGACGTTCGGGAAAGGCCATGCAGGGGGATGTATGACGACTCAATTCATCGCATCAAGATCCATCGTCGCGTCAATGCTCATGGCCTTGTTTGCCATGACTGTTACTGGCTGCGGTTCTTCCAGATACACGATGGTCGATCCGCCCAAGCAGCCAGTTTCCAACTTTGAAGTGCTTGAGATCGGGGACTTCACCAGCGCGTTGACGGATCAAGACTCTCAAGGC
The DNA here is from genome assembly GCA_032127975.1 of Steroidobacteraceae bacterium. GTDB lineage: Bacteria > Pseudomonadota > Gammaproteobacteria > Steroidobacterales > Steroidobacteraceae > SCUD01. The sequence goes on from JAQBHG010000014.1 coordinate 16,753, forward strand.
CTTGCAGGGCGCTTCGCGGATCAACTGCACGCGGCCGTCATCAAGGATCGGGAAAAGAATCCGGGCAAGAGCATTTTTGGTGACGTTGTTCGCGCAACTGATCGGTCGGACAAGGTGCTTCGCCTTGACGGAACGGTCATCAGTTTCGAAAAAGGGAGTCGCGCGAAACGCTACTTCATTGGATTTGGATCCGGCAAGGCCTTTTGCACAATTCAGGCAACCTTCACCGACAAGGCAAATGGTCAGCAAGTTCTCAAAGCGAATTTCGACGGGGAGCTCAGCATGAGCTTCTTCGGGGGTTCAGCGGAGGAGGCGGTCGACTCTGTGGTGAAGGCGTTTATCGATTACTTCAGCGACTATTTTGAAAAAGGCGGGCCCTCCGGCTGAGCTAAGTCGACGGCTTTGGGGCGTTGGCCGTGCCCACTAGAATATTATCAACGGCCTCTTGTTACCTGCGCGCGTGATGCAGGTGTGATTGCGCTCCTGCTATGACTCTATAGAGTGCCGCCGGTCGACGTACATGGAGAATGATGCGACGATTCCGGCCTGATGCCCCGGCTGTCACTCATCACGCTCCTTGCTGCATGCGAGATCGCACGGGCCGCGTCCCCGCCGCCTCCTTTGCCAGAACCCGTGACAAACAACGTCGTCGCCGTGACCGAGTCCGCCGGTCGCGAATACATAGTTTCACTGTTCGGCCTCGGCCCCGGCAAGACGTGGCGGGACCTGCGGTCCGGTGGCTACGTCCATCAGACCGGCACCGACAACTGGATTGCGCTACCGGAAATCCCGGACGGGCGCGCGCGGCTGGCTGCGGCGGCAGCGACAGTCGGCAACCACGTGTACATCTTCGGCGGTTATACGATTGCCGCGGACGGGAACGAGTCTTCTGTTCCCTATGTGTACCGGCTGGACGTTGCCGATCGAAGCTACTTGCGGCTCGCCGACATCCCTACGCCCGTCGATAACTCGCTCGCGCGAGTCTTCGGCCACGCCGGCGCAATCACTGGCGGGCGCATGCTGATCTGCGACGGCGTCCAGGTCTTGCGCGAAGACAGCCGGCATCGCTATGCGCCATCAAGCGAGTGCTGGCTCGGGCGCATCGACCCCACGGTACCGACTGAGATCACCTGGACCCGCGTCACTTCCCACCCGGGTCTCCCGCGTTATCGGATGGCGGCCCTGGCCCACGGCGATCGATTGCTGTTCGTCGGCGGCAGCGCCAATCCGTACAACTATGACGGCATCGGCTACGACGGCACGCAATCCGAGCCGGAATCCGATGTTCTGATGTTCGATCTGCGGCGAGTTTGCTGGCAGATTGCGGATGGGCCGGCCGTCATGGATTTGCGTGCCGTAGCCGTTTCCTCGACCGGAATTCATGTCATTGGTGGTATGCGCGCAGCACAGGAAGTTTCAAACACGATCATTGCGGTCGAGCCGCGCCTGAAGCGAAGGACTCCCGATGCGGCGGGTGAGGAGGCACCTTGAAGGTCGATTGCCCGTTCCTCGATGCTCGCTATACTGCGTCGCCTCCCATTGTTGCCCGTGGGCTAACCATGAAAAACCACAATTGCATGCTCGTTATGTTCTTGATGCTGGCGGCCGTCGTCCAACCTGGGCACGCGGCCGATGCAAAGCCGGAGGGGGAGGCCAAGGCCGCTCAAAGCGAAAAACCCGTACCTGAGGCGAAGGTCTGGGTCACGAAACACAAGTTGCGCATCGGTGGTGCGAGCCTGGCCTACTCGGCAACCGCCGGCACCATGCTGATAAAAAACGGCGATGACGAGCCGATTGCCCTGTTCGGCTTCACGGCATACGTCAAGGACGATGGCGATCCGCGCACGCGACCGATCGTCTTCGCCTATAACGGCGGGCCCGGCTCCGCGTCGGCCTGGCTCCACATGGGAATCCTCGGCCCGAAGCGGACCGTGCTCCAGGACGTGGACACCAACACCCGGGGTCCTTTTCGCACGGTCGAAAATGAATACAGCATCCTTGATCGCGCCGACCTCGTGATGATCGACCCGGTCGGCACCGGGTTCTCGCGAACGGTCGGCAAGGGCGATCAAAAGGATTTCTGGGGCGTTGACCAGGACATCAAGTCGGTGTCCGACTTCATCGTCAATTATCTGAACCAGTACGGTCGTTGGGCTGCACCCAAGTTCATACTGGGCGAAAGCTACGGCGGTATGCGATCGGCAGGCGTCGCCTACGAACTCCTGACCAAGCACAATGTGGCGCTCAACGGCGTCGTTCTCGTGTCGCCCTATCTCGACCTAGGCTCGGGTAACGCAGGGCTGCAGCTCGACGCGCCCTACGTCAATTTCCTGTCCACGTATGCGGCCACTGCCTGGTACCACAAGGCGCTCACCCAGCGTCCTGCTGAGCTCCTGCCGTTTCTGCGCGAGGCCGAGGCCTTTGCCGAGGAAGTTTACGCGCCGGTGCTGTTCAAGGGCGCGCGCGCGACCGCAGCGGAACGCCAGCAGGTACTGGCTGGCCTCGAGCGCTTTACGGGCGTATCCGCCAGCTACTGGGACAAGGCTAACCTGCGCATGGATGAAGGTCATTTCCTCCAGGAGCTCATGCGTGATCGTGGCGAGATAGTCGGGCGCATCGACACCCGCTACGTCGGTGGCACGCTCAACCAGTTGTCCGAGACGATGGATTACGATCCCTACGCCAGCTCCATCGCGCCGGCGATCGTCGCGACATTCAACGATTACTATCGCAAGGAGCTGGAGGTCGAGTCGGATCGCGAGTACGTGCTTTCAGGCCAGCTCTATAAGGACTGGGACCAGCGCCATAAGCAGCCGGACATCAAGTCGCGCGTACCAATCCCGAACACATCGGTCGATCTTGCGCACGCCATGATCATGAATCCGAAGATGAAGGTGCTGGTCCAGACGGGCTATTTCGACCTGGCATGCCCCTACGGCACCGTAGAATATGTGCTGGAGCACCTCACGCTGCCGTCAAAGCTGCGTGACAACATTGGTATCGAATATTATGAAGCCGGCCACATGATGTACGTGCACCCGGCGTCCATGAAGAAATTCAAGGACGACCTGGCCGGATTCATCGACGCGAATCGCGGCTAGTCAGAACCTCGTGCTGAAATTCAGCATCAACCCGCCGTCGGTCGGGATGACGGCGATCTCCTGCCTGGTGTTGCCATCCGTCCCCATGAAGGCGTTCTTGAAGAAGTTTGCGCTGAAGTTGCCCAGCGCAATGCTGAACAGGGTATCAGACGGATAATGCGCGCCCGCTTCGACGCGGGCCCAGGCGGTTGCCAAGGTAACCGCGTCCAGACCGTAGACGAGCGTCCGCCGAGTAACGGGATTCATGTCGATGAATTCGAGATTGCGCGCCGCGAGCCGACCATTGGTTGCGGCGTGGGACGCATGTCCCGAGGGAAAGCTTCTGTCGTTCTCTTGGGAAGGGCGAGTTCGTCCAGTGGTGGACTTGAGAATGTGTGTCGTCAGTCCGGCGGCGCTCTTTGCGGCCAGATCCACTGAATAGCCCTTCAACTTGTTCACGAACCAGGAGTGCGTGTCCTCGCCGCTTGGGGTCAGCAGCACGGTTGTCATTTCAGCGATCTCTGCCGCGTCCCGCAAGTTGTCGCTCCAGGACCTGGCGTTTTCCAGCGAGCCGAACACCGGCGTTTCACGCATGGCCCACGTCGAAATCTTCCCGTCCCAGCCATTGATCTGCAATCCGGCGGCACCGGCGAGTGGCGCCCACACCCATGGATCGCGCACAGCCTGGACCGCGGAGGCGCGCACCCGTTCCCAGCCGGGAGAAAATGTGACGTCTTTGCCCCAGAGCCGGCCGTCGGGCAGCGTGGCGCAGCCGGCAAGCCCGACGAAAAGGATGATCCAGACAAGTGCCCTGCACATGACAGGCCTCCGGCGCCTGTGGCGGATTCAGATTTCGCGTCGCTGCATGGCTCTCGCCATGAAATCGGCCTGGCGAATCGCCAGCGCGACGATCGTCAAGGTCGGATTTTCGGCGCCGCTGCTCGTGAACTGGCTGCCATCCGATATGAACAGGTTGTCCACGTCATGCGTCTGGCCATGGCTGCTGCACACTCCGTCCCGCGATTTCTTGCTTTGCCTGCAAGTCCCCATGTTATGTGTCGCCTGGAATGGGCCTCGCACGTGCACGCGAGTCGATCCTGCGGCCTCGTAAAGCGAACGGGCAACACTCGATGCACGTTCACGCATGGCCTTGTCGTTCGCGTGATCGACATGGCGGATGTGGGCCACGGGCAGTCCATGCTGGTCCTTGACATTGGCGTCCAGCGTCACGGTATTGGATTCCTGTGCGAGGTCTTCACCGACGATCCACAGTCCCGCGATCCTTCGGTATGACTCAATATCCTGGGCGTACTGGCGGCCCCAGCCGCCCGGCCTGGCAAACATTGCAAAACCGATCGGGCCTTGCGGCGGCAGGGTCTGCAGCAGGAATCCACCGGCAAACCCGCGGTCGTCCCGGTGACCTGCCTCGTCCGAAATCAGCCCGGCCATCTGCGTGCCGCGATCCGCGTGCACCTCGCCCGGCATCACCGCAAATGCGGCACCGGTCGTGTGCATCATGTAGTTGCGCCCGACCTGCCCGGACGAGTTCGCAAGTCCGTCCGGAAACCTGGCAGAGCGCGAGAGCAGCAGCAGGCGCGGTGTCTCGATCGAGTTGCCGGCCACGCACACGATGCGTGCGCGCTGTCGCTGTTCGGCACCCTGAGCGTCCCGATAGACGACTGCGCTCGCCCGCCCAGCGGCGTCGTGGTCGATCCGGATCGCATGGCACTGCGGCCTCAGTTCGAACCTGCCGGTTGCTTCCGCGCGTGGCACCTCGGTATAGAGTGTCGACCACTTGGCACCGATCGCGCAGCCGGCGGAGCAAAATCCGATCTGAAGGCATGCAGGCCTTCCGTCGTATTGTCGCGAATTGATGGCCATGTTGCCGGTGTGGACGTCGCGATATCCCAGTTTGCCTGCACCGTAAGCCAGCACCTGATAGTTGTTGCTGCCTGGCAATCGCGGCATGCCCGTTGCCGCCGTGCCGCAGGTGCCGGTCTTCTTCTCGGCCAATTCATACCAGGATTCCATTTCCTCATGGGTTGTCGGCCAGTCGAGCAGATTGGCTCCGCTGATGTCGCCATAAATACTGCGGGTACGCCATTCGTGATGCTGAAATCGCAACGAGGCTGCATTCCAATGAACCGTCGTTCCTCCGACCGTCTTGCAAATCCACGCGGGGAAATTAGGGTCAAGGTCGCCGGATCCGACGCGAGGATCAAGCCAGGTCAGCTTTCCAAACATCGCGTCGTTGTCGTTCTGGATATCGGCAAGCGAAAGGCGTGGACCCGCCTCAAGGCAAACCACGTTGACGCCTTTCTGCGCAAGTTCGTTTCCCAGCGTACCGCCGCCGGCGCCGGAGCCGATGATCACCACGACTGACTCGTCGTCAAGGTCAAAATGTGTGGGCATGTGCGCTACTTTCCCGCGGGCACTGCAGGCGGCAGCCAGTTGATGTCATCAAATCCACGATTGATGTAGCCACCATGCTCCACCGACGAGCCCTGATAGCCCAGGGCTTTTGAAACGGCCGGGTCCGCATACAGACCGGTGATCGTTTCCTGATAGGCGAGGCCAAAGAATTGCGACTTCTCGATGCTGCGAAGGTAATCCTCGCGCGCGGTCTCCTGCATGGCGGTGAAGCCGGCGGGAAACGCGTCGAGCGCGTCCCGCAGCATCCTGGCGATGCCCGGATCCGCAGCCGCCTTGGAATCGATGGCAACCACGACCTTCAGGTACTGATCGTCGCCAAGAAAATCATGCGGGAACAGCGTCCTCGAGACGCTCTGCAGCAGCCGCGCCTGCGGGCCATCAAGAGCCTTAAGCTGGGCGACTTCAGTAGCGGCGGCGCTGGCCGCCTGATATGGCGCTGCGGTGGCGAGCGTCGAAACAAGCGGCAGCAGCGCCGCCCCACCGCTGATCTTCAAAACGTCCCGACGGGAAACTCTGGCTGGCTCGCTGGACATTGCTCCCTCCTAACGGTGCTGCGCGTTATTCAGCCGCTCTAGTATGGATCGCCGCGCGGCGGCAGGCGCCATCCTCGCCCCACGAAGCATTGAGGACATTCAGGATCAGCCGACCGGCGGTGATACAGGTGAGGCCATTTGCGAAATCGAACGAAGGTGCGATTTCGACGATATCCATGCCGACGATCTTGTTGCGACGCGCGACATTGCGCAGCAATGGCGCGAGCTGGCGGAAGTAGATGCCTCCCGGGGTCGGCGCCATGACGCCGGGCATCTCCGTCGGGTCGAGCCCGTCGGCGTCAATGGTGAGATAGACGGCGAGGCCTTCGGGGATGGTCGCGAGCACTGCGTCAGGGCCTTCCGAATGGAATTGCTCGGCGGTGAACAGGTGGGAGCCGTAGGCACGGGCGGCTTCGATTTCCTGGCGGCGCGCGCTTCCAATCGCGCGAAGCCCGATCTGCGTCATGCCAGAGACGGCTGGTACGGCGCTCGCCCAGCGCAACGGGCTGCTGTAACCGCGGCGCACGCCGCGCACGTCCGCGCGCCAGTCGAGGTGGGCGTCGATGTGCAGGATGTGAACCGGCTGGCCCAGCGCGTCCAGCGCATCCAGCATCGGGATGGTGACTCCGTGGTCGCCACCGAGGACGATGAGCTGTGCGCCCTGGCGCCAGAAGTGGCGCGCACGGTCGGTGATACGGGCGGCGTAGTCGCCGTAGTCGCTACCGCTCCACGCCACGTTGCCGATGTCCAGGTGGCGCGATGGCAGGCTGGAGGCGAGATCGGTGCCGCTGTCGAAATCCCAATGCGCGGGGTCGTAGCAGAAGCTCGCCGATCTTGCGCGAATCGCATCCGGCGCTCGCGACTGGTCATTGGGAAACGTGTCGTGGGCGTAGGGCTCACTGTGCTGGATTCCCAGGATTGCGACATCCGCATTCCAGCCCGCAGGATCCGTCACCACCGGCCAGTTCAGGAATGGCCGGATCGGATTGTTGGTCGGCTGGAGGGTCGTCATCTCGAGGCTCCGTTGCGGCCCGCATCAATGGTAAGCCAAAGCGCAGCTGCCGCGACCGATGTCACGGCGCCGGTCGCAAAAACCACGCTCCAGCTGTGGCCTGCTGACAGCGCAGCGATGATCGGCGTGGCAACGACACCGCCGAGGTTGCCACCCGTATTGAGGACGGCGGTTGCGGCCATCGTGTCCGACGGCGCGAGACGCATGGTCGCACCCCAGAACGAACCCTCCGTCACTTCGACGCATGCAAATCCGAGGCACAGCGAAGCGATGGCCCAGTACGGACTCTCGGCCGATACTGTGAGGTATAGAAACACGGCCGCGCAGGGCAGGGCAACGAGCGGCAGGATGCGCATGCCGATGCGATCCCCAAATCGCGAGCGCAAGCTGTCCGCGATCCTGCCGCCGGCAGCAGCGGCTGCGCCTGCGACGACAAATGGCAGGCTCGCGAGCCAGCCGCTCTCGAGCACGCTCAAGTGCCGCTCCTGCACCAGGTAAAGAAAGCTCCAGAACAACACCAGATAGAAAACGTAGTTCATGATGAAGTAGGAAGCGGTGATCCGCAGGATCTGCGGATCGGCTAGCACATTGAAAACCCGCCGCGCAGTCAGCGGCGCGCCGGGGTCATACGAAGGATTGGCGGAAAGCTCCGCTTGCTCGGCAGCCGATACCGCCGAATGCACCTCGGGCCGATCCCGCACGAACCAGTACCAGAGCACCACCAGCAACAACGACGGCACGCTGCTGATGACGAGTGCCGCCTGCCAGCCGTAGCGCTCCATCAGCCAGGCGACGAGCGGTGACGCTGTTGCGGCACCGAGCCACAGCCCGGTGACGATCAGGCCCTGTGCCGATGCCCAGGCGCCCACTGGAAACCAGTAACGAATTGTCCCGGACGCCACTGGGAAGAGCGCTGCCTGGGCCGCACCCACCAGCGATCGAGCGGCCAGCAGGCCCAG
>JAQBHG010000015.1:0-14770 GCA_032127975.1 Steroidobacteraceae bacterium
TAGAGCGTCGCCCTTACAAGGCGAATGTCGCAGGTTCGATCCCTGCAGCACCCACCAGTGACCTGGAGCGGTAGTTCAGTTGGTTAGAATACCGGCCTGTCACGCCGGGGGTCGCGGGTTCGAGTCCCGTCCGCTCCGCCACACTCCTCGATAAGGGTCGTTCTTCGGAAGAAGAACGACCCTTTTTCTTTCACGGCCCCTGCGACCCGTCCTGGCCCTTGGTTGCAGCAGGATCATATTTTGCAAACCAGGCGAGGATGTGGGCGACGCGTGAGATCAGCAGGCTGGGGCGGGCGTCGAGGGAGTGGGAGGCGCCCGGGACGCGCACCAGGAGCGTATCCACGCCGCGCAGCCGCAGCGCCTGATAGAACTGCTCCGACTCCGAGATCGGCGTGCGGTAGTCCTGCTCGCCGGTCACGACCAGGGTCGGCGTCGTGACATTGCCCACCAGCGACAATGGCGAACGCTGCCAGTAGGACAATGGGTCCTTCCATGGCGGATTCTCGAACCAGTACTTGTAGAAGAAATTAGTCGCATCCGCGGTCAGCACGAAGCTGGTCCAGTTGATCACCGGCTTCTGCACCGCGGCAGCACTGAAGCGGCCGGTCTTGCCGACGATCCACGCGGTCAAGACGCCACCGCCACTGCCGCCGGTCACGAACAGGCGCTCGCCATCGACGCCACCGTGCGCGATCGCGGCATCCACGATGGACATCAGGTCGTCGTAATCATTGCCGGGATAGGCGTGGTGGATCAGGTTGCCGAATTCCTCGCCGTAACTTGTGCTGCCCCGCGGATTGGAAAAGAGCACGGCGTAACCGGCCGCCGCATAGAGCTGCAGTTCGGCGGCGAAGCGCGGGCCGTAATTCGCGAATGGCCCGCCGTGGATTTCAAGGATCAAGGGATACTTTTTGGCAGGATCCGCGCCCGGTGGGTGAATCAGCCAGCCCTGGATGCGGCGACCGTCGGTGGGCGACGTGCTCCAGATTTCCTCCACCCGCCCCAATGTGCGTTGCCCCAGCAGATCGGCATTGAGCGCGGTCAGGTGGCGGCGCTTGCCACGGGCCAGCAGCCCGACATCGGCGGGCGAAAGTGGGTCATTCGCGCTGTATGCGATCGTGCCGTCACGCGCGACACTGAATGAACCTCCGCCATAGGGTCTCGACCAGCCTTCGCCGCCAAGGTCGTCGGTGAGCTCTCTCACCTTGCCGGCGAGATCGACCGAGGCAATCTTCGTATTGCCCTGATCATCGAACTGGAAGTAGATGAGCCTGCCGTCGGCGCTCCAGGTCGGTTGCCGGATGTCGCGGTCGACGGCGGCCGCCAGTTCACGGATTTCACCGCTGTCGCGACCGAGAAGATAGAGTCGCTGGCGCTGGTAACCCTGGAACCGGTCGTCGAAACCCGTGTAGGCGATCGACTTTCCGTCCGGTGAGACCGCCGGCGAGTCGTCCGGGCCGAAGCGGCTGGTCAACGCGCGTATCGAACCGTCTGCGACATCGATCGCGTGGACGTCGGTGTCCACCGGGCTGAGATCGGCATCTGCATGGCGATTCGCCGAGACCAGCAGTTCACGACCGTCCGGAGTCCATGCCAGATCGCCGTGATCATAGGGACCCTCGGTCAGCTGACGCGCCGTACCGCCATCGGCAGGCACGATGAACACATGATCGTAGGCATCGGGCAGGAATCCCTGGCCATCCGCGCGGTAGACAACCCGATCGATGGCCTTGAGCGGGTCCGCCCATTTCGCTCCCTTCGGTGGATCCGGCAGTTTCACGGCGAGCAATTCGCGCTTGACCGGTACGCTCATGACGAAGGCGAGTGTCTTTCCATCGGGCGACCAGGCGAGGCGTGAAGGCGCATCGGTCAGATTGGTCACGCGCGTCGTGACGCCCGCATCGAGCCATTTGACGAATATCTGGGCACCTCCGTCGGCGTCCACGGACACATATGCGAGCCGTCGTCCGTCCGGTGACCAGCGTGGATTCGATTCCTGTGCCGCGCCGCCGGCCAGCGGCCGGTGTTCCTCGCCATCACGATTCACGAGCCAGATCATGCGGCGTGGCAGGTCGGTCCTGATGTCGAAAGAACGCCGCACATAGGCGACCATCGACCCGTCGGGAGCGATCTGGGGGTCGCTGGCCCATTCAAGTGCGAAGACATCCGCGGCGGCGAATGGCCGGATCGCAGAAGTCGCGGCGGTCGCAGACGCCGGTATTGCGAGCAGCAGGAAGATCGCGACTAGCGCTCCAAATGGCATGTCAAACTCCCGGGTGCCGAGGCCGAATCCAACCATGCTAACCTAGCGCCCGCCAAAACTGCCGGCCGGAAAATCCCCGACATCAATCATGCTGCAGACCATTCACGACAAGCTGAGAGGCGTATTCGCGATCGTCATCCTGGGTGCGCTGGGTGTCGTCTTCGTATTTTGGGGTGTCGATGCCAGCGTCGGCAGCTTTACCAAGGCGCAGGGCATCGAAGTCAACGGCAGGGAGGTGGACGTCGAAAGCGTGCGCCGCCAGTACCAGGACGAGATGTCGCGTTACCAGGCGGCATTCGGAGCGGCGGGGCTTCCCGAAGAGGTCCGCACGCAGTTACAGAACCGCGCGCTCGAACAGGCCGTGCGCGGCGAGCTGGTGCGGCAACGCACCCAAAAGCTGCGGTTCGCCGCCAGTGACGAGCAGGTCCTCGAAAACATCCAGCTGATCCCGGCATTCCAGGTTGCCGGCAAGTTCTCGCCCGATGCCTATCACGCGGCGCTGCGTGGTGCGGGGCTGCGACCGGAACAGTTTGAAGCAGAACAACGCGAACATACCCTGGCGCTGCAGCTCGACCGCGGAATTTCAAGCTCGACTTTTGTGCTGCCGGGCGAAGTAGAGCGGCGCGTTGCGCTGCTCGATGAAACCCGGGAGATCGCCTGGGTCATCATGCCGGCCGCGGAATTCCAGCGCATGGTGGCGCTCGATGAGACTGCGCTCAAGGCCTACTACGACGGCCATCAGTCGCTCTACATGACCGAGGAACAGGCGGCCATCGAATACATCGAGCTCAATATCGAGTCGCTGGCGTCGAATGTTGCCCCCGGCGAAGACCAGTTGCGGGAGTATTACGAGACCAACAAGGAACGCTTCTCCACGGCTGGCCGGCGTCATGTGCGGCACATCCTGATCTCGATCGAGGACGATGAAGCCGCGGCCGAGGCCACGGCAAGAAAGGTTTTCGAGCGAACACGTGGGGGCGAGGACTTCGCCGCGCTGGCGCGCGAGCTGTCGGACGACGCAGGCTCGGCAGCCGCCGGCGGCGACCTCGGTTGGGCGCTTCGCAGCGATTACGTCCCCGCATTTGGCGACGCGGTCTGGGACATGCAGCCCGGCGAGACACACGAGCCGGTGCGAACAGAATTCGGCTGGCACGTGATCCGCCTCGAGCAGGCCGAGCCTGACATCACACGATCATTCGATGAAGTCAGGGCGCAGATCGAGCCGGAATTGCAACGCGCCGAAGTCGAGAAGCTGTTCGGCGACCAGCAGGAAATGCTCGACACGCTGTCATTCGAGTCGGCCGGCAATCTCGCCGAAGTCGCTGCGAAAATGAGTCTTTCAGTGAAGCGCGTCGAGCGATTCACGCGCCAGGGCGGCGGGGAGCTCGGCGGAAACCCGGCGCTGGTCGAAGCGGTGTTCTCGGCGGAAGTCTTGTCCGGCGGCGAGCTGCGGACCGCCGAACTCGGCGAGGGCCGCGTTGTTTCCGTGCACGTGACGTCTCATGATCCAGCCCGGCCGCGGCCATTCGAGGAAGTGCGCGACCAGGTTGCGGTCGCGGCGCAGCTGCAGGAAACGCAGCGTCTCGCTTCCGAGAAAGCGGCGGCGGTCGCGACGGAGTTGTCGGGCGGAGGCGACTGGGCAGCCGCGACCAGGCCATGGCGAGCCGGTGTCGCGGAGACGGCTGGCATCCAGCCGAGGCTGGTGCGCCGCGACGATACATCGGTGCCGGTGGAGATCACGCGTGAGGCATTCGCGGCCGCGCGGCCGGAAGGAAGGCCAAGATTCGGGACGGCACAGCTCGCCACCGGTGATGCCGTGGTCTGGATGATGAGTGCGGTCAGGACCGGCGCGCTCGCGACCCTTTCGCCGGCCGAGCGCCAGCAGGCGCTCGAAAATGCGCGCAATAGCGCGAACCTGGCGGACGCGTCGGCTTATGTGGGGGCCATGCGCGCGGCGGCGGATGTCGACGTCAACCCGCAGGTCTTCCAGTAAGCGCGCGTCCGGACCGCCCCGTCACGAAGCCAGCATTACTCCGGGAAGCTCATGCCGACGTGGCTATAGCCTGCGTCGACGTAGAGCGTCTCTCCCGTGATCCCGGCCGCCAGGTCGGAGCAGAGGAAAGCGGCTGCATTGCCGACGTCCTGGATCGTGACACTGCGCTTGAGCGGTGCCATGTGTTCGACGTGGTGCAGCATCTTGCGGAAGCCCGGTATGCCGGCGGCTGCGAGTGTCTTGATCGGACCGGCCGAGATCGCGTTGGCGCGGATGCCCCGGGGGCCCAGGTCCGCGGCCAGGAAACGCACATTGGCTTCGAGGCTCGCTTTAGCAAGGCCCATGACATTGTAGGAAGGGATCGAGCGCACGGCGCCGAGGTAGGACATCGTCAGCAGGGCACCGGCCCGGCCGTTCATCAACGGCAGGCCGGCCCGCGCAAGCGCCGTCAGGCTGTAGCTCGAAACATCATGCGCGGTCGCAAATGCCTCGCGGGTCGTGCTCTCGACAAAGCCGCCGGTCAGCGCTTCGCGGGGCGCGAAGGCCACCGAGTGCACGATCACGTCCAGCGCGCCCCACTCTGACTTCAGCCGCGAAAATGCCGCATCGATTTCGGCGTCGATGCCGACGTCCATCGGCATCACCAGCTTCGAACCCAGCTCGCCGGCATGTTCGACGACACGGTCCTTGATTCGGTCATTCTGGTAGGTGAAAGCGAGTTCCGCGCCCTCGCGCTTCATGGCCTGGGCAATGCCCCAGGCGATCGAGCGGTCGGTCGCGAGGCCCACGATCAGTGCCTTCTTGCCGGTCAGGAAACCCATGCAATCCCCCAGTCGAATTCAGCCGCCGACGCCCGTATTGTTACCCACGCGGATGGTGAGCCGCTGGCCGGCCCGCAGGGAGGTGCTGCTTCCCATGTTGTTCCAGCCCTGCAGTTGCCGAACCGTGACCGCAAAGCGGCGCGCGATCTCGGAAAGCGTATCGCCACTCTTGACCGTGTATTTCACGTGGCTCGAGGCCGGTGGATCTCCGCCGGCCGATGCCATGGTTGCGCTGGCCGGCGCCGCGCCGGACACCTGCAGGCGCTGACCCGGCTGCAGCACGGCGCTGGTCGAAATTCCGTTCATGCGCGCGAGCTGGGAGACCGACATGCGATTCCTGCGGGAAATGCTCCACAGGGAATCGCCCGGGCGCACGCGGTAGATGCGGCGCTCGAGATCGGCACCCAGGCCATCGCGCAACTGCGCCACGCTGCCGATCGGCACCAGTAATTGTTGACCCGGCTGCAGGTCCGTCGCGGCGCCGGCGTTGATCCGCTTCAGGTAGGTTTCGGGCACCTTGTAATGGCCCGCGACCGAGGCAGTGGATTCCCCGGCGGCGACCGTGTGGATGCCGAGCCCGGCCCGCGCGGGCCCATCGAGCGTTGCGAGCTGGACGACGAAGCCGTCCGCGACGACCTCGGGTATCAGCATCCGGTGCGGACCGTCGGGATCCGTCACCCAGCGATTCCAGGACGGGTTCAGTGCGTGCAATTCCTCGGTGTCGACACCGGCCAGCTGTGCCATCAGGCGCAGGTCCACGGGGCCATCGGTCGGAACGATCCGAAAGTAAGGCGCATCCGGTATCGGCGAGATGAACAGGCCATACGCTGCAGGATCCTGGACGATTCTCGCGATGGCGATCAGCTTGGGAACATAGGCTCGCGTTTCGGCAGGCAGCGACAGCGAGAAGAAATCCGTGTGACGCCGCAGTGCGCGATTGCGGTTGATGGCGCGCTGCACGTTGCCCGCACCATAGTTATAGGCAGCGATCGCCAGGAACCAGTCGCCGTCGAAGCGCTTGTACAGGGACATCAGGAATTCGAGGGCGGCGCGGGTCGATTCCGGCACGTCGCGACGCTGGTCCTGCCAGTAGTTGCGCTTGAGCCCGTAGAGCTCGCCGGTGGACGCGATGAACTGCCACAACCCCGCGGCCTGGCTGCGCGAGTACCCGTAGGGATTGAAGGCGCTCTCGACAAATGGCAGCAGCGCCAGTTCACCCGGCAGGCCGCGTGCCTCGACTTCGTCGACGATGTAATGGAGGTAGCGCTGCGCGCGACCCATGGAGCGGGCGAGATAATCGGGATTGCGCTTCAGCCAGGCGATCTCGGATTCGATGCGGTGGTGCTCCGCCTCCGGCAGCGCCAGACTCTCGCGGATTCGGTCAAGGACGTCGCCATATGCGATGGGCTCCGGTGGCCCCGCATCGTCGATCGGCGCGCTCTGCTCGGGCACCGGCAAAGGCGGCGGCAGTTCGGTCTCTGCGAGGTCTGGGCCCTCGGCCGGGTCGTTCACGATCACAGGATCGGGCAGTGATCCGCCATGATCCACGGGAACACTGGCGCAACCGGCCATCCAGAGCACCCAGGCTGCAATGGCGGTCACGCGCAAAAACACAGATCGCGGCTCAGTCATCAAAAATTGTCCTTCCAGCTCCGGACTTCGGCGAACACGGCGACCGGGCTTGGCAATGCCTTGCCGGCATGGCCTTCGGCCGATGATCGGATATTGTCAAGCCGGCTGCGCAGGAAAGGATTGACGCGCTTCTCAAGCCCGATAGTCGAGGGCAGGGTAGGCCGGCTGGCGGCCCTCAGGGCCTCGGCCCGACGGGCATAGTCCACAATTTCGGCATTACCGGACTCCACCATCATTGCAAACCGAAGGTTGGCGACCGTGTATTCATGGCCGCAGAACACCCGGGTCGAGTCCGGGAGAGCCGCCAGCGCGTCAAGCGAGGCCAGCATCTGTGCGGCCGTGCCCTCGAACAGGCGCCCGCAGCCCGCGCTGAACAGCGTATCGCCGCAAAAGAGCGCCTCGTGGCCGTAATACGCGATGTGGCCGGCCGTGTGCCCAGGCACGTCGATGACGTCGAATTCCAGGCCCAGCGAGGGCAGTTTCGCGCGATCGCCGCCCTGGAGCCTTCTGACTTCGACAGGCATACGTTCGCGGGCCGGGCCAAAGACTGCCGCACCGGTAGCCGAGACAAGTTGCGCGGTACCACCCACATGGTCGGCATGATGGTGGGTCAACAGGATCGCGTCCAGCCGGAGCTTTCCTGCCGCAAGTTCGCGCAATACAGGCTCGGCTGCACCGGGATCGACGACCGCCACGCCTTGCGGGTCATCCTGCCCTGCGAGCAGCCAGATGTAATTGTCCTTGAATGCCGGTATCGGCCTGACGTCCAGCGTAAGCACTTCTACCTGGTGGCGGCGGCCGTTGCGGAGACGGGCAATCTTAGTATGCTCTCGGCATGAATGCCCACCCGAGGGACAGAGGCGAGTGGCTGGCAGGGCCGCTCGGCCGGATGCTGCTCGAGCAGGAGCGTGAGCGGATGGGCGGCTCGCTCGAATGCGCATTCGGGCTCTATTGCGTGCAGATCGGCGCGTGGGGCGAGCACGATGCATTCCTGGCGCACGCGCGCACGCGCCGCGCTGCGCTGATCGCGATGCCGGGCGCATCGGGTGCCGCACTCATCGCGGAGCCTGCGGCGCTGCCGCTGCAATCGGACAGTGTCGACGTGATGCTGCTTCCGCACACGCTCGAGTTCGAGCCCGATCCGCATGAGGTGCTGCGCGAAGTCGCCCGCGTGCTGCGGGGCGAGGGCGAGCTGCTGGTGCTCGGATTCGAACCGCTCGGCAGCTGGTCATTGCGCGACGCCTTCACGCGCGGCGGTTCTCCGCCCGGACTCAGGCGCACGATCTCCGAAAAGCGGCTGGCGGACTGGCTCAAGTTGCTGGGCTTTGAGGTCGGTGCCGCCGAGCGATTTCTATACGCACCGCCGCTGCGCAGCCTGTATACCGCCAAGGTCCGCGGCTGGCTCGAGCGGATCGGGCACCGTGCCTGGCCGCGCCTGTCCGGCGCCTACCTCCTGCATGCGCGCAAACGCGTGCATTCGATGACGCCTGTGCGCCAGCGCAGCCGCATGCGCACGGCCGTGATCGGTGTCGCCGAACCTGCCGCGCGGCGCGCATCTTGACTCACGTCGAGATCTTCACGGACGGCGCCTGTCGCGGCAATCCCGGCCCGGGCGGCTGGGGCGCCATCCTGCGAGCCGGCGGGCGCGAGCGCGAGATCTATGGTAGCGATCCCGCGACGACCAACAACCGAATGGAAATGACGGCGGCGATTCGGTCCCTCGAGGCCCTCAGGGAGCGCTGCAAGGTCTCGCTCTATACCGACTCGCAGTACCTGCGCCTGGGCATCACCGAATGGCTCGCTAACTGGAAACGACGCGGGTGGCGGACCGCAGATCGCAAGCCGGTCAAGAACCAGGATCTCTGGCTGCGTCTCGAAGAACTCGCGGCAATTCACGACATCGAGTGGCACTGGGTACGTGGCCACGACGGCCATCCTGAAAATGAACGCGCTGACCTGCTGGCAAACAGCGGCATCGACGAAATCCGCTAGCCTGCTCTGGTATCCTTGCGAATCGTGCGCCAGATCGTGCTTGACACTGAAACCACGGGGCTCGAACACTCCGAAGGGCACCGCATCATCGAGATCGGCTGTGTGGAACTTCTCCACAGGCGACCGAGCGGGCGCACATGGCATCGCTACCTGCGGCCGGAACGCGAAATCGAGGCCGGCGCGCTGGCGGTACACGGCATCACCAGCGAATTCCTCGCGGGTCAGCCCCGCTTCGCGGAGGTTTCAGGCGAGCTTCTCGAGTTCATCGCGGGCGCTGAACTGGTCATCCACAACGCGCCATTCGACGTCGGCTTCCTGGACGCCGAACTCGCCCGGACCGGGACTGGCAGGACGATTGCGGAACACTGCGCCGTGCTCGACACGCTGGCGCTCGCGCGCCGGATGCACCCCGGGCAGCGCAACAGCCTCGATGCGCTCTGCAAACGCTACGGCGTAGACAACTCGGGTCGAGACCTTCACGGCGCATTGCTGGATGCCCGGATCCTCGCGGACGTTTACCTGGCGATGAGCGGCGGCCAGGCCGCGCTCAGGCTTGAAAGCGAGCCTGCTGCGGCGGGCCCGGCCCGCGAGGCCAGCCGGCGCCTGGCGCGCGGCGATGTGCGCATTCCGGTCGTCCTGGCCAATGCCGACGAGATCGCCGCGCATGAACAGCTCCTCGACAGCATCGAACGCACGAGCGGCGGACGCGCGCTGTTCAGGGTGGGCGGTCGCGCCAACGGGAAGCATTGATGCCGGTCACCTACGCCCAGGCATTCCAGCGCAATTTCCTGGGTCACGCACCCGACTGGTACAAGTGGCTGATCATCGGCTGCCTGGCCGCGAACCCGGTGCTGCTGGTACTGGCAGGGCCCGTTGTCACCAGCTGGGCGATGCTGTTCGAGTTCATCGTCACGCTGATGATGGCACTGCGCTGCTACCCGCTGCAGCCGGGTGGCTTGTTGGCGCTTGAGGCCGCGCTGCTCGGGCTGGTCACGCCCGCGGGGATCTCGCAGGAAATTGAAACCGGACTGCCGGTCATCCTGTTGTTGATGTTCATGGTTGCCGGCATCTATTTCCTGCGCGAGATGCTGGTGTTCACATTCACCAAGCTGCTGGTGCATGTCCGGTCCAAGATCGTGGTCGCGTTCCTGTTCACGGCGGTCGGCGCGCTGCTATCGGCTTTTCTCGATGCGCTGACGGTGCTGGCGGTGATGATCACGGTCGCTTCCGGTTTCTATGCGGTGTATCACCGCGTTGCCTCGGGTATCGCGCATCGCAGCCGTGATCACGATTTCAGCGCCGATCACAACGTGATGGATACCCACCGCTCGGATCTCGAGCAATTCCGCGCTTACCTGCGAAACCTGATGATGCACGGCGCGATCGGCACCACGATCGGCGGTGTCTGCACGCTGGTCGGCGAGCCGCAGAACCTGCTGATCGCGAAGGAAGCGGGCTGGGACTTCATCCGGTTCGCGGTCGAAATGGCGCCGGTGACGATCCCGACTGTCATCGCCGGGCTCCTGACCTGCATCCTGGTGGAGAAATTACGCTGGTTCGGCTACGGCGAGCGGATGCCGGCCGCGGTGCGCGGTGTATTGGAGGAATTCGAGGCGCAGGAATCGTCGGAGATGAACGCGACTCATCGCCAGGTCATCATCGTGCAGGCGGGCGTGGCGGTCATCCTGATCGGTGCGCTCGCCCTGCACATCGCCGAAGTCGGCGTCATCGGCCTGATGATTATCGTGCTGGCCACCGCATTCACCGGCGTGGTCGACGAGAGCCGGCTGGGCAAGGCATTTGAAGCGGCGCTGCCGTTCACCGCGCTGCTGGTCGTGTTTTTCGTCATCGTCGGAATGATTCACGAGCAGCACCTGTTCCGGCCGTTCCTGCACTGGGTGCTGGGGCTCGATGCCAGGCACCAGGCCATCGCAATGTTCGGCGCCTCCGGTTTCCTGTCGACGATCAGCGACAATGTGTTCGTGGCAACGATTTACATCAGCCAGGTCAAGGATGCGCTGCTGGCCGGCTCCATCAGCCAGGAGCAATTCGATGTACTGGCGGTCGCCATCAATACCGGAACCAATATCCCGAGTATCGCCACGCCGAACGGCCAGGCGGCCTTTTTGTTCCTGCTGACATCGGCGCTCGCGCCGCTGATCCGCCTGTCTTACTTCAGGATGGTCTGGATGGCGTTGCCCTACCTGATTACGATGACCGGCGCCGCCGTGTTCGGCGTCCTGTATCTGCTCTGAGGAATCTGCATGGCTCGTAAAAAAACCCGTTCCTTCAATCTGCGCCGCTGTCGTATCGGCGTCATCGGTCTCGGCTATGTGGGGCTGCCGCTGGCGGTCGAATTCGGCAAGCGCTACGAGACCATCGGATTCGACATCAAGGCTGAGCGAATCAAGGAACTCTCGCGTGGGTTGGACAGGACACTCGAAGTGGACCGGGCCGAACTGAAGTCGGCGCAGCAACTCCGATTCACCTGCGATAGCAAGGATTTGCGGCGCTGCCGTGTCTACGTCGTTACGGTCCCGACTCCGATCGACGCCTACAAGCGACCGGATCTCGGGCCACTGGAGAACGCGAGCAAGATTGTCGGCAATGTGCTCAAGCGCGGCGACACGGTTGTCTACGAGTCAACGGTGTATCCCGGGTGCACAGAGGAAATATGCGTTCCGATACTCGAACGGCAATCGGGTCTGAAGTTCAATGTGGACTTCTTTGCGGGCTACAGCCCGGAGCGAATCAATCCTGGCGACAGGAAGCATCGGCTCACGACGATCAGGAAAGTCACATCGGGCTCGACGCCGGCGGCCGCCGACTTCGTGGACAAGATCTACGCGTCGATCATCACGGCCGGGACGCACCGGGCTTCCAGCATTCGCGTGGCTGAAGCGGCCAAGGTCATCGAGAATACCCAACGCGACGTCAACATCGCGCTAATTAACGAACTCGCGGTGATCTTCAACCGGCTGGGCCTCGATACCCAGGAGGTGTTGCAGGCGGCAGGCAGCAAATGGAACTTTCTGCCATTCAGCCCTGGTCTGGTGGGAGGGCACTGCATCGGCGTCGATCCCTACTACCTGACGCACAAGGCGCAGGAGATCGGTTACAACCCCGAGATGATCCTGGCCGGCCGGCGCATCAACGACAACATGGGACTTTACGTTGCCGGGGAAGTGGTGCGCCTGATGACCGGGAAGCGAATTCACGTGAAGGATTCGCGCGTGCTCGTCATGGGGCTTGCGTTCAAGGAAGACTGCCCCGACCTGCGCAACTCAAAGGTCGTGGACCTGATACGCGAACTTGAAAAATACGGGGCGACCGTTGACGTCTGGGATCCCTGGGTGAACCCACGCGAGGCCCGCGCCGAATACGGCATTCGGCCATTGCGCGAACTGGTGAAGGGCCGTTACGACGCAATCGTCGTCGCCGTCGGGCACCGGCAGTTCCGCGCCATGAAGCCCGCTGCCTTGCGGCGTCTGGCGCGACGCAATCACGTCCTCTACGACATCAAGTACGTGTTCGGGCGGCACGAAACGGACGGTCGGCTGTGATGCGGGTGTTAGTCACCGGTGCGGCGGGGTTCATCGGCTTTCACGTCGCGTCGCTGCTGCTGGAGCGCGGCGACGAGGTGATCGGTCTCGACAACCTGAATCCCTATTACGACCCGACCCTGAAGGAGGCGCGCCTGGCTATCCTCAGGAAGCAGCCGCGGTTCAGCTTCGAAAAGATCGACCTGGCCGATCGCGCCGGAATGGAAGCCTTGTTTGCCCGTGCCAGGATCCAGCGCGTCGTGCACCTCGCGGCCCAGGCCGGTGTGCGTTACTCGGTCCAGAATCCCCACGCCTACGCGGACAGCAATCTCACCGGCACATTGCATGTGCTGGAAGGCTGCCGCCACCACGCCGTCGAACACCTGGTGTACGCCTCCACCAGTTCGGTCTACGGCGCCAACACCAGGATGCCGTTCTCGGTGCACCAGAATGTGGACCATCCACTGTCGTTTTACGCGGCGACCAAGAAGGCCAATGAACTGATGGCGCACACCTACGCGTCGCTCTACGGTCTGCCGGTGACCGGTCTGCGATTCTTCACCGTCTACGGTCCCTGGGGCCGGCCGGACATGGCCTTGTTCATGTTCACGCGAAACATCCTGGCGGGCCGGCCCATCGACGTTTTCAACTACGGCAAGCATCGGCGCGATTTCACCTACGTCGACGACATCGCGGGCGGGGTGGTCGCTTCGCTCGATCACGTCGCGACAGCAAACGAGCAATGGAACGGCGACGATCCGGACCCGGCCACGAGCCGCGCACCCTACCGGCTCTACAACATCGGCAACAACCGGCCGGTGGAACTCATGCACTACATCGAGGTGCTCGAGCAATGCCTGGGCCGCAAAGCCGAAAAAAACCTGCTGCCGCTGCAGATCGGCGACGTGCCTGACACCTGGGCGGATGCCGAGGACCTGGTGCGCGACGTCGGTTATCGCCCCGCGACGCCGGTCGAAGAGGGCGTGCAGCGCTTCGTCGAGTGGTACCTGGGCTACTACAAGGACGGCGGGCCGCCGGACCCGACCGTGACGAATCTTGGCTGAGACGCTCGCACGCCAGGCACAGAAGCTGGCCGGTACACCGGTTCAGAAATTGTTCGCGCGCGATCCGGAGCGCTTCAGGCGCTTCTCGCGCGAGATGGACGGGCTGCTGCTGGATTTCAGCCGTCAGCGCATCGACGAAGATGCGCTGGCGACGCTGCTGGAGCGGGCGAGAAACGCCGGGCTGCTGGCGCGCATAGAAGCGATGTTCGAGGGCGCGCAGGTGAATGGCACGGAGAAACGCGCCGCGTTGCACACCCTGCTGCGGGCGCCGGCCGGCAGCGCAGTCCCGGGCACCCTCACCGAGCTGCATGCGCAAGTGCTCCACGTCAGGGAGCAATGTGCGGCCTTCGTCCGGGAGGTGCATGCCGGCCGGCGCTCTGGATCGACCGGCCAGCGGTTCACCGAAGTCATCAATATCGGCATCGGCGGCAGCGATCTCGGCCCGGCGATGGCGGTCGCCGCGCTCAAGCGGTTCCACAGTGGCCACCTGCGCTGTCATTTCGTGTCGAATGTTGACGGCACGCAACTCGCCGACCTCATGGTCGAACTCGATCCGGCAAACACATTGTTCATCGTTTGCTCGAAAACCTTCACGACGCCGGAGACGATCGCGAATGCCCGTCGCGCCCGGGCCTGGATCGCGGCGAAGCTGGGCGAGGCCGCAGTGCTCAAGCACTTCGCGGCGGTCTCGACGAATGCCGATGCAATGGATGAATTCGGCATCGGGGCCGATGCGCGATTTACGATGTGGGGATGGGTCGGCGGCAGATACTCGCTGTGGTCAGCCGTGGGGCTTTCGATCGAGCTTGCGATCGGCACGCCGCACTTCAAGCAGATGCTCGCAGGCGCCCATGCCATGGACCTGCATTTCAGGCAGGCCACCTGGCGTGACAACCTGCCGGTATTGCTCGGGCTGCTCGCTGTATGGAACCGGGACCTGCTGGGATGCGCGAGTCACGCGGTATTGCCCTACAGCCAGCGGCTTGAGCGCCTGCCTGCCTACTTGCAACAACTCGAGATGGAAAGCCTCGGCAAGCGCGTCAGGCGCGATGGCAAGCCGGTCGCCTCCCAAACGGGGCCGGTCATCTGGGGTGCGCCGGCCTCGAACGCTCAGCATTCGTTTTTTCAGTTGCTGCACCAGGGCACGAGCAACGTCAGCATGGACTTCCTGCTACCGCTCGCTGGCGCGGCCGACACGACGGCGGATAGTCTCGTGATCGCAAATTGCCTGGCCCAGGCGCAGGCGCTGATGGTTGGTAACGACTCGAAGGATCCACACCGCGAGAATCCCGGCAGCCGTCCATTGTCGCTACTGGTTTTCGCCAGGCTCGACCCGGCGATGCTGGGGCGTATCGTGGCACTCTACGAACACAAGGTTTTCGTCGAGTCGGTGCTGTGGGACATCAATCCCTTCGACCAGTGGGGCGTGGAGCTCGGAAAGGCCCTTTGCGGTGAACTGCTCG
>JAQBHG010000016.1:0-2720 GCA_032127975.1 Steroidobacteraceae bacterium
TTGGTGGTGAGGCTGATTCGATGTTGCGCAAGACCGGCAGCAGCCGCGAGATCTGGGATTCGCTGTGGGGGCATGGCACGAGTGTCATGAGCCCTCATCAGTATGGCGTGGTGCTGGCGATGCGCGCCTTCGGCCGCGCAAAACTTCCCGGCGCCGCGGGCAGCTACGACTGGCCCGTGACCCTCGAAGACCTGCGCCCGACCCTCGAGGAATTTGTAACCGGCAGGGCTCCGTCGGACGTGGATGGAATTTCGCTGCTGCCGTTGCTGGCGGATCCTGCCAAAGCCGCGAGTCTTGATGCGCGCGTGCGATTCACGGAAACCGATTTCAATACGCCCAGCACCCTGGCCGGCCGCTATGAAGCATCCGGCATCATCGACGAGGCAGCCGTGTTCTACGAACTGAATCCAGAGACCGGCTGGGTGCAATTCAGGAGCAATCGACTGCCATTCATGATGATGCGCAAGCAGCGAGCCGCGCTGTCGCGAAATTCATTGCTTGCGGCAATTCCGGGTCAGCCCGAAGGAACGGTATCCTGGCTGTTCACCGACCGCCACACGCCGCTGCCACGGCGGCTCCTGGGCCCGCCCGATCCCGCGACCGACCCCGAAGCTGCACGCCTCTGGGACGCGCTCCACGCCCGCTTCAAGGGCGAACTGCCGGCGGACTCCGAACTGCCGCTAATGTGATCCGCATCACCGGTCGCATGGGCCGTTTATGGGAGCATCGGCGGCGATTTAACAATTGCTGCCGCCCCCCCATGGGGTACATTATTCAGGGCTCGGGACAGCCGAAGTCAGGGACGGTCTGATCGGATGAATGACAACGCGACCGCGATGGCGGGTTCGGTCCGGGCGGTGCTCAGCGGCCTGCCGCAGCGCCTCGTCCTGGACGGCCTGATCGACGAAGCCGCGATGCTCGATGCCGTCGCGAGCGCCCGCGAGCGCAAGACCCACCTGGTCACCTGGCTCGTGTCCCACGACCTGGCCGCGGCGCGCGATATCGCGATCGCGGCCGCCCAGGAATTCGGCGTCCCGCTGCTGGACCTCGACGCGGTGAACATCGACCTCGACACGGTCCGACTGGTCAGCGACAAGCTGATGGCGAAGCATCGCGTGCTGCCGCTTGTGAAGCGCGGCAAGCGCCTTCATGTCGCCGTTTCGGATCCGACCAACTTGCACGCGGTCGACGAGATCAAGTTCCAGACCGGGCTCGCGATCGAAGCGGTCATCGTTGAGGACGACAAGCTGCAGCGCGCCGTGCAGAAGGCCATCGAGCAGGTCGACACCTCGATGCCGTCGCTCACCGGGGATGAAGATTTCGATCTCGAGAACCTCGACGTGTCCGGCGCCGACGAGGTGGAAGCCGATTCCGGCCGCGACGACATCGAAGACGCGCCGATCGTCCGCTTCGTCAACAAGATCATGCTGGATGCGATCCGCAAGAACGCATCGGACATCCACTTCGAGCCGTATGAGAAGTACTACCGCATCCGGCTGCGGGTGGACGGCGTACTGCGCGAGGTCGCGCAGCCGCCCGTGCAACTCTCGACCAAGCTCGCGGCGCGCCTGAAAGTGATGTCGCGCCTCGACATCGCCGAGCGGCGCGTGCCACAGGACGGCCGCATCAAGATGAGGCTCTCGAAGAACCGCTCGATCGACTTCCGCGTCAGCAGCTGCCCGACGCTTTTCGGCGAGAAGATCGTGCTGCGAATACTGGATGCCAGTACCGCGATGATGGGCATCGACGCGCTCGGTTATGAGCCCTTCCAGAAGGAGCTCTATCTCAAGACACTGGCGAAACCGCAGGGCATGATCCTCGTGACCGGCCCGACCGGCAGCGGCAAGACCGTTTCGCTGTATACGGGGCTCGCGATCCTGAATGTCGAGGACACCAATATCTCGACCGCCGAGGATCCGGCGGAAATCGTCCTGCCCGGTGTCAACCAGGTCAACGTGAATCCAAAGGTGGGGCTCACATTCGCCTCTGCGCTGCGCGCATTCCTGCGCCAGGACCCGGATGTCATCATGGTGGGCGAGGTCCGCGACCTCGAGACCGCAGAGATCGCGATCAAGGCGGCGCAGACGGGCCACCTTGTGCTCTCGACCCTGCATACGAATGACGCGCCGCAGACGCTGACGCGAATGGTGGACATGGGCGTGAAACCCTATGCCATCGCGACCTCGGTCAGCCTGATCATTGCCCAGCGCCTGGCGCGGCGGCTGTGCCCCAACTGCAAGGGCTCACTGACCCTGCCGCCGGAAGCACTGCTGAAGGAAGGCTTCACGGAAGACCAGGTCAGGCGCGGGGATTTCAAGATCCACAAGGCGGTCGGCTGCAGCCAGTGCACGGACGGCTACAAGGGCCGGGTCGGCTTGTATGAAGTGCTGCCGGTCACCGAGGCGATTGGCCGTATCATCCTCGAAGGCGGCAGCGCCCCCCACATCCGCGACCAGGCCCGCCTGGACGGGGTCTGGGATCTGCGGACCGCGGGCCTGAAAAAGGTGATGGACGGCTATACCAGCCTCGAAGAAGTCAACCGCGTCACAGTTGAATGAACGGACCGGGCGTTAACATTCCAAGCTGAGGGTAGAGGACGACCGAAACCATGGCCCAGAGCGCAGCTGCAGTCAAAGACATCCCCTATGCCTGGGAAGGCAAGGACCGCAAGGGCAACAAGGTCCGCGGCCGCCTGCTGGCCAAGAACGAGAACGAGGTGC
>JAQBHG010000017.1:0-9834 GCA_032127975.1 Steroidobacteraceae bacterium
GAGCGGATCGCCGGGGCGGTATGCATCGCGGCCCAGCTCGACGAAGCGCTCAACGAAGCGCTCGCAGATCCTGCGGTCGACCAGCAGCCGGGATCCGGCATTGCAGACCTCGCCCATGTTCGAAAATATTCCCCGGTACGCGGCGGTGACCGCGCGATCGAGATCTGCGACATCGGCCACGAACACCTGCGGCGACTTTCCGCCGCATTCGAGCGAAACCTGCTTCATGTTCGACTGGCCCGCATACTGCAGAATCAGCTTGCCGACATCGGTCGAGCCGGTGAATGTGATCTTGGCGACATCCGCATGCAGCGCAAGAGCGCGGCCCGCCACTTCACCGAGGCCATTCACGACATTCAGCACGCCGGGAGGGCCGCCGGCTTCGGCAAACAGTTCTGCGAGCCGCAGGCAACTCATCGGCGCCTGCTCGGCCGGCTTCAGCACGACCGTATTGCCGGCCGCGAGCGCGGGCGCGATCTTCCAGACCGCCATCAGCAGCGGATAATTCCAGGGCGAGATCGCGCCAACGACACCCAGCGGCTCGCGCAGCACCATGTGCATGACGCCCGCTTCCGTGTTGGTAACGGATCCCTCGATCTTGTCGATGCATTCCGCCATGTACCGGATCGTTTCGACCACGGCCGGAAGGTCGCCCCCAACCACGTCGGCGATCGGCTTGCCCATGTCGAGCGTTTCCAGCACGGCCAGGGATTCCGCGTGCTGGTCCACCAACGCGGCGAATCGGTAAAGTATGTCCATGCGCTGCCGCGGCGCCATCCGCGACCAGCTGCCTGCCTTGAATGCGCGCCTTGCGGCCGCTACCGCCCGGTCGATGTCCTCGCCGGTGCCTGCGGACATTTCGGCGAGCGGCTCGCCATTCGCCGGGTTCACGGTCGTGAAGCGGCCGCCATTCGCAGCATCGACGAACTTGCCGTCGATGAAGAGGCGGGTCTCGATCCGGGCGCGCGCGGCTTGCGCCACCGCCTGCCAACGACCCTGGTCATGCGCGGCCACTGTCTGGAGACTCATCTGGCTTTCCTCCGGTTTGATGGGTACATGAGGGCATCCACAATGATGCAGCCTTCCGCATGCACGATCACGGGATTCAGGTCGATCTCGCCGAGCAGGTCGGCGAGAGCCGCAACCATTGACGAAAATCGCGCGGCGGTCTGGCAGAAATCACGGATGGCGAGTGGCTGGCGGTGACGGCGGCTGCGGAGCAGCGCGGCAAGCCTCAGCTGATCCAGCAGGCGCTCCGCCTCTGCGGCATCGAAAGGCGGCAGCGCATAGACCACTTCCGCCAGCGCCTCGACGTGCAGCCCGCCGAATCCAAGCAGCACAACGGGCCCGAACTGATCGTCGTGGATCATGCCGAGCAGCATCTCGGCGCCCTGCGCAACGATCATCGGCGCCACCAGCACGCGTGGACCTATCCGAATCGCCAGATCCCCGTAGGCGGTGACCAGGGCCGCTTCGTCGCCGATGCCGAGACGCACGCCGTCGCGATCGGTCTTGTGATCGATCCCTTGCATTGCGGTCTTCAGCACGAGCGGAAATCCGAATTCGCGGGCAGCGGCGCGCGCCTCGGCCTCGCTTCCGGCGATGCGGCCCGGGTTCGCTGGCAACCCGAAGTCCCGCAGCATGTTCATTGCGTCGTTTTCATCGAGTTTTTCGCTGCCTGCAAGCTGTTTGCGCCAGGCCGCGACCGCCGTGTCCGGCGGCTGGGGCGGCGATCCGCGTGGGCGCGCCAGGAAATCGCGGTAGTCGAGCAGCTGCCGCACGCCACGCAGGAAGGTCGGGACGCCGTCGAGAACCGGAAATCCCTCGCGGGTCGCATCGACCACTTGCGGGTCCGCACCCGTGCCCTGGCGATTGGCGACGAGAAATGCCGGCTTTCCGGACGCGGCGTGCCCGGCGCGCAGATAGTTGAGATAGCCGTGATGAATGCCGCCGCCCGCGACCCGATCGTGGATTACGGCTCCGAGGGCTGCCTGCGGATCGCTCATCAGCGCGGCGAAGCAATTCTGCATTCCTACGTGGAAGTCCGGCCCGCCGGCGCTCCAGGCATCGAGCGGGTTGATCACGGGCAGGCCGGGGTCCAGCAACGAACCAAGCGTTGCCATGGTTGCTGCGGACAGTTGCGTGAGTGGAACCCGCGCGTCATGGGCGAGGTCGATCAGCAACTGCCGTTCGCCGCCCGAATCGTGAATCGTGACCAGCCCACCGGCGGCGACCGGATGTGGCTGGGCAAACATGATCAGCGCCGTGGCGAGCTCATCCATGTCATTGACGCGCTGGACGCCGTAACGATCAAATACCGCCTGGTAGACGGCATCCTCTCCGGCGATCGCGCCCGAGTGCGACACGGTCAGCCTGGCGGCCAGCTCGGTACGCCCGACCTTCAGTGCCACGATCGGGATCCGGCGCTCACGCGCCTTCTCGAAGGCACGCACCAGCCCCTCCGGATTACGCGCAGTTTCCATGAACAGGCCGACCACCCGCGTGGTCGGCTGGTCTAGGGCGAAGTCCAGGTATTCGTCCATTGCAACAACGAGTTCCTGGCCGGTCGATACGACGAAGTTGAAGTCGATGCGCTCCTCGCTGTCGACGATGCCGCACATGCCGGAACCGGAGTGACTGATATAGGCCACATTGCCGCCACGGGCATGCATGCGCGTCGGGAAGCCGCAGCCCCAGATGCCGTCCGCGAAATTATAGAAGCCCATGCCATTGGCTCCGCAGACCAGCAGGCCAGCCGCGCGAATCTTCGCCAGCACGCGATCACGCAATGGCGGCTCACGATCGTCCGCGAGCATAAGTGACGACATCAATGTCGCGGCGCGCGCACCGTGTGCAATGACGGCATCGAGCGCGGTCTCGACGCGCGCGTCGCTGACGGCAAAGATCACGTGCTCGACAGGTTCCGGCAGGTCCGCAAGCGACGGAAAACAGGGCACACCGCAGACCCTCTCATATCCCGGGTTCACGGCATGCAGCCGGCCTTCGTAGCCGCCTTTCAGCAGATTTTCGACGGTGATACGGCCGACCGTGCCGCTGCGCTCGGTCGCACCGAGCACGGCGATGGAGCGGGGGCGCAGCAATGAATCCAGCCGATGCGGCATGCAGGCTCCGCGCCCCGGAGGCGATCAGAAATCCGCAGCGGGTGTCGCGCGGCGGCGCGGCGGATCGAAGAATGCGCCTTCGACCACGCGACAACGCGCCATCACTCGCGACCACTTGAGTTCGCGCTGATAGTAAATCTCAGCCCATAACTCGTCACCGGGCAGACCCCAGGGCATGTGCATCGACGCGAGCGCGATATTGGCCTTTGCGGACGGCGACCATTCCGCAGATGTCACCGTGCCAACCACGTTTCGTCTGGCGTCGTAGATGTAGGCTGAGCGCGCAGGCTTGTTGCCCTCGATGTCGAGCCGCACCAGGCGGAAACGCGAGCCGCGCCGCTGCTCTTCGAGCAGGGCACGGCGCCCGTTGAAATTGGGCTTGTTGAAATCAACCAGCCGGCCGAGGTCGAGCTCGAATGGCGAGCGCGAACGATCGACACGGATCGCCTGGTCGGCCGGCAGGAAATCGACCTGCGCCTGGATGAAACCCGCCTCGATGCGCGCCACTTCGAGCGCATGGGTTCCCATCGGGCGGATGCCGTGATTCGCCCCCTTTTCAAACAGGGCGTCCCACAGGTCGAGTGCGCGGGTCGGTTCGATCCAGAGCTCGTAGCCCAGGTCGCCGGTGAATCCGGTTCGCGATACCATCAGCTCGGTACCCGCGAATGAAAAATACGCGATGCCGAATGGCTTCAGGCTCTCCACGCCGCTGCAGCCGATCCCCTTCAGCACCGCACAGCTCGTCGGTCCCTGCAGCGCGAGTGCGGCGACGTCGTGCGTGTCCTCGACGATCGACACATTGAACCCGTGAGCCGATCGTGCCAGCCAGTTCAGCTGGCGCTCCTGGGAACACAGGCGGTAATCGCCTTCGCGCAGGTGGAATATGGTGCCGTCGTCGATGACCTGGCCATTGTCATCGCACCAGACGCAATAACCGACCCTGCCCGCCTTGATCTTGGCGACGTCACGGGTGATAAGGCGATTCAGGAAGGCCAGGGCATCCGGGCCCGTGATCCGGTGCTTTGTCATCGGCGTCAGGTCGAACACGGCGCAGGCATTGCGGATCGCGGCGTACTCGAGCGCCGTGTCGAAAAACGCATCGGCCGTCGTGTAGTCCTTCCACCGGTGCCATGCGTTCAGCGTGTTGAGCGCCGACGTGCGCGGATGGAATGGCGTCTGGTAAACCGCCGTGCGGAAGTGTTCCTTGTGCCTCATGCCGCAGGCTCCCTGCCAAGGACCGTCCGTGCCGCATTCCTGCCCGCGGATCCCATCACGCCGCCGCCCGGATGGCATCCGGCGCCGCACAGGTAGAGTCCGTTCACCGGCATGGCGTACTGCGCTGCGCCCGGGACCGGCCGCAGCATCATGAACTGGTCGAGCGACAGTTCACCGTGGTGCCAGTGGCCGCCCGTGATGCGGAATTCGCGTTCTATGTCGGCCGGCAGCAGTAGTTCCGTTGCGACTACCTGGCGGCGCAGACCCGGGGCATGGCGCCCGAGGAGGGCGAGTGTCCGTTCGAGAAGCTCGGCGCGCGCGGTGTCGGTGCTGGCGCGCGGATCGAATGGAGCGTACTGGACGATTGCCGACAACACGTGCCTGCCCGGCGGCGCCATGGTCCGGTCATGGATACTGGGGATCGTGAACTCGAGCGCCGGATCCGGCGAGCACTGGCCGTACTTCGCGCGATCGAATGCGCGCTCGATGTAGGCGACATCGGGTGCGATCACCAGGCGGTCGCCGGCTCGTTGCGCCGCCAGCCGCGAAAAAATGGGAAGTCCATCGAGTGCGACGTGCAGCTTTGCGGCCATGCCCTTGGAGCGAAAATGCCGGATCCGGTGCACGAATCCGGTCTCCAGATTGCGCTCACCCAGCAGTTGAAGCAGTGTCCGCGCAGGATCGGCATTCGAAATCACCGTGCCCGCCGTCAACATTTCGCCGCTTTCAAGTTCGACACCCGACACCCGATCGCCTTCCAGCGTTATGCGCGCAACCGGGCTGCCGGTCCGAATCGTCGCGCCGCCCGCCCGTGCTGCGGCGGCTATCGCGTTGCTGACGGCGCCCATGCCGCCTTCCGGCAGGGACAGGCCACCTGTCACGCCGGTCGCCTGGCCGCTCAATCGATGCAGCATCGTCAGCACGGAATTGTTCGAGCGTGGCCCGAGATTCGTGCCGAGCACGGCGTCGAGGGCCAATGCCCCTTTCAGCAGTGGTGTCTCGAAGGATTCCTCGAGCACGTCGTAGATGTTGATGCCGGCGATCCGCAGGAATTCGCGCATCGAACTGCGGCCGAGACGGCGGATTTCGAACCCCAGCATTGCTGCGTCGATCAGGTCCCGCCGGCCGCCGCCCCCGATCCGCGGCGGGCGCCGGTTGTGCTGCTTGCCGAGCACCCGTGCGAAACGCAGCATGCGGGCGTGGTATTCGCCGAGTGCCGCCCGATCCTTGTCCGGCAGCAAGCCTGCCTCGAGCCTGCCGCCGTTGAGCACAAGATGGTCGCCCTCGGTGGTGAGGGCGACCGTCCGAAGGTTCGCGTGCGCGGTCTTCAGGCCGTGCGCGTCGAGCTTCAGTTCGCGGCTGATGCCGGCATCCAGTTGATAACAAATATGTGCGCAGGCGGAGACCCGGAATCCGGGCGCGAATTCCCGCGTGATCGCCGCGCCGCCAACCCGGTCAGCGGCCTCGAGCACCAGCACCTCACGCCCGGCCTTTGCCAAGTACGCGGCGCAAACAAGGCCATTGTGCCCGGCACCGACGATGATGATGCGATTGCGGTCAGTCATCCTGCCAGCCTTCGGGAACGAGCTTCGGCCGCCGCAGATCATGCAGGATCTCGCGCGCGGCATTGGCACCTGGCGCTGCCATGACGCCGCCGCCGGGATGGGTGCCCGAGCCGCACATGTAGAGACCTCTTACAGGGCCGCGATACTGTGCATAGCCGGGAAACGGCCGGTTGAACAGCAGCTGGTCCATCGTCAATTCGCCCTGGAAGATGTTGCCCTCGGTCAGGCCGATATCATCCTCGAGTTCGCGGGGTGTGCGGACCTCGACGTGACGGACCAGTTGCTTGAAGTTCGGGCTGTAGCGCGCGATCTGGTCGAGAACCGTTTGCTTGAATCCATCGCGGTCCTGGTCGGTCCAGTCGCGGCCGTGGATCTTCGGCGGCACGTACTGGACGAACACCGACATGAAGTGCTTGCCCGCTGGCGCCATGGTCGGGTCGGTCATCGACGGGATCAGCAGGTCCAGGTATGGCTCCTTCGACCAGGTGCCGCTTTTCCAGTCGTCGTATGCGCGTTCCATCTTCTCGAGCGAATCGAGAAAGTGCATGTCGCCATAACGCAGCGGATTGTCGCGGCCGAGCGCCGGGAACTCGGGCAGTCCGTCCAGCGCGATATTCAGCTTGCCGGACGAGCCACGGATCTTGAAATTGCGGGCCCGATCCAGGAACTCCGGATCGAGGTCCTTTTCGTCAAACAGCCTCGTGAATGTGCGCTTCGGGTCGAGGTTCGAAACGACGATCTTCGCGGGATACTCATTGCCATTGGCCGTCGTGACGCCGGCGACCCTTCCGTGGCGAACGATGACGCGCTCGACCGGTGCATCCGTGATGATTTCGCCGCCATACGACTTGAATGCGGATGCGATCGCATTCGAGACCGCGCCCATGCCGCCCCGGGCGAATCCCCAGGCGCCGATCGATCCGTCGACGTCCCCCATGTAGTGGTGCAGCAGCACGTAGGCCGTGCCCGGCGAGTAAACGCCCATGGCCGAGCCGATGATGCCGCTGCCTGAGAGGTGCGCCTTGATGAGATCGGATTCGAAATACTCGCCGAGGAAATCGGCGATGCTCATCGTGTAGAAGCGGATCGTGTCATACATGAATTGCTCGCCGAACTTCATGAACTCGCGCCCGAGAAAGATCAGCTCGCGGATGTCCCGCGGTTTGAACGAGGTCGGATCGGGAGGAGTGCGGAGCAGCAGCGGGCGTATGAACTTGCATTGACGCATCACGTCGGTCGAATACCGGCGGTACGCGTCTGCATCGCGTGCATTGTGACGCGCGAACTCGCGGCGTTGCACGTCCTTGTCCGCGTAGTTGCCGAGGATATCGCCCGTGCTCGCGATCGTCACGCCGCCGCCGTAGGGAACGACCTGCAACCCATGGCGCGCCAGTTCAAGGTCCCGGAAGAGTTCTGGACGCAGCAGGCTGCACACGTACGAGCAATTCGAGTACATCCAGCCTTTCTCGATCTCGAGGCTGACGGCAGCCCCGCCGATGAAGGGGTTGCGCTCGAGGACCAGGACCTTCAGGCCGGAACGCGCCAGGTACGCGGCGTTCGTGAGGCCGTTGTGACCCGCGCCGACGACGATTGCATCGTAATTCGTCACTGTAGAAATCCGCCTATCCAGCGCAATGTGCAGGTGCCAGGGCTTGATGGGAATTGTAATCGTTGAAGGCCCGGTCGCGATAGTTGCGCGGCGATCGATCCCGGTACGACAAGCGGCTCATCGGCGGCGTCGAATGAGGGGGATTCTGGCCGGCGCTTGCGGCGCGGCACCGGGATACCTAGCATCCGGGGTCAATACGATAGCTTCAATGCGGGCGCAAGGATCCAGATGGTGAATGACCGGCTGTGGTGGGAGCGCGAGGATCTGTGCTATCGCGAAGGCAGGCTGCATTTCGGCGGCCACGACTTGGCGTCCTTTGTCACGGAGGAGGGCACGCCAAAATTCGTCTATCGCGCGGCGCGCGTACGCGACAACCTGGAGCGGCTGCGGGCGGCACTCGCGTCGCAGGGCGTCGAGCACGACGCTTTCTACGCGATCAAGGCGAATCGCCACGAACCGCTCGTCGCCTACCTCAAATTGCTCGGGCGCTGTGGCATCGATGCGTGCTCTCCGGGGGAAATTCGCCATGCGCGCCAGGCCGGTTTCGAGGAAAGCGAGATCTCCTACACGGGCACGTCAGTGTCCGAAAGTGATCTCGACTGCCTGGAGCACCATCCAGGCGTCCATATCAACTGTGATTCGCTCAGCATGATCCGGCGGCTGGGGCGGCGCTGTCCAGGACGGCGCATCGGCATTCGCGTGAACACCGGGCTGGGTGCGGGCTACAACGACAAGCTGCGCTACGCCGGCCACAAGGCCACCAAGTTCGGAATTTATCGCGATCGCTTCGAAGAGGCGATCGCCACGGCGCGCGAAGCCGACCTGCGCGTGGAAACGCTGCACTTCCACGTCGGCAGCGGTTATCTCGGCGATGCACTCGACGTGCTCGAGCAGGTGCTGGAGCGGATCGGTGCACTGCTCGACGCCCATCCGGAGATCCGCAGGTTGAACATCGGCGGCGGTATCGGCGTGCGGCTCGTCGAGTCGGACGTTGCGATCGATCTGGATCGCTGGGCGGCGCTCATTGCACGTCACATGAGCCGTCGCGGCGTGCGCGTACAGGTGGAGCCCGGCGACTACCTCGTCAAGGACGCTGGCGTGCTGCTGGTTTGCGTCAACACGGTGGAGGACAAGGGGGGCACGCGCTTTGTCGGCGTCGACGCGGGATTCAATATCCAGAACCTCGCCGCCCACTACCAGACGCCGTTCATCGTCGCTCCACTCCGCCGGTTCGGCGGCGCTGCACTCGAGCGCGTGACCATAGCCGGCAACATAAACGAGGCGCTCGACCTGCTGGCCGAGGACGTGGAACTGCCTGCGCTTGCCGAGGGTGACCTGCTCGCCCTGCTGAATGTGGGCGGTTACGGCTCCGCGTCGAGCTCCAACCACTGCATGCGCGGCGAGTTCCGCGAGTATCTGCTGCTCGACGAGACCTGATCGACAAGGGCCGGCGAAAGCGATGACGCCGCGATGCAGCGCAAGAATGCCAGTATCATGGCGTCACAGATGATGCGGAGCTGGACGTGAACAAGCTCGTGGAATGCGTTCCCAATTTTTCCGAAGGGCGCGATGCCACGGTGATCCGCGGCATCACCGCGGAGATCGAGGCAGTGGGCGGCGTGACACTTCTCGACGTCGACCCGGGTCAAGACACTAACCGCACCGTCGTCACATTCGTCGGCGCGCCGGGGGCGGTTGTGGAGGCCGCTTTCCGCGCCGGCAAGCGCGCGGCCGAAACCATCGACATGGCGAAGCATCATGGCAGTCACGCGCGCATGGGCGCGATGGACGTCTGTCCCTTCGTGCCGGTGGCGGGCGTCACCATGGCCGATTGCGTGGCTCTCGCCAGGGAATGCGGCCGCCGTATCGGTGAGCTCGGCATCCCGGTGTATCTGTATGAACACGCCGCATCCAGTCCCACCCGCAGAAATCTCGCGACGGTACGGGCCGGCGAATACGAGGGGCTGGAAAGGAAGCTCGCGGACCCGGCATGGAAGCCCGATTTCGGTCCCGCAAAGCACAACCCGCGCGCCGGCGCCTACATCATCGGCGCGCGCGAGTTTCTGATCGCCTACAACGTCAACCTCGCCACCACCGAAAAGCGATACGCGGATGACATTGCCTACAAGCTGCGCGAGCGCGGCCGTCACAAGCGCAGCGGCAATACCGTGCCCTTCTACTACAAGGGCGACGTGGTCCTGTTCGCCAAGGACTGCTATCCCTGCGGGGGCTGCGATCATGTGGCGAAATCATGGGACGCACTCGCGGCGCACTACCGTGAAGCGCACGGTAAGGACCTGGCGGCGCGCTACGCCGCGCTCGG
>JAQBHG010000018.1:0-43476 GCA_032127975.1 Steroidobacteraceae bacterium
TCCGAGTTCCTGCCGATCTCGAGTTCCGGTCATCTGATCCTCGCTCCGAACCTGCTCGGCTGGCCCGACCAGGGGCTCGCCTTCGATGTCGCAGTCCATGTCGGCACGCTGGCGGCCGTCGTCGGCTACTTCCGCGTGCAATTGCTGCAGATGGCCCGCGCCTGGATTGGTGCGCTCGCCGGCCGCGGACTGACGCCCGACGGCAGGCTCGCCTGGTGCGCCATCGTCGGCACGATCCCGGTGGCGATAGCGGGTCTCCTCTTCGGTGATTTCATCGAGCACATGTTGCGGCGGCCTGTGTTCGTCGCGGGCACTCTCGCGGGCTTCGGCATATTGATGTGGCTCGCGGACCGGCTGGGTGCACAACGCCGCGATGAATACTCGGTCGGCTGGCGCGATGCGCTGCTGATCGGCTTCGCGCAGGCGCTGGCGCTGATGCCGGGTACTTCGCGTTCCGGCGTGACCATGACGATGGCGCGGGCGCTTGGGCTGACACGCATGGGTGCTGCGCGTTTTTCGTTCCTGCTGGCGGTCCCCGGGATCGCGATGGCGGGCGGCTGGGAATTCCTGCAACTGGTGACGGCGCCCGGCGACGGTGCGGACTGGCAGATGATGGGGCTCGGTCTCGCGGTGTCAGCTGTGACCGGCTACCTCTGCATCCACGTGCTGCTGAAAGTGATCGAGCGCATCGGCCTGCTGCCGTTTGCCCTGTACCGGCTGGTGCTCGCCGCAGTGATCGTGCTGTTGCTGGGCTGAGCCGCCGGCGTCAGTCCATTCCGCGAAGCGCCGCCAGGCGCCGCCGCCGCAGCAGCACGCCGATCTGCTCACCCGGAAGTCCTTCGCGATCCGTGTCGTCGAGCGTGGTCGCGAGCGCCACATCGAGCGCGCGGCCGAGGCGCTCGGCCTGCGGATAAGGGCGCTGCCGCCAGCCGCCGCGGCCGCGCCAGTCGGCCTCGAACGCGAGCAGCAGCTCGCGGAATCGATCGGGCCGGCGCATCGCGTCACAGGCGTCCAGCAGCTCAAGGGTGGTCCGCGGGCGCAGTTCCATGGCGCGATTGGCAAGTCCATGCCAGCGCGCGGCGAGTATTGCGAGATCGCGATAGTCGCCGGGAACGCGCAGGCGCTCTGCGATCTCGCGCAGAAGCGCCACGCCGCGTTCCTCGTGCCCGCGGTGTGTCGGCCATTGCGAGCGGGGTGTGCGGCCCTTGCCAAGGTCGTGCATCAGGGCGGCAAACCGGATGCGCGGCTCAGGTGTCAGGTCGGCGGCTGCCTGCAGCACGAGTTCCATGTGCAGGCCGGTATCGATTTCCGGATGCCATTTTTCGGGTTGTGGCACGCCGTAGAGCGCGTCCAGTTCCGGGTAAATGCGCGCAAGCGCACCGCAGTCGTGCAGGAGCTTGAGCCACGCTTCGGGCGCGGGCTCTGCGAGTGCCCGTTCGGTTTCCTGCCAGACGCGCTCGGCAACGAGCGCATCAACCTCGCCGGAGGCGACCATCGCGCGCATTCGCGTCTGGGTCTCCGCCGCGACGTTGAAGCCGAACGGCTGGAATCGCGCCAGGAAACGCGCGACACGCAGGATGCGCACCGGGTCCTCATCGAAGGCATCCGATACGTGACGCAGCGTGCGGGCCTCGAGGTCGCTGCGGCCGCCGCAGGGATCGATCAGGCTGCCATCGGAAGCCCTGGCAATGGCGTTGACCGTCAGGTCGCGCCGGCGCAGGTCATCTTCAAGCGTGACATCGGGCGAGAATTGCAGTTCAAATCCGTGGTACCCGCGGCCGGTCTTGCGCTCGGTGCGCGCCAGCGCGTACTCCTCGCTGGTCTCGGGGTGCAGGAACACGGGGAAGTCGCGGCCAACCTGCCGGTAACCGGCGTCCAGCATGGCCTGCGGCG
Organism: Steroidobacteraceae bacterium; assembly: GCA_032127975.1. Lineage (GTDB taxonomy): Bacteria > Pseudomonadota > Gammaproteobacteria > Steroidobacterales > Steroidobacteraceae > SCUD01. Next base: position 1,894 of record JAQBHG010000018.1, read on the forward strand.
TGCTGCCGACGACCACCCAGTCCCGCTCGCGCACCGGCCGGCCGAGCAGCTCGTCACGGACCGCGCCGCCGACCAGATAGACTTCCATTTCGCCATGTTAACCGATGCCCAATTGCGCGGAATCGCGCGCCTTGCGCTCGCGGCGGGAACCCTCACGCTTTCGGGCTGTTACTACCTGCACCTGGCCTCGGGGCAGCTCGACATGAACCGCCGCCGCGAACCGATAGCGGATCTCATCACGCGCGAAGACACGGAACCGGCGCTGCGCCAGCGGCTCGAGTACGCGAGCCGCGCGCGCGAGTTTGCGATCGCGGGCCTGGGACTGCCGGACAATGGCAGCTATCGGACTTATGCGGACCTCGGGCGGTTCTATGCAACCTGGAACCTGTTCGCGGCGCCCGAGTTTTCGGTCACGCCGCAGCGGTGGTGTTTTCCGGTCGCCGGATGCGTCGCCTACCGTGGCTATTTCAAGGAGGAACGCGCGGCACGTGCGGCAGCGAAGACGGCGGGCAGGGGCCAGGATGTCTACATCGGGCCCGCACTCGCTTACTCCACGCTCGGGCACCTGCGCGACCCGGTGCTCAATACGATGCTCCGCTATGGTGACGCCGAGCTCGCCGCGCTCATCTTCCACGAACTCGCCCACCAGCAGGCCTATGTGCCGGGCGACAGCGACTTCAACGAGGCATTCGCCACCGTGGTCGAGAACGAAGGCGCAGGCCGCTGGCTCAGCCACCTCGGCCGCGACGATGAATTGACCGCATTCGTGGCGTCGCGCGGTCGTGAACAGGAACTCGCCGGACAGATGGTCGCAACCCGCGAACGCCTGGCGAAGCTCTATGAAAGTGGCGCGCCCGCTGAAGAAATGCGCAGCGCCAAAGCCGCCGAACTTGCCCGCCTTCGCGAATCACTTTCAGCACTCGGCCTCACGACGGCCGGCGACCTCAACAACGCCCGCCTCGCCGCCGTCGCCACCTACCACCGCTGCGTCCCCGCCCTGACCGCACTGCTGGCCGACCACAACGGCAATCTCCCCGCGTACTACGCCGCGATCCGCGCACTTGCCCGCGACGCCCCCGCTCGTGCCGCCCTCTGCCCAAGCGAACAGCGCTGACAATCAATGTTGGCTGTGAGTCTCTTCGCTACCTATGCGCACCGCGATTTGGTTGGTGTCAAATATTGCGAGTCAGCGGCTGGCGTTCTTCCGGTAGCGTGAAAGACGCGCGGCAGCGCCCTGCTCACCGATGTACCGCGGCATGATCGCCGACAACGCCTGCGGGCGGATTCCGAGCCGCGCAAGACCATTAACGCTGCAAACACTGTCGACCGTGAGCGACCGGTAGTTGTCCGTCGAGAACGGCTTACCCGGCACGAAATCGCACACCGCCGCCTGCAACCGCGACGCCCAGTCCGGCAGCCCGATGACCGCACGCGAAAGACCGAGCTCATCGCGCACCATGCACACGAGTTCGCGGAGTGTCAGGCGGTCGGGCCCACACAGCTGGTAGACCTCGCCGGCCGTAGCGTCATCCGCCAGCGCATGCATGAACGCCGCGACGACATCCTCGACCCATACCGGCGCGAATCTCGCACCCGGGCGCGCCAGCGGCAGTACAGCCGGGATCATCCGCAACAAGCCGGCGAACCGGTTCACGAAGTCGTCCTCCGGGCCGAATATCACCGAGGGTTGAAAGATCGTCCAGCGCAGGTCGGGGCCAGATTCATTGCGGATGATGCGTTCCGCCATTCCCTTGCTCCTGAGGTAATGGCTTGCGCCGTGATCGGCATCGGCGTTCAGCGCACTCATCTGCAGCAGGCGGTCCACGCGCGCCCCATGGCAGGCGCCGACAATTCCGGCGGCGAGATCGGCATGGACGCGGCGGAACCCGCTGCCATCGCGACCGCGTTCATTGAGGATCCCGACCAGGTTGATTACCGCCTGCTGGCGATCACAGAGCCCGGCGAGCCGGCCCGGATCGTGGATGTCCGCGCCAACCAGGGAGAGCGACGGGATCATGCCGAGTTTTCGCGCTGCCCCGGCGGGATTGCGGGTCGGCACGGTGATACGCCAGCCTTCCCGCGCGAGTGCCGCGCACAGCCGTGTACCGACAAATCCCGAGCCCCCGAGCACGCAGACCGATCGCGTCGCCATGACGCAATTATACGGCGATCAGCGGCGTGGACTGCCTCCGGCCCGGCCGTGCCGGTTGCCGGTTCAGCGCAGCGGCAGGATCAGCGCCTGGTTGCCACGCTGGATCTGGAGCAGCATCGAAGTCTGGTCCTTGGTGACTTCCCGCAGCTGCGCGAGACCCGCAACGCGGCTGCGATTGACCGACACGATGCGGTCTTCGGCCCTGAGGCCTGCCTGCGCGGCCCGGCTGTCGGGCTGCACGCTCCTGATGATGACTCCGCCGCCCGAGCCCTCGGGTGCTTCGACGAGGTCGGCACCGGCGAGCGCCGGGTGAATCGAAGACGCATCGGCGAGCTGGGCCGGTTCGCGCAGCTGCGCCGTTACGCGCCTGGGCTTGCCGTCCCGGAGCAGGCCGACCTCGACCGATTCGCCGACCCTCAGCATGCCGATCGAGTTGCGCAATTCCGCGGCCCCCTTGATGGGTTGGCCGCGCACGCTCGTGATGACGTCACCGGCCTCAACGCCGGCGCGCGCGGCAGCCGAACCCTCCGTGACCGACGATACGAGTGCGCCCTGGATGTCGTCGCCGAGACCGAGGCTCTTGCGGTAGTCCGCCGTCAGGCTAAGCACCGTGACGCCCAGCTGGCCGCGATTGACCGTGCCGGACTCGATCAACTGCTCCATGACCGAACGGACCAGGTTCGACGGTATGGCGAATCCAATGCCCATGTTGCCGCCCGAACGCGACAGGATGACCGAATTGATGCCGACCAGTTCGCCGTCGAGGCTGACCAGCGCGCCGCCGGAATTGCCAGGATTGATCGCAGCATCCGTCTGGATGAAGTCCTCGTAGCCGTCGCGCGTGATGCCGGTGCGGCCGAGGGCGCTGACGATTCCGGAGGTGACGCTGTGCTGCAGCCCGAAGGGGTTGCCGATGGCGATCACGAAATCGCCGACTTCCAGCCTTGAGGAATCCGCCAGGTGGATTTCAGCGGGGAGCCGGCCTTCCTTTACCCGCAGGACCGCGACATCGGAACGCGGATCCGTGCCCACGACCTCGGCCTTCAACTCGCGTTCGTCGATCAGCGAAACGGTGATTTCGGTGGCGTTCTCGACCATGTGGGCATTGGTGAGGATATAGCCGGCCTTGGTATCGACGATGACGCCGGAACCCGCGCTCCTGAATTCCCGCTCGCGCGGCGCCGCATCAGGGGGCATGCCGAAGAATCGCCGGAACCCCGGGTCATCGAAGAAAGGATTGCGCTCGACGGCCACCGTGCCGCGCACGGCGATGTTGACGATCGCGGGCGCGACGCGCTTGATGAGCGGTGCGAAACTTGGCTGCGACACGTCTCCTGGCTGGGCAATGGTGGTGACTGGCGCCAGCAGGGCGCATGTGGCCGCGATGGCGAAAATGAACTGTCTCATTGGGCGGGACCTCGGTGATGCGGGATGTCTGACCGGAGCGGAATGCCACAAGTTCCGATGCACGGCGCGGCCATTTTTCCGGTGTGCGAGCGCTTGCGCGCGCTGACACGGCTTGTTTTATGGTGAATTGACGCATACCAGATATTGTGTTGCGCAGAATTTCGCCCAGCATGGGTGGCGGTGCACCGGCTGGTCGGAATTCGCCTGAAGTGCGATCTATAACCCATTGAAATATCAGGCTGTTTTTAGGGGTCTTTTTTGCACAAGGAAATCCTTGACACCAACCCGTCCGCGAAAATAATTTAACAACCCTGACACAACATCTTGTGTTCGCCGTTGCGAACACGGTGGGCGTCAGAAAAAGAGTCAGGGAGCCTTACGAACCCGAATGCACGCGGCCGCGCCACGCGCCGGGCAGGCCTCGATTTCTTCAGGATTTGCGCAAGACCGCCGTATTGAGGGAGCGTCGTAGAAAAAATGAGCACTGCGGTCAAGATCGAGCCGAAGGACGTGGATCACATATCGTTTCAGGAAGCGTCGCTCGATATCTGGGACCGCAAGTACCGGTTGACTGCGAAGGACGGCAGCCCGATCGACGTCACGATGGACGACACTTGGGGTCGCGTCGCGACAGCGCTTGCGAATGTCGAAGACGAGCAAGTGCGCGAACAATGGAACGAGCGATTCCTGTGGGCGCTGCGCAAGGGCGCGATTCCGGCCGGCCGCATCATGTCGAATGCCGGCGCGCTTGCGCACAAGCCCGCGACCTCCACGATCAATTGCACGGTTTCCGGCACGGTCCGCGACTCGATGGACGACATCCTGAACAAGGTCCACGAAGCCGGCCTGACATTGAAAGCCGGTTGCGGCATCGGCTATGAATTCTCGACGCTGCGGCCGCGCGGAGCCTATGTTTCGGGGGCCGGCGCACATACTTCCGGCCCGATGTCGTTCATGGACATTTATGACCGCATGTGCTTCACCGTGTCCTCGGCCGGCGGCCGGCGCGGCGCACAGATGGGCACGTTTGACGTCGGTCATCCGGATGCGATCGACTTCATCCGCGCCAAGCGCGAGAACGGACGGCTGCGGCAATTCAACCTTTCGCTGCTGGTGACCGACGAGTTCGTCGAGGCCGTACGCAACGATCACGAATGGCTGCTTGCCTTCCCGCTGCTGGCCCGCGAATACGACCCGGAGCAGCACGATCTCGAGGACCGGCATAGTTTCGTGTGGCGCGAATGGCCCGAGGCCGAGGGCTACGTGACCAATGAGGACGGCCTGGTTGCGTGTCGCGTGTACAAGGCGTTGCCGGCGCGGCGCCTGTGGGACGTCATCATGACGTCCACCTACGATTTCGCGGAGCCCGGCTTCGTGCTGATCGACCGCGTCAACGAGATGAACAACAACTGGTGGTGCGAGAACATCCGCGCGACCAACCCCTGCGGCGAGCAGCCGTTGCCGCCTTACGGTTCCTGCCTGCTGGGCTCGGTCAACCTGACGAAATTCGTTCGCCAGCCATTCACCGACGAGGCCAAGTTCGACTGGGACGAATACCGTGAGGTCGTGCGCGTATTCACCCGCCTGCTCGACAACGTCGTCGAGATCAATGGCCTGCCGCTCGGCCGCCAGCGCGAGGAAATTGCACGCAAGCGCCGCCATGGCATGGGTTTCCTGGGCCTGGGCTCGACGATCACGATGCTCGGCATGAAATATGGCGCTGCGGAGTCGGTCTCGTTCACGGAAAACGTCGCCCGCGAGATGGCGATCGCCGGCTGGGAGGCGGGTGTTGCGCTCGCCCGTGAAAAGGGCCCGGCGCCGATCATGAATGAGGAATTCACGGTCACTCGCGCGATGCTGCGAAAGCGGCCCGAGATGGCGCGTGACGGCTGGAAAGTGGGCGACCGCGTACCGGGGCGCGTGCTGCACGCGCGCTACAGCCGCTACATGCGCCGGCTCGCGGAGGCCGCACCGGAACTGGTCAAGGAGATCGAGTCGGTCGGCGCGCGGTTCACGCATCACTCGTCGATCGCACCCACCGGCACGATTTCGCTGTCACTCGCGAACAATGCGTCGAATGGCATCGAACCCTCGTTCGCGCATCATTATTTCCGCAATGTGATCCGCGAGGGCAAGAAGTCGAAGGAACGTGTCGACGTTTATTCATTCGAGCTGCTGGCCTACCGGGAGATGGTCAACCCGCGCGCGATGCCGGGCTCGACATCAGCCGGCGAACGCCTGCCGGAATATTTCATCACGGCCGATGACATCGGGCCGCGCGAACACGTGGACATCCAGGCCGCCGCCCAGAAATGGGTGGATTCGTCGATCTCGAAGACCGCGAATGTGCCGACCGATTTCCGCTACGAGGAATTCAAGGACATCTACCTGTATGCCCACGAGAAGGGCCTGAAGGGCTGCACGACATTCCGCTTCAATCCGGAGGCGCACCAGGGCGTGCTGGTCAAGGAGGACGATCTCAAAAACACGACCTATGTGTTCACGCTCGAGGACGGCAGCGAGGTCGAGGCCAAGGGCGACCAGGAGATCGAGTACGACGGCGAGGTGCATACCGCCGCGAACTTGTTCGACGCGTTGAAAGAAGGCTATTACGGTAGATTCTGAGGGCGGGCCAGGCACCATGGACATAAGCAGACTGAAGTTCGACAAGAAGATCGTGAAATACCGCGTGCAGAAGCCCGAGCCGGACCGCGCGGCGGGATCGGCGCGCGAGGGCAAGGCCCGCAAGGACGGCGGCGGCAAGGTCGTATGGATGCACGAGAAGCTCGAGCGTCCCGAGGTGCTGATTGGCTCGACCTACAAGATCAAGACCCCGGTTTCCGACCACGCGATGTACCTGACGATCAACGACATCATGCTGAATGAGGGCACCGAGCACGAGCATCGCCGGCCCTTCGAGATCTTCATCAACTCGAAGAATCTCGACCACTTCCAGTGGATTGTCGCGCTGACACGGATCATCTCGGCCGTATTCCGCAAGGGCGGCGACGTCGTATTCCTGACCGAGGAACTGAAGGCGGTCTTCGACCCGCGTGGCGGCTACTGGCAGCCCGGCGGCAAGTTCATGCCGTCGATCGTGGCCGAAATCGGCTACGTGGTCGAGCGTCACCTGCAGTCCATCGGCCTGATGAAGGTGCCCGAGATGGACGCCGCGCGCCTGCAGTTCATAGAGGACAAGCGCAACGAGTGGGAACAGCGCAATCGCCAGGCCGACGCGTTCGCCAAGAGCACTTACCCCGAGGGCGCGCAACTGTGCGTGAAGTGCAGCACGGCGGCGGTTGTCAAGCTGGATGGCTGCCTGACCTGTCTCGCCTGCGGCGAGTCGAAGTGCGGTTAGCGCGCATGATTTTGATCCACGCGCGTGCCGGGTCCCCGCCCGGCGGCACCTGACAACAGGCGCTGCGCGTGAACTCCCAGGCGGCCTTCGGGCCGCCTTTTTTCCGGCGGCCCGGGTGCAACAGGATGCGGATGCTGATCTTGCTCGTGGCGGCAATGGGCGCCGGCTGCACGATACAGCGCGTTTACCCGGGTCCGGATCTGCCGCGAAGCGCCGCCGCGATCGTGCGCGCCGACCCCGCATTTTCCGCGGGCTTGCCGGTCCAGTTGCGGCTGCGCCAGGCCGACGGCCGGAAGATCGCACTGCATGCGAGCGCGATCGAGCTGCCACCGGGTCATCATTCGCTGCTGGTGGATTGCCGTGTCCTGGAAAGCAGGGTGACACGCCGATTCGTGGTGGAGGCTGATCTCGAGGCCGGCCTGGAGTACCGTCTCGTGGCGCGCGCGACAGCGCGAAATTGTGATGCGGTCGAACTGATCGAGCACTGAACGGCCATTCCCCGCCTGCGGCGCTATACTCTCGCGCCGAATGGCCCACGTCCTGCTCAAGTCAGTATTTCTCGCGGCGCTCCTCGCGTTGCCGGTGTCCGCCGACTCGATCTCCGAGCGGGCTGCGCCGGGCGGTGTGCTGCAGGCGGCCGAGCGCGTGGTCGTGCACAAGTCGGAACGCCGCATGGAACTATTGCGCGACGGCCGCACGATCGCGAATTACAAGGTCTCCCTCGGCCTCAATCCCAGTGGGCACAAGCAGCGCGAAGGCGATTTCCGCACACCGGAAGGAAACTATCGGCTGACGCGCCGCAATTCGCACAGCGAATTCTTCCTGTCCGTGATGGTTTCCTACCCTGAGGCCCTAGATGTCGCACTCGCGCGCCGCAATGGCTGGTCGCCCGGCGGGCTGATCATGGTGCACGGCCTGCCGAACGCGCCGAGGTTCCCACGCAACCGATACCTGAACACCGACTGGACCGACGGCTGCATTGCACTGTCTAATGAAGACATGCTTGATTTCTGGTTGCTAACAGGGCCCGGCACGCCGATCGAGATCCGTCCGTGATTCCCGCACCCGATCGAGACCTGGCAGCCGTCGTGCATGCGCGGGTGTCACCCAAGGGCGTGCTCGAGAATCTTTCGCAGCAGGAAGTCGACAAGCTCCTAGACCGCGGACAGGGCGGCCTCTACCCGCTGTTCCGGCGCTGTGCGCTTGCAGTGCTGAATTCCGGAACGATGATTGACGACGCGCGCGTCATCTTCGACGCCTACAAGGATTTCGAGCTGCGCATCATGCGCCAGCCATGGGGCATCAAGCTCGAGATGCACCACGCGCCGGGCAGCGCATTCGTGGACGGCCAGATGATCCGCGGCGTCAAGGAACACTTGTTCGCCGTGTTGCGCGACATCGTCTACACGCACAATGAGATCGTCGCGCGCTTCGACCTGCGCGATCCGGCCGGCGTGACGAATGCGATCTTCTGCATCCTGCGCAATGCGCGGGTCCTCGATCACAAGGGCCGGCCCGACCTCGTGGTCTGCTGGGGCGGGCACTCGATCCCGCGCGAGGAATACGACTACACGAAGAAAGTCGGATACGAACTCGGCCTGCGCGGTTTATCGGTCTGCACCGGTTGCGGCCCGGGTGCGATGAAGGGCCCGATGAAGGGCGCAACGATCGGCCACTCGAAGCAGCGCATCCGGGATGGGCGCTACATCGGCGTGACCGAACCGGGGATCATCGCGGCCGAGCCGCCGAACCCGATCGTCAATCAGCTGGTGATCCTGCCGGATATCGAGAAGCGGCTCGAGGCATTCGTGCGTCTCGGTCACGGCATCATCGTGTTCCCGGGCGGTGCCGGCACGGCCGAGGAAATTCTCTACTTGCTCGGAATCCTGCTCGAGCCCGCCAACGCCGAGCAGAAGCTTCCGCTCGTATTCACCGGTCCACCCGAGAGCGCTGGTTATTTCGAGCAGCTGGACCGCTTCATCGGGCTGGTGCTGGGTTCCGAGGCGCAGAAGCGCTATCGGATCATCATTGCCGATCCGCCGGAGGTCGCGCGCGAGATGCAGCGCGGTTTCGACGCCGTGCGGCGCTCCCGGCGCCGTGCCGGGGATGCCTATAACTTCAACTGGCTGTTGCACATTCCGCCTGCCTACCAGCAACCGTTCGAGGTCAGTCACGCGGCGATGGCGGGTCTGTCACTCTCGACGCAGCAGCCGATGCACGAGCGCGCTGCGAACCTGCGTCGCGTCTTCTCCGGCATCGTCGCCGGCAACGTGAAGGAGCAGGGCATACGCCTGATCGAAAAACATGGGCCCTTCGTGATCCACGCCGACAAGGAGATCGCGGGGCCGCTCGACGAATTATTGCGGGCTTTTGTCGCACAGGGACGCATGAAACTGGTCGGTGAATACCGCCCCAGTTACCGTATTGCCTGACCACCCAAGGTCGCAGGGTCCCCCGTCCCGCGACCTGTGACCCAGTTCCTGTTTAGCTCCCTGCGCCCCACGTAACTTGCATGGCATGGCGTGCCATCAGGTTCCCGAAACGTGACGGACATCAAGCTGTCTGCAGGCGACGGCCGGATCGACCGCGGCGGTGCGGATGTTCCGCCGCGCGTGCCGCGTCGCGGTGCCGCAGTCAGCCGCCATGGCACGATTTCGCGCGAACTCACCAAGTACGCCAGCTACAAGTCCTGGGCCGACAAGGTCCGCAGCACCTGGCGCAGCGAGAAGGGCGAAGAGCCGGACGATCCGGCACCCGGCACCGGCCGGCGCTCAGCATCCGGATAAAGCCGACGATGGAAATGCTGATGCAGCTGCTCGACGAGCTGGACGATCTGGTCTGTGCGCTGCGGCATCGTCTGGGCCTCTGGCCCGCGGCCCGGAGTCCTGAGCGCAGCTGAATCGGCGCGCCGCCCGTCGCGCACTTGAATCCCGCCATCCGTGCCACCATTGGCGCACTCCGAACACCAGGAGGCACCGATGAGCGTGCAGGCGACCGAAACCCGCGGGTTCCAGGCCGAAGTCAGCCGGCTGCTGCGGCTGATGATCCATTCGATGTACAGCCACCGCGAGATTTTCCTGCGGGAGCTGATTTCCAACGCCTCGGATGCCTGTGATCGGCTGCGATTCGCCGCGCTGGCTGATCCTGCCCTTGCGGGCGACGGCCAGCCCTGCGAGATCCGCGTCGATTTCGACTCGAAGGGCCGCACACTGACCGTCACCGATACCGGCATCGGCATGACCCGTGAGGAAGCGGGAGAGCATCTCGGCACGATCGCGAAATCCGGCAGCGCCGAATTCTTTGCGCACCTGACCGGCGACGAACAGAAGGACAGCCAGCTGATCGGCCAGTTCGGCGTCGGTTTCTACTCGGTGTTCATCGTCGCGGAGCGCGTGGAAGTCCGCTCGCGCCGCGCCGGTAGCGAGCCCGCCGCCGGAGTCTGCTGGAGTTCGAGCGGCGACGGCGAGTTCACGCTCGAGACGATTACGCGCGAGGCATCAGGCACGGCGGTCACGCTGCACCTGAAAAAGGATGCGGCGGAGTTCGCTGATCCATTCCGCCTGCGCTCGCTGATCCGGCGTTATTCGGATCACATCGGGTTCCCGGTCCTGCTGCGCCCGGATGGCGGCAAGGGCGAATACGATCGCGTCAACCAGGCGCAGGCGCTGTGGACCCGGGCGCGGCAGGAACTCGGTGATGACGACTACCGGCAGTTCTACGGCCATGTCGCCCACGACGACGCCGAGCCGCTTGCCTGGAGCCACAACCAGATGGAGGGACGGCGCGAGTACACGACGCTTCTGTACGTGCCGGCGGCCGCACCCTTTGATCTTTACAACCGCGAATCGCCACGTGGCCTCAGGCTGTATGTCCGCCGCGTGTTCATCCTGGATGACGCCGAGCAGTTCCTGCCCCTGTACCTGCGCTTCGTCAAGGGTGTGGTCGATTCGGCGGACCTGCCGCTCAACGTTTCGCGCGAGCTTCTGCAGCAGGATGACGAGGTGCAGGCGATCAAGGGCGCGATCACGCGGCGCGTGCTGGAGATGCTCGCGCGGCTCGCCGCCGATGAACCGGAAAAGTACCGGATATTCTGGCGCGAGTTCGGCAATGTGCTGAAGGAAGGCATGATCGAGGATCCGGGCAATCGCGAGCGGATCCTGCCGCTCCTGCGCTTTGCCTCGACCGCAGGCGATGACCCACCGCACTCGCTGGCCGATTACGTTGCGCGCATGCCCGCGGGACAGAAGCAGGTCTACTACCTGCTGTCGGACAATGCCGTGGCGGCGCGCCAGAGCCCGCAACTGGAGGGCCTGCGCGCACGTGGCGTCGAGGTATTGCTGCTTTCCGACCGCATCGACCCCTGGCTTGTCGCCCGTCTCGACGAGATAGACGGCCGCCCGCTGCAGGATATTGCGAGCGGCGAGCTCGAACTCGCCGACCTGCCGCCGCTCGCGGCGGCCACGGCGCCGGACGACACGATGGCCGGCCTGTATGCGCGCGTTGCGGCGCGGCTCCCGGAACGCGTGGTTGGCGTGCGCGCAAGCACGCGTCTTGCCGAATCTGCCGCCTGCCTCGTGCGCGATGCGGCCGATCCCGGGCCCCAGTTGCGCCGGCTGCTCGAGGCCGCCGGTCAGAAACTTCCACAATCGCGGCCGTGGCTGGAGTTGAATCCCGCGCATCCGCTGATCACGCGGCTCAACCTGCTGCCGGACGGTCCTGCGTTCGATTCGCTTGCGGCATTGCTCGCCGACCAGGCGCAGATCGCCGAGGGCGGCGCGCCGCCGGATCCGGCTGGGTTCGTCCGTCGGCTCAACGACTGGCTGCTGGGAAATTACTGAACGGCCCGCGTGTGCGGGTGCGCGCAAAGCTGGTATCTTTTGGCTCATGAGCGGCAAGAAGCCGACCGACGAGGAATTGCGGGCCCGCCTGACACCCGAGCAGTACTACGTGACGCGGCAGAGCGGCACGGAGCGCGCATTCACCGGCGAGCACTACCACAACGAAAAGACAGGCATGTACCTGTGTGTCTGCTGCGGCGAATCTCTTTTCTCATCCGCTGCCAAGTACGATTCCGGTTCGGGCTGGCCGTCATTCTGGCAGCCCGTAGCCGGATCGAAGATCGAGGCCCGGCACGACGATTCGCACGGCATGGGGCGCACCGAGGTGCGTTGCGCAAATTGCGGGGCCCACCTGGGTCACGTATTCGGCGACGGTCCGCAACCGAGCGGTCAGCGCTACTGCGTCAATTCCGCCGCGCTCGATTTCAAGCCGGAACCGTCGAAGTGAACGGGTGGCTGCGGTCAGCCGTGATGACTGCTGCGCTTTCATGCTGCGCGCTGCAGGCCGGCGCGCAGGAATCTGCACTGCCTGAAGCGCCTCCGGACGAGCCATTGGTGATCGCCGACCTTGTGCTGGGCGTCGGAGATGAAGCGCTGCCGGGCATGGTCTGCGTTGTGCATTACGCGGGCTGGCTGTATGACGGGAAGGGGAAGGATTTTCGTGGCCGCCAGTTCGACAGTTCGCACGGGCGCGGGCAGCCATTCTCGTTTCCACTGGGCGGCCGGCACGTGATCAGGGGCTGGGACCTCGGCGTCGTCGGCATGCGGGTTGGCGGCCTGCGGCGGCTGGTCATTCCGCCCGCGCTCGCGTACGGCGATCGAAATGTGGGCGATGGCGCCATCCCACCCGGCTCGACGCTGCTGTTCGAGATCGAGTTGCTCGCTGTCGAGACGGTGACAGTCGCCCCGCAAGCGCAGTGAACCGGCAGGCGCCGACTGTCCGGAAATTGTCGATTGCCGGTCCCGTCGGACCGATCGAATCCCTGATCGAGCAGCCGCCGGGTACGGCCTCGGGGATCGTCGCCATCTGCTGCCATCCGCACCCGCTCTACGGCGGCACGATGCAGAACAAGATCGTGCACACGCTCGCCCGGGCGGCGCAGGACCAGGGCGTCACGAGCCTGCGCTTCAATTTCCGCGGGGTCGGCGCCAGCGGTGGAACCCATGATGACGCGGTCGGCGAGTTCGACGATGCGGTTGCGGTCGCGGACTGGTGCCGGCGCGAACTCGGCGCGGTCGGGCTGTGGGCGCTCGGCTTTTCTTTCGGCAGCTATGTAGCGCTTCGACTCGCTGCGGCCCGTGACGCAAGGCTGCTGGTGACGGTCGCCCCGCCCGTGCAACGCTTTGATTTTGCGCGGCTCGAAGCCCCGCGCTGTCCTTGGCTGGTCGTGCAGGGAGATGCCGATGAGCTGGTCGACCACCAGGCCGTGCTGGGCTGGACCCGGACCCTGGAACCCGCACCGGAGGTCGAAATCCTGCGGGGAGCCGAGCATTTCTTTCACGGCCGCCTGACGGCGGTGCGTTCGCTGGTCGGGGAATGGCTCGGCCGCCATCGAAACGCGGCCAGCTAAAAAGCAAACGGGGCGGCCATGGCCGCCCCGTCAGTACCCTGGGTACAACTCGATGGCTGGCTTCAGCCGACCATCTCGTTGAGGTTCTTGAGGGCGCGGATACGCACCTTCTTCGAGGCCGGCTTGGCCTTGATCATCATCTTCTCGCCCGTGAACGGGTTGACACCCTCGCGCGCCTTGGTGGCGGGCTTCTTCACGACGCGCATCTTGCAGACGCCCGGCAACGTGAACACGCCGGCGCCCTTCAACGCCTTCTTCATCGCGCCGTTCAGCGAATCGAGCACCGCGCCGACCTGCTTCTTGCTGAGATCGGTCGCGCCCGCGACCGCCGATACGATCTGCGACTTCGTCGGAGCCGCGTTCTTCTTCGCCATTGAGTTGTCTCCTGTGGTTTTGTCAGCGGCGGGAGTGTCCCGCCTTGATCACATGCCGGCGCGCACGATACCACGGAAAATCCCGTGGCATAAGTGGTTCGAGAGCTATTTCGAGCGGTTTTTTACGGCTCGGCACGAAGCATCGTTTTTCATTCGAGATAGAACTCCCGGGTCCAGCGGGCGGTCAGTTCCGGTGCGTCGGCGACCGTCCGTGCCCGAATCTCGATCGTGACCGGCTCGCGATGGCGCACCGCGAGCGTTGCCAGATAAGTCGGGCCGCCTTGCTCGTTGACACGACGCAACGGCAATGCTTGTCGATCACCGATGAGGCTCACGGCACTCGCGGTGAGCTCGATCGCGGCGAGCCGCTCGGTACCCGCTCTGTTCGCCGGCGACAGCGTGATCACGAGCAGAGCTAGATTGCTTCTCGGCACAATGCCGTAACTGCCCGCAATCGCTGGAGCCAGATCGTCGGTCAATGTCAGCGCGTAATTCAGCAGGACGCCGCCTGCGGAGACAAATCCAGGGTCGGCAAGTTCACGCGCCGCTGGCGGGGTGGATGGATTCTCACCGCAGCCGCCGGCTGCCAGGCAGGCAAGCGCGAGAATTTGCGCGCGCAGCAACACCTCAGGAAGCCGTCACGAAGGCTGCTCCAGCAGTCCGGCAAGGGCCGGCGGCAGCTGGTTGACGCCCGCGATGGCCAGCAGCTTGTCGCGCGACCTGCCGCCCTGCAACAGGTTGACCGCGGCCCTGGGAACGCCAAAAAGCCCTGCGATGAACCGCTGCAGCCGCTCGTTGGCGGCTTCGTCAACCGGCGCGGCGGCAATCCGGATTTTCAGCCGCCCGGCCTGGACACTGCAGATCCGGTCGGCACCGGCCCGTGGCTGGATGCGCACGGCGATCGTGAGACCCGCCGCGTCGCGGCGGCACCAGGACTCGTCCATCCTCAGCCGATGAGGAATAGCAGGGCCCGCAGCACGATGATCGCGACCAGCGGCGAGAGATCGAGGCCGCCGACCGCGGGCAGGATGCTGCGCAGAGGCCGCAGCAGCGGTTCGCATAGCGACGTCAGCAGGTCGACAACCGGGCTATGGGTCCTTGGTGCGACGAATGACAGGAGCGCGAAGAGGATGATCAGGACGATGTAGAACCAGATCGTCATGACGACGAGTGCGATCATGCCGTTGAGGACCAGCGGCACGACAGGCATCAGGACTCCGGCGCGCAGCCGGAACATGATCAGTGTCGCTGCGAGCTGCACCGCCAGCAGGGCCACCAGCGAAGCGGTATCGAGGCGACCGATGGGCGGCAGGATGCGGCGCAGCGGGAGCACGAACCAGCTGGTCAGCGAGAGGATCGCCTGCGAAATCGGGTTGCGGAAATCGGCCCGCGCAAGTGGCAGCAGGAATCGCAGCAGGAAGGCATAGACCGCGAGGCTCAGCACGGAATCGACGATGAAATCGAGGGCGTCTTTCATTTGCGACGGGGTCCGTTACCAGTCAGGAGGGCATCATTGTAGCCGCAGGTTCGTATTCAGCCGCGCGCTCCGAACAATGCGGAGCCGATTCGCAGATGGGTCGCGCCCTCGGCGACGGCTGCCTCGAAATCACCGCTCATGCCCATCGACAGCGCGTCGAGGCGGTGACCGGCGGCATTGAGCTGAAGCTGCAGGCGCCGCAACTCGCCGAACCAGTGGCGCTGCCGCCGGGAATCGGCTTCCTCGGGTGGCAGGCACATCAGGCCACGCAGTGCCAGGCGCGGCAGTGCGGTGACCTGCCCGGCGAGCGCCGCGAGTTCGCCGGGATCGACGCCGGATTTCGTCGCCTCGCCGCCAAGCCGCACCTGGATGCAGACCGCCAGTGACGGCTTGTCGTGCGGCCGCTGCTCCGCCAGGCGCTCGGCTATCTTCAGCCGGTCCACTGTATGCACCCAGTCGAACAGTTCGGCGACCTGCCGCGTCTTGTTGCTCTGCAATGCGCCGATGAAATGCCAGGTGAGCGCGCGGCCGGCGAGTGCGGCGATGTGCTCGTGCGCTTCCTGGAGGTAGTTCTCGGCGATGTCCGCGAGGCCGCCATCGACGGTGGCCAGGATGCGCTCCAGCGGCTGGGACTTGGCGACGCCGACCAGCCGGATGGCGGTGGGATCCCGGCCCGCCGCGCGGGCGGCAATTGCGATCTTTTCTCTAAGAAAACCGAGCCTTTGAGCCTGATTCTGCGGAGCAGTTAACATATTGGAGTGCGCTCGTCGGGGCTATACTGCTTTCGGCCCCAAGCCGCCAACGACTGGCCGCTGGGGTCCTCGTTTGTGGACCGAGCCGGGGAGCACTGATGGCCGTTGATATCGCCCAACTCTTGGCCTTCTCGGTCAAGAACAACGCTTCGGACCTGCACCTGTCCGCCGGCGTGCCGCCCATGATCCGCGTGGACGGCGACATCAAGCGCGTCAACATGCCGCCGCTGACGCACAAGGAAGTGCACAGCATGGTGTACGACATCATGAACGACAAGCAGCGGAAGGTATTCGAGGAATTCTTCGAAACCGACTTCTCGTTCGAGATCCCGAACCTGGCGCGGTTTCGCGTCAACGCCTTCAACCAGAATCGCGGCGCCGGCGCCGTATTCCGCAACATTCCATCCTTGATCAAGACGCTCGACGACCTGAATGCGCCGAAGGTCTTCAAGGATCTCTGCATGCTGCCGCGTGGCCTCGTGCTGGTGACCGGGCCGACCGGCTCCGGCAAGTCCACGACGCTTGCGGGCATGGTCGATTACGTCAATGTGAACCGGCCAGAGCACATCATCACGATTGAGGACCCGATCGAGTTCGTGCACGAGTCGAAGCGCTGCCTTATCAACCAGCGCGAGGTTCACCGCGACACGCTCGGGTTCAGCGAGGCGCTGCGCTCGGCACTGCGCGAGGATCCCGACGTGGTGCTGGTCGGCGAGATGCGCGACCTCGAGACCATCCGCCTCGCACTGACCGCGGCCGAGACGGGCCATCTCGTGTTCGGCACGCTGCATACGAGTTCCGCGGCCAAGACCGTTGACCGTATCGTCGACGTGTTCCCGGCTGCCGAGAAGGAAATGGTGCGTGCGATGCTGTCGGAATCGCTGCGCGCGGTGATTTCGCAGACGCTGCTGAAGCGCATGGGAGGAGGCCGCATCGCGGCGCACGAGATCATGATCGCGTCACCGGCAATCCGGAACTTGATCCGCGAGAACAAGATCGCCCAGATGTACTCGTCGATCCAGACCGGCCAGGCGCAGGGCATGCAGACACTCGACCAGTGCCTCGCGGACATGTTGAGCAAGGGCCTTATTGGCAAGGAAGAAGCGCGCTACAAGGCCCAGAACAAGGACACGGTGTAAGCGGCACGCCGCGCACGGGAGAACCGAATGGATCGCGAACAGGCAATCAGGTTGATGCAGGACTTGCTGCGGCGGATGGTCGACCGCAAGGGATCGGACCTGTTCATCACGGCGAGTTTCCCGCCGGCGATCAAGGTGGACGGCGAGGTCCGGCCGCAGACCGAGCAGCCGCTTTCCTCGGAGCAAAGCGCCGTGCTCGTGCGCTCGATCATGAATGACCGCCAGACGCGCGAATTCGACGCGACCAAGGAAGCGAACTTCGCAATCGCGCCTCCCGGCATCGGCCGGTTCCGCGTGAGCGCATTTCAGCAACAGGGCCATACGGGCTGCGTAATCCGCCAGATCAACTCCAAGATCCCGTCGATCGAGGAACTCGAACTGCCTGCGATCCTCAAGGACATCGTGATGTCCAAGCGCGGCCTCGTGATCGTGGTGGGTGCGACCGGCTCGGGCAAGTCGACGACGCTCGCCTCGCTGGTCGGCTACCGCAACGAGAAGACCCGCGGCCATATCGTCACGATCGAGGATCCGGTCGAATACGTGCACCAGCACCGCGGATGCGTCGTGACGCATCGCGAAGTTGGCGTGGACACCGACAGCTGGCACACGGCGCTGAAGAACACGCTGCGTCAGGCGCCCGACGTCATCATGATCGGCGAAATCCGCGATCGTGAGACGATGGAGTACGGCATCCAGTTCGCCGAGACCGGCCACCTGGTGCTCGCGACGCTGCACGCCAACAGCTCGAACCAGGCGCTCGACCGCATCATCAACTTCTTCCCCGAGGAGAGGCGCGAGCAGTTGCTGATGGATCTCTCACTGAACATCCGGTCGATGATTTCTCAGCGGCTGATTCCGCGCGAGAAGGTCGAGGGCCGTATCGCCGCGATGGAGATCCTGATCGGCACGCCGTTGATTGCGGACCTGATATTCCGCGGCGAAGTCGCCAAGATCAAGGAAGTCATGGCGCGCTCCAACCGGCTCGGCATGAAGACATTCGACCAGGCGCTGTACGAGCTTTATGAGGCCGGGCAAATCTCCTACGAAGAAGGGATTCGCAACGCGGATTCGAAGAACGAATTGCGGCTGCGCATCAAGCTCGAGAGCAAGCGCGAGGACCGCCTGCAGGCGGAAGCATCCAGCACACTGAGGATCGTCGATGAGCCCAACGAGGGTACGCTCTACTGAACCGGCGACCGACTCGACGGTGGCCGCTGAGGTCGAGTCGGGTCGGTTCAACATCAAGCCGATGTTGAAGCTGATGGCCGAGAAGAAGGCCTCGGACCTCTTCTTCACGTCCAATTCCCCGGTCAAGATCAAGATCGAGGGACTGATTTACCCGATCAACAAGCAGCTACTTACCGCCGAGCTGGTGCGGGAAATTGCGCACGGCCTGATGAGCGCCGAACAGCTGGAGCACTTCCAGGACGACCTCGAGATCGACTTCGCGATTTCCGAACCCGGCGTCGGGCGATTCCGCGCGGCCGTCTTCCACCAGCGCGGCTACCCGGCTCTGGTACTGCGCTACATCAGCGTGGATACGCCGAAGCTCGACCAGCTCGGCCTGCCGGACACGATGCGCGAACTCTCGATGCTGAAGCGCGGCCTGGTGCTGATGGTCGGCGCAACCGGCTCCGGCAAGTCCACGACGCTGGCGGCGATGATCAATCACCGCAATGAGAACTGTTCGGATCACATCCTCACAATCGAGGATCCGATCGAGTTCCTGCACCAGAATCAGAAGGCGATCGTCAACCAGCGCGAGGTCGGACTGGACACGCGCACATTTGAAAGGGCGCTGCGCGCCTCGATGCGCGCGGCTCCGGACGTGATCCTGATCGGCGAGATCCGCGACCGCGAGACGATGGAAGCGGCGATCACGCTGGCCGGCACCGGCCACCTGGTACTGGCGACGCTGCACGCCAATAACTGCGCAGAAACCATGGATCGGATCATCAACATGTTCCCGCGCGACCAGCACGCGCAGATTTTCCTCGACCTGTCGCAATACCTTCGCGCCATCGTCTCCCAGCGCCTGGTGCGCGGCCGCAACAACAAGCGTTGCGCAGCCGTCGAGGTGATGCTGAACACGCCGCACATCCAGGACCTGATCAAGAAGGGCGACGTCATCGGCATCAAGGAAGCGATGTTCGCGTCCAACGAGCGCGGCATCCAGAACTACGACATCGCGCTTCTGCACCTCTACAAGGAGGGGCGCATCGACATCGAGGAGGCGCTCAACAACGCCGACTCGCGCACCAATCTCGAGGCCCGCATCAACTTCGGGTAGAGCCTTGCGCGCGGGCTGCGCTGTGAAAGCGGCCCTCGCTCGCTCAGAAGATCGGACATTCGCTCGCTGAGGGCCGCCTTCCCTGGCGCCGCCTCGCGCGCCGGGCTCGTTCCATTTTCCTGTCTGGGTTAGTCCGTGAAAACTACGGCGGCGTCGAAGACGGGGCCGTCGACGCAGACGCGTTTCATCGCAGGCCCGTCCGGCGCCTGCACGAGCACCGCGCAGCCCGCGCAGCCACCCACGCCGCAGGCCATGTACTCCTCGAGCGAGACCTGGCAGGGTAGGGCGTGCTCGCGTGCGAGCGTCGCAGTCGCGCGCAGCATCGCTTCGGGGCCACAGGCAAACAACTCGACCTCGGCGAGTT
This sequence comes from Steroidobacteraceae bacterium, assembly GCA_032127975.1. GTDB lineage: Bacteria > Pseudomonadota > Gammaproteobacteria > Steroidobacterales > Steroidobacteraceae > SCUD01. The sequence goes on from JAQBHG010000018.1 coordinate 21,616, forward strand.
GCGCGGGCGCGAGGCTCGCTAGCCAGTGCCGGGCGAGGTCAGTCACATGGCCGGCGTGGCAGCCGGCGAATCCCGCGAAACTCGCAAGGCGATTCGGCACGCCGCAGTCTTCGAGCCGCGTCATGCAGCTCGTCGCGCCGGGCGGCACGCCCGGCATTTCGATGGTCGCAGCGCCGGTCTCGAACGGAAATGGCAGCTCCGAGCCCATCAACACGAATGGCCGCCAGCCGCCGCGACGTTCTGCGGCGAGTGTCTCGGCGAGAAATACCAGTGGCGGGATGCCGACACCGCCACCGATCATGAGTGTCCGCGGTCTGTCGGCGTGCGCGGTGAATCCGCTGCCGATCGGACCGAGGCAGGAAAGCATTTCGCCCGGCCGGCGCAGCGCGAGCTCCGCGAGGCCGTGCCCGACAATCTTGTAGAGCACCTCGACCCAGCCCTCATCGGCCGAGGCCCGCATGATGGACAGCGGACGGCGCATCGGAATGCCGGGGCCGCAAGTCAGGTGGATAAAGCTGCCGGGCGTCGCGGCCGCGGCGCACTTGGGTGCGCGCAGACGCAGCACGAACTGTTCGCCTTCAAATGCGTCATGGCCGACGACGCCGGCCTGTTCGAGAAAGATGGTGCCGCGGTGGGGCCTGGCTGCAACACTCACGATGCGCGCCTGCGCCGGGCTTCCGCAATGTGCGCGAGCACGGCCATCCTGATCGCAACGCCATTCGCCACCTGGCGCCGGATCACCGACTGGGGCCCGTCGGCGACATCGGACGCGATCTCGACACCGCGATTCATCGGTCCCGGATGCATCACGATGGCCTGCTTGTTCGCTCTCGCCAGTCTTGCGGCAGTCAATCCGTAGAGTTCATGGTAACGATCGATATCGGTCGGCATTGCCTCTGCAATCCGTTCACGCTGGATGCGCAGCATCATGACGACATCGGTGCCCGCAATGCCCTCATCGAAGGAGGAAAAGCGTCGCGCGCCGCGAAATTCGTGCGACTCCGGCATCATTTCCCCGGGCGCGACCAGGCGCAGTTCAGCGACGCCGAGTGAAGTCAGCGCACGGTAGGCCGACCGCGCAACGCGCGAATGGCGGATGTCGCCGGCGAACGTGACCGTGAGGTCCCTGAAGCCGCCCTTGTGCTGCTGGATGGTCAGCGCGTCGAGCAGGCCCTGGGTCGGGTGCGAGATGTGCGCTTCGCCGCCCGAAATGACGCTGACGTGGTCGCCGACGTGCCGCGCGACGAACTCGACGATGCCGGGTTGCGAGTCCCGGATCACGAATACGTCCACCTGCATGGCCTCGAGCGTGTAGATCGTGTCGATGATCGACTCCCCCTTGACGCGTGAGGACAGCATCACGTCGAGATTGATGGCGTCGGCGCCGAGTCTCACGGCAGCGAGTTCGAATGAGGCGCGCGTGCGCGTCGAAGGCTCGGCGAAGAGGTTCGCGACGGTCCAGCCGGAGAGCTCGTCGCCGCGCGGCGGCAGCCGGCCGGGCGGGCACTGGTAGGCCTGGGCCCGATCCAGCAGTTCCAGTATCAGGCCGGGTTCGAGGCCATCGAGCGTGATCAGGTGCCGCAGCCGGCCGTTGGCGTCCAGCTGTGGGAGCGGCGAAGTCATCGGGCCGGTTCACCGGGCTGCGCCCGGAGCCACTGCAGCAGCAGGATGCGCGCGGCCTCGCGATCCACATCGCCACGCCGCACCCGACGTGTCTTGCTGCCGTTGCGGCGCCGCTCGCGCAGGTCATCCTCCGCTTCGCGCGACGAGAGTCTTTCGTCCACCCGGTGAACCTCGATCTTGTACCGCAGGCCGAGCTGGTCGGCGAATTGCAGCGCTGCAGTCGTGAGCCTGGCGTTCTGGCCGGCCATATTATAGGGAACGCCGACAACGATCGCCGCCGGGTGCCAGTCGGCGATGCAGCGCCCGATCGCACGCCAGTCGGGCACGCCGTCGAAGGCATCGATGGTCGCGAGCGCTTCCGCGGTTCCGGTCAGCGTATTGCCGGCCGCGACGCCAATGCGCCGCAATCCGTAGTCGAAAGAGAGCACCGTGCGCGTGGCCGGCGCGGGCATCCGTCAGGCGCGTCCCGCCTGGAGGCTGATTCGGGACAGGTCGACACCCAGGAGCCGCGCGGCCGCCTGCCAGCGCTGCTCGAAAGGCAGGTCGAAGATCAGGGATTCCTCGCAGGGCACGGTCAGCCAGGCGTTTTGCAGCATTTCGTCCTCGAGCTGGCCGGCGTCCCAGCCCGCATATCCAAGCGCAACAACCGCCTGGGCGGGTCCCTCGCCACGCGCCATCGCGGCAAGCACGTCGCGCGAGGTTGTCACGTGCAAGCTGTCGGAAACCGGCAATGTCGAATCCCAGTCCTGCGGGCAGGGCCGGTGCAGCACGAAGCCGCGGTCATTCTGTACCGGTCCGCCGCGCAACACCGGCATGTCGCGCAGGCGCGTGTCCTCGCTCGTGAGTGCGAGCTGCTCCAGGACCTCGGACATCTTCATCTCGAGCGGCCGGTTGATCACGATGCCGAGCGCGCCGCGATCGGTGTGTTCGCAGACGAGGGTGACACTCTGCGAAAAATTGGGGTCCGCGAGCGAGGGCATCGCGACGAGGAGTTGGTTGCTCAGGTAAGCGCCACCTGCCATGGCGCTAGTATCGGTCGCTACCCGTCGGGGGTCAAAGCATGCCTGCGGGCTGACTTAATGCGATTCAGCGCACCGGTACCTCGACCGCCGAACCCGCGAGGCGGCCGCCGACGAATTGCCATTCATACGCAAAGCGCAGGACCTCATGACGGGCGGCCAGTTCGGCGGGAAACGCCTCGAACGGCGTCGCCAGCTTGAGAATCGTGATTGCGGCGCGGTCGAGCTCCGGATGGCCGCTGGTGCGCCTGACCGTGGCATTCACGAGCCCGCCATTTGCGGCCAGCGCAACCTCGATGACCGGATTGCCGCTCAGCTTGCTGTGGCGGGCTTCGTCGGGGAAGTGCAGCGTGCCGACCTGCTCGACGCGCCGCTTCCAGGCGTCGAGATAGCCCGCGACTTCGGATGAGCGTGTGCTCGGCGTGACCAGCAATTCACGACGCGCCGGTCCCTTGAGCCCCAGTTCGGCATCGTCGTCGATGCCCGCCAGCGGCGAGCGGTCACCTGCAATCGACCGCCGCGGCAATGTGGGAAGTGTCGCGGCAGGGTCCCTGGCGTCCGCGATGAAGCGCGATCCGCGGTCTGCGCCAGTCATGATACTGGCTTCGCCGCCGGCTGGGCCGCCCGCGGACTGCTGCGCCGCGCGGCCGGCGATATCACCCGGTGACTCTTCGTCATCACCCGCCGTGCCCGGTTGCCGGGTCTTGTCAGCGGCGTTGCCGCTGCCCTGCTGGGTGCGCTGCGAAAGATAAGTGGCCCGCTCATTGGTCGGCGCTTCGGGCAGCGCTTCCGCGACCAGCAGGACCTCGAGGGTCGGCACCAGCGACTCATCGCGCGGCTGCGGTGCGAAGGTGATGCCCAGGATCACGATCAGGTGAAGAAGCCCGGCCAGGAACAGGGTGACAAACAGCCGATCATCGGCCGTTCCGCCCGCCTGCGTGCCGGCGGATCCACTCACGCGTGAGTGGTCCGCGCGAGCACGGCGTCGATCAAGCGGCCCGCGATATCGTGGCCATGCTGCGATTCCAGTTCGCGGATGCCGGTCGGGCTGGTGACATTGATTTCGGTCACGAAGCCACCGATGACGTCGAGCCCGACGAACAGCATGCCGCGCTCGCGCATGACCGGGCCGATCCGCGAGCAAAGCCAGCGGTCGCGATCGGAAAGCGCCCGGCCGACGCCCTTCGCGCCCGCCGCCAGGTTGCCGCGATGATCGGTGGGCCCGGGCATGCGAGCGAGCGCGTGTGGCACGGGCTCGCCATCGATCAACAGGATGCGTGCGTCGCCGGTCTCGGCGATCTCCGGCAGGTAGCGCTGCACCATCGCGTAACGCTGGCCGTATTCCGTCAGCGTCTCGAATACGACCCTGGCGTTCTTGTCCCCCACGGCCAGCGCAAAAATCGAGCGGCCACCCATGCTGTGCAGGGGTTTGCAGACAATGCGGCCATGTTCGGCGAGGAAGGCCTGCATGCCGTCCATGTCGCGGGTGATCAGTGTCGGCGCACAGCAGTCGGGGAACCAGGCTGTATAGACCTTTTCGTTCATGTCGCGCAGGCCCTGCGGGCGGTTCACGACCAGCACAGCTTCGGCCTCGGCGCGTTCCAGCAGGTAGGTCGTGTAGATGTATTCCAGGTCGAATGGCGGGTCCTTGCGCATCAGCACGGCATCGATGCCGGCGAGTGGCCGCACCACGGGTTCCCCGGTGCGGTACCAGCCCTTGCCGTCCCCGACGACCTCCAGCGGCCGCAGACGGGCGATCGCGTGCCCGTCGCGCAGCCAGAGGTCTGCCTGTTCGAAGCACCAGGTCGCGCAACCACGACGGGCGGCGGCGACGAGCATCGCGATCGTGGAATCCTTGGCCGGCTTGATGGATTCGAGTGGGTCCATCAGCACTGCAAGGCTGGGGCGGTCTCGCATCAGGACGGCTCCGGTCGATTGACGGGAATGTGACGCGGATACTGCACGTTAGGGGGGCTTGTCATAGTACACCTGTCAATGGTCCTGACCGCCTGCCGGACATGGTTCTGCCGTGGCAGGGGGTAGGCCGATATGTTAAAAGGAGGCCGCTCCGGCGTCGAAACCGTGGGCGTCTCCACGCGAGCATTGCTAGCGCCCGGCGGGAGCAGCGCCGGGGCCGGAGGTACCCGATGGAAAGTGCAGCGGCCGTCAGCGACGGGCACCGCCTTAGCGGGCTGAAGGTGCTGGTCATCGACGACAGCAAGACAATTCGCCGGACGGCTGAAACGCTGCTGGCCAAGGAAGGTTGCGAGGTGTTCACGGCGGTGGACGGCTTCGACGCGCTGTCGAAAATCGCCGACCATCAGCCCGACATCGTATTTGTCGACATCATGATGCCGCGCCTGGACGGCTATCAGACCTGTTCGCTGATCAAGCACAACAAGGTGTTCCGCGCGATACCCGTGATCATGCTGTCCAGTAAGGACGGCCTGTTCGACCGGGCGCGTGGAAGGATCGTCGGTTCCGAGCATTACCTGACGAAGCCCTTCACCCGCGACGAGCTCCTGTCGACGATCGAGCGGCACGTCAGCCGCGGCGACGGCAGTGCGTAGGGAGAAAGGCCCATGGCGCTCATCCTGATCATCGACGACTCGCCAACCGAGGTATTCCAGATGCGGCGCATGCTCGAGAATCACGGCTTCAAGACCGATTCGGCCGCGGACGGCGCGGAGGGGATCCGCAAGGCACGTGAGCTCCGTCCCGACCTGATCCTGATGGATATCGTCATGCCCGGCGTGGACGGATTCCGCGCGACCCGCACATTGTCGAATGACCCCGCGACCCGCGCGATTCCGGTCATCATGGTATCGAGCAAGAGTCAGGAATCCGACCGCTACTGGGGCATGCGCCAGGGCGCGGTGGATTTTCTGGTCAAGCCGGTCACGCCGGCGCAGCTGGTGGAGAAAGCGCAGGCTGCGCTGCTGACGGGCTGAGCGGATGCAGCCTGAGCCGACCCTGAGGGCACTGCGCGACCGGCCTTTCGAGTTGTTGCTGGCGCTGGAGGAGCAGGCGCGCGAGGTTGCTGCCGGCGCGCGCGACGGTGCAGCGGGGCAGGAGTGGATCGGCGTGGCATTCCGGATGGGCGGGGAGACATTCCTCGTGGCGCGTGACGAGGCGCGCGAAGTCATGGGTGTGCCGGCATCGATCACGCGCGTGCCAGGAGCGCGCTCGTGGATACTCGGCCTCGCGAATGTGCGTGGCCAGTTGTTGCCGGTAATCGACCTGAAGCAGTATTTCGGCAGTGGAGAATCGGTGGTCGGTCGGAATACACGCGTGATCGTGGTGAATCACCGCGAAGTGCCGGCGGGCCTGGTCGTCGACGAGGTACTCGGATTCCGGCGTTTTGCCGACAGCGAATTCAATGCCGAGGCGCCGCCGACGATGATCCGCTGCGAGCATTACCTGGCGGGTTCCTTCAGGCGTGGAAGTGAGGCCTGGCCCGTCCTGAGCCTGCGGGCGCTGGTCGAGAGCCCGGCATTCCTGCACGGTACTTCGTGAGCTGGGGCATGGTGAAGGAAAAAGTGCATGGTCAACGTGCCTGACAGGCAACTGGCTTCGAAATGGATGCCGGTGATGCTGTGGGGCGGCTTGCTGCTGTCGCTCGCCGCAGCGGCATTCCTGCTGCTGTCCGGCCGCGCCCACGAGCAGAATCTTAGTTACAGCTCTCAACTCGCGGAACTCACCGTGCTGGCGGGGGCGCTGCCGGCGCAGTCTGCGGCGGCGGGCCGTGGCGACGATGCGGCATTCGAAAAACTCACGCAGTCGCGCGCCCGGCTTGAAAAACTGCTGGAGGAAATCGAAGAGGGCCGCGCGGCATTCGCGGCGCTTTCGAACCCGAATGCGCAGCGGCTCGGTGCCGAACCGGGTTGGAATACCGTGCTGGAAGATGCGCGGCAGGTGCTGGCGGGACGCGATGCGGCCCGCGAACTGAAGACCTGGGCCGAGGAATCTCGCACGGCGCTTGGGCGCGTGCTTGCGGCCACCGGCAATGCAGTATCGGCGCCGGGCGGCGCGGTCGCGCTCCGCGCCCTGCCACGCTTCGAATCAGTCGCGCAGCGTGCCGGTGACGACCTGCGACAACTTGCCGACACCTCGGGTGAAACGGCGACCATCGCGCGGCGCATCACGGAGAACACTGCGCTTCTCGCACAATTCCTCGCGGGCCTGGCCGGGCTCGACCAGACCGCAGGCGTGCCGGCAGTCTCCGGCGAAGCCATGACGCGCCTGGCTGAGGCGCGCGATGCGTTTGCAGGCTATGAGAAGAAATTGCAGGGCGCGCTGGAGCGCGCCGGAACACTCGCAACGGCACAGCGCGCAGGCGGCGATCTCGCCGAGGCAGCGGACGAGCTGTCGAAATCCCTGGAGCAGCAGGCAGCCACCGATGCGGACGCAGGACCAGTGGCCGGGCCATATCCGGCGCTGATCGCGGTTCTCCTCGCGGCGCTGATGCTGGCCGGCGCCCTGGTCGCCTGGGTCTCGGCTGCAGGCGTGCGCCGCGTGGCCGACCAGGAGGCGGAGCGCAACCGCCGCAACCAGGATGCGATCCTCCGTCTGCTCGATGAGATGTCGAGCCTCGCCGACGGCGACCTGACGGTCCAGGCGACGGTGACGGACGACATCACGGGGGCGATCGCCGACTCGATCAACTATGCGATCGAAGCCCTGCGCGAACTGGTCGCGACGATCAACGAGACGGCCATGCAACTTGATTCCGCGGCGCGCCAGACGCAGGCGGCTGCCGGGCACCTGGCGAAGGCGAGTGTCGCTCAGTCGCGCCAGGTGGCCGCGGCCACCGACGCAGTCAGCGCCATGGCGGCGTCCATCGAGGAAGTGTCTGGCAATGCCGAGCGCTCGGCCGACGTCGCGCGTCATGCCGTTGATGTCGCGCACAAGGGAGGCGACGCCGTGCGCCGCACGATAGACGGCATGAACACGATCCGCGAGAACATCCAGGACACGTCCAAGCGCATCAAGCGTCTCGGCGAAAGCTCGCAGGAAATCGGCAACATCGTAGAATTGATCAACGACATCGCCGAGCAGACCAACATCCTGGCGCTCAACGCCTCGATCCAGGCGTCGATGGCTGGCGAATCGGGTCGCGGTTTCGCGGTAGTCGCCGATGAGGTGCAGCGCCTGGCCGAGCGCGCCGGGCACGCGACGCGCCAGATCGAGGTCCTGGTCCGCACGATCCAGACCGATACCAATGAGGCCGTGGTCTCGATGGAACGGACGACGACCGACGTGGTCGGCGGTGCCCTTCTTGCGGAGAACGCGGGCGCCGCGCTCGGCGAGATCGAGGACGTCTCCAACCAGATTGCGCAGCTGGTGCAGAACATCTCCGCGAGCGCGCGCCAGCAGGCCGCGACGTCGTCCCACATTTCGCGGACCATGCAGGTGCTGCGTGAGATCAGCCAGCAGACCGCCGACAACACGAGCGCGACTTCGAATGCGATCGGCCGGCTCGCCGAGTTGTCTGCGCAATTGCGCAAGTCCGCCGCCGGCTTCCGTCTGCCGCAGGAACTGCCCGTGGCTGCGAGGCGTGCCGCTGCGTCCGCGGCAGCGGCACCCGACGGCTCGAAGTCGAGGCGCATCGCGAGCGTGGGAGGCTGATCGGGCGTGGCCGACTTCCCATCGGTCAATGAACAGGCCCTTCACCTGGTCGCCCGGGAACTCGCAGCGACCCTGAACGAGGTCCGTATCGCGCTCGAGGCCGCCGCCGAGACACCGGCCAACAAGGCGCCGATCTCACAGACAGCAGCGCTGATGCACGGCGCACGCGGCGTACTGCGCGTGGTCGAGGTCTATGGCGCTGCGCTGCTCGCCGAGGAGATGGAGCACTCGGCGCAGTGGCTCGCCGATAACACGACCGACGCGCGACAGCTGGTCGACGGCCTCGATGCGCTGATGCGTTCCTGCGTCCAGCTGCCCACCTATCTCGAGCGCGTGCTGGGCGGGGGACGCGACCTGGCGCTCGTGCTACTGCCGCTGCTCAATGACCTGCGGGCCGTGCGTGGGGCGCCGCTGCTTTCGGAAGGGACGCTGCTGTCGTTGAATCTGAGCTCGGAGAAGGCGCCCGCGGGGCGCCAGCCGAAATCCGGCGAGCCAAAGCTGACCGTCCCGCAGTGGGCGCGCCGCCTGCGGCCGAGGTTCCAGGCCGGCCTGCTTGCCCTGATTCGCGGCGAGGGCGTGGAAGCCGCGCTCGGATCATTGTCCGAGGCCGCCACGCGCCTCGAGACGGCAGCGACCACGGTCGCCGTATTCCAGCTCTGGTGGGTGACCGGCGCACTGATCGATGCCTTGCGTGCCGGTGGCCTGCCGGCCAGCGTGACGGTCAAGCGCCTGCTGGGCCAGGCGGACCGCGAGTTGCGTCGCCTCTACGAGTTCGGCGAACCCGCCTACGCCGAACATCCGCCGATCGAACTGCTCAACAATCTGCTTTTCTACGTCGCCCGTGCGGAAACCCGCGGCGAGCGCATAAACGCGGTGCGCGCATCATTCCGCCTGGATGAACTGCTGCCGGTCGACGAGTCGGTCGAGCAGGAGCGGGAGTCGCTGTCGGCGCCCTCGGTGCGCCTGATGCGGACGGTCGCTGCCGCAATCAAGGAAGACCTCGGTCGCGTCAAGGACGCGCTCGATCTCTATACGAGAAAGGGCGGGCCGCCCGAGGAACTCGCGCCGCAGGTCGAGATGCTGAAGAAGATCGGCGACACGCTCGCGGTGCTCGGCCTGGGCTCGATGCGCGAGCTCGTGCAGGGCGAACTTGCGCGCCTGGCCGACATCATCAGCCGCCGCACGCCCGCCGAACAGGACAAGCTGATCGACATCGCCGCGACATTGATCGGAATCGAGGATGGCCTCGACGATGCGCTGGTGCGCCTGATCATGCCGCCCGGCGCGCCGGCCCCCGGCGCCGAGACGGATCCCGAGTTCCGGCAGGTCACAGAGGCCGTACTGCGCGAGTGCATCGTGAATCTCGCACGCATCAAGGAGCTGGTGAACCAGTCGCTCGATCCCATCGCGGACCCGGTCAGTGCCGATGCCGCGCCCGCGCTTGCGCGCGGTATCACGGCTGGCCTGTTGCTGCTGGGCCGCAATCGCGCGATGGAAGTGATGCGGCGCGTCGGCGCGCACGTTGCGGCCATCCTGGGTTCCGGCGCCAGGCCGCGCAGCGAGGAATTCATCGACCGGCTGGCAGATGCAATCGTCGGCGTCGAGTACTACATGGAGACGCTGCAGGCCGGACGCGGCGATCCCTGGTACATGCTCGACAACGCGGAACGCTGCGTGGCTGCGCTTGACCAGTTCCTCGAGGGCGGCGCACCCGCGCTGCCGCCAGAGCCGGCTGCGGCGCCTGCACAAAAGACCGCACCGCTCACAATTGCCGTGCCGCACCCGGATGTCGATCCCGAGCTGGTCGGGCTCTTCATCGAGGAGGCTCACGAAGAGATTGCGACCATCGGCCGCCTGTTTCCCCTGTGGGAGGAGAATCCGTCGGATCGAGAATCACTGACCCGCGTGCGTCGCGCATTTCACACGCTGAAAGGCAGCGGCCGCATGGTCGGGGCCGCACGTATCGGCGATTTCGCCTGGTCCGTCGAGAACCTGCTGAACCGCATCATTGACGGTACGCGCGAGCGCACGGCGCTGATGCTCACAACGCTTCGCGATACCATCGCCATGATGCCGGCGCTGGTCGCCGAGTTCGAGGGAAAATCCGGGCCCGTCGCTGATGTCGAAGCAATCATCGCGCGCGCGGATGCCCATGCCGGCGGCCCGCCCACCGGCGGTCGTGCAGTGCGTGAAGCGGCACCGCCGCCGTCCCATCAGTCGACACTCGTCATCGAGAAGTTCGAACAGGAAACGATGACGCAGCGTATTGCCGTCATGCCACCGGTCGATGCGCCGCCGCCTGTGGCCCAGGATGCCGCGCCGCCGCCACCTGCGCCGGATGCGGCTGGCGACGAGGCGTGGCTGGGACGACCCGCCGCCTATGCGGAAGGCGGCGACTCCTCATTGCAGGAGATCTACCAGAAGGAAGTGCAGAGTCACCTCGAGGTGATACGCGCCTACCTGCGGCACGCCTGGCTCGCGCCCGGCACGCACGTCGTGACCGAGGATCTCTACCGCGCCTGTCATACGCTGCGCGGCGCATCACGCACCGCGGACATCCGCCACAGCGTCCGGCTTGCGGAACCGCTGCATCGCTGGTTGCGACGCATGTTCGATCACGACAGCCGTTTCGACGAGACCGGCCTTGCAGTCCTCGCCGATTGCGTCGTGGGCTTCGAGGACATCCTGACAGCGGTGCAAGAATCGACCGGCCGCTTCACCAACCTGGACCGCCTGGTGAGACGTGTCGAGGAGCAGGATGCGGAACTCGAGCGCAGTCTCGCCGACGCGCCGCCACCATCGGCTGCACCCGAGGCCGAGGCCAAGACGCCGGAAGAGCCGCTACCGCCGGTTGTCGAGCAGGCACCCGCGCCGCCGGCCCCGCTGTCGCTGGAAGCGCTGGTGCCCGGGATGCTCGCCGATGCACTCGTGCCGGAGCGCGATGTCAACAGGCTGTTGCCGAAACGGGCAGGTGAAGCCGGTGTCATCGGCGCGCCGCCCTACCTGCAATCAGGCGAGCCTGCGCCGGAGACGCCGGCGCCCGCGCGCAGCGAGGACTACGATCCTGACATTGCCGCGATCTTCAGCGAGGAGGCGACCGAGCTCCTCGAAGCCGCCGACGGTGCGCTCGGAGCGCTGCGAGCCGAGCGCGGTAGCCGCGAGCGCATGGTCGAACTGCAGCGTGCACTGCACACGCTGAAAGGCGGCGCGCGCATGGCCGGAATCACCGCCATGGGCGACCTGAGCCACGAGGTCGAGTGGCTGCTGATGCACATCGGCGATGACACGGCGCACCTCGACGAGCGCAGCCTCGAAGTGCTGCAGTCGAGTCTCGACGAACTGAATCGCATGCGCGATTACGTCGGCGCAGGTCGCCCCGTCGAGCAGGCCCGTGACCTCATCACGCGCATACGCCTGATCGGGCGCGCGCGGCCGGCGGAGCCCAGGAAGCCAGCCGAGGCCCCGAAGGCTGCGACGGCGCCCGTCGTCACCGCGCCGCCTGGCATTACGGCAGCGCCCGTCGTGCCGCCGATCGAAGCCGAGCCGGAGCCGGAAATCGAGGCCGAGCCCGAAGCCGAGGAAATGACGGTCACCGACGCAGGTCCGGTCGCCGCTCCGGCCCCCGCCGGAAAGCCGGCCCGGGATGCGAGCGCGGATCGCGGCGAAGTGGCGCGCGTCGATGCCGAGCTCCTCGACAACATGCTGAACGCGGCGGGTGAAGTCAGCATCTTCCGCGCCCGGCTCGAGCAGCAGATTTCTTCGGTGGAATTCAACCTGGCGGAGCTCGGCCGCGTCGTGCAGCGCCTGAAGGACCAGCTGCGAAAGCTCGAAATCGAAACCGAGGCGCAGATCCTTCACCGGCACGTCGACCAGGGATCGCGGCGCGCCGATTTCGATCCGCTGGAACTCGACCAGTATTCGTCGATCCAGCAGTATTCGCGTGCGCTGTCGGAAACCAGTTCCGACGTCGCCAGCGTGCAGAGCCTGCTCGCGACCCAGATACGCGAGGCGCAGAACCTGCTGACCCAGCAGGGCCGCATCGTCTCCGAGCTGCAGGGTGGCCTGATGCGCACGCGCATGGTGCCATTCCAGCGCCACGTGCAGCGTCTCACGCGCATCGTGCGCCAGGCTGCGGCCGAAATGGGCAAGAAGGCCGAGTTGCAGGTCAGCGGCGCGGCCGGCGAGCTCGACCGCCAGGTTCTCGAGCGCATGCTGCCGCCGTTCGAGCACATGCTGCGAAACGCCATCGTTCACGGCATTGAATTGCCTGCGGAACGCGTGGCCGCCGCCAAGTCCGAGACCGGCCTCATCGAGATGACGCTGAGGCGCGAGGGCTCCGAGGTCGTGATCACGGTCGCCGATGACGGCGGCGGTGTGAATCTCAAGGCGGTCCGCGACCGCGCGGTTTCGCTCGGCCTGATGACGCCGAAGCAGGAGCTGTCCGACGAACAGGCGCTGCAACTGATCCTCGAATCGGGGTTTTCCACGGCCGGCAAGGTCACGCAGTCCGCGGGCCGTGGTGTCGGCATGGATGTCGTCGCGACTGAGATCAAGAAACTGGGCGGCTCGCTTTACACGGAGACCGAGGCCGGCAAGAGCACGCGCTTTACGGTGCGCCTGCCATTCACGCTGGCGATCAGCCAGGCGCTGGTCGTGCGCGTCGGCGAGGAATTCTTTGCGCTGCCGCTGCCGACCGTCGAGGGCGTGGTGCGCGTGCCGCGCTCGGAAGTGATGCGCCACCTGGCGGAGGACGCCGCGGGTTTCGATTACGGCGGCCAGAAGTACCGCTTCCAGCACCTTGCCGTGTTCGTCGGCGGCACGCCTTCGGCGATGCCCGACCAGGACATCGCCGTGCCGGTGATCCTGGTGCGTGCCGGCGAACATTCGACCGCGGTCGTCACCGACGAGCTGATCGGCAGCCGCGAGATCGTCGTGAAATCCGTGGGACCGCAGATCTCGGGCATCCGCGGCATTTCCGGCGCAACCATCCTGGGCGATGGCCGCATCTGCGTGATCCTCGATGTCGGCGCACTGGTGCGCTCCGAATGGCGCCAGCGCTCTACCCCTGACCCGCGGCTCGCGAGCCAGACCGACCGGCGCGTGTTCGCGCTGGTCGTGGACGATTCGATCACCGTGCGCCGCGTGACGCAGCGATTGCTGGAGCGCAATGGCATGCGGGTCGTCACGGCCAAGGACGGCCTCGAAGCCGTGTCGGTGCTGCAGGACGAGATTCCGGACGTGATCCTGCTCGACATCGAGATGCCGCGCATGGATGGCTACGAAGTTGCCTCGCACGTGCGCAATGACCCGCGCCTGAAGGACATACCGATCGTCATGATTACGTCGCGGGTCGGAGAGAAGCACCGCGCGCGCGCGATTGAGCTCGGGGTGAATGAATACCTCGGCAAGCCTTACCAGGAAGGCCAGCTGCTGCAGGCGATCGAGCCGCTGGTCCGGCGGACCACGAATTGAGCGCCGAACAGGAACTCTACGGGCTGCTGGTCCCGCTCCTCGACGAGCGCCTGCTGGTGCCGCGCGCCTGCGTCGCCGAAGTCACTGGTTTTCAGCCATTGCAGGAAATGCCCGGCGCTCCGCCGTGGTATCTCGGGATCGCGGCCTGGAACGGCCGCGGGATTCCGGTCGTGTCGTTTGAAGGCGCCTGTGGCAAGCGCATCCCGGTGATCGGCGGCCGCACGCGCATCGTGATCTTCACCTGTCTCGGCCAGAAGCTGCCCGCGGGGCATTTTGGCATCGCGACCCAGGGCTTCCCGCAGCTGGTGCGCGTCAGCCCCACCGTCGTCACGCCGGATTCGTCGCGTGTCTTCCCCGAGCGCGCGCCCGTGCTGTGTCAGGTCCGGATGGTCAACGAACTGCCGCTGATCCCCGACCTGGAGCGACTCGAGGAAATGATCGCGGACGAGACGACCGTCACCGCCGCTTGATCAGGCAAGCACGAGTTCGGGCACGAGGCGACGTATTGCTTCGGGCGTAAGCCGCAGCGCGCCCGCCGGCGCCGCAACAATGATTCCCCGTTCAATCAGCGCCGACAGCGCGATCGGCCGTACCAGCCGGCCGAGCCAGTGCAGGTCCATCACCGACACGGCCCCCGCATCCAGCATCTCCCGCTGGCGGGTCATCGAAGCGCCCTCGCGCCCGGCGGTCAGGGCCAACAGCTCCGGAAGATCCCGCGCCTGCCGCACGCGCGTGACGCGTGCCGCTGAAGTGACCGAGACCGAGCGGATCGGGTCCGTTGCGCGCTGGTGCATGAGGAGCAGCAGATCGCCGTCAGAGGGCTCGCGTGACGAGGTGGTTCGCAGCAACTGCTTGCGGATCGGGCTGCCGAGCGTCTGTGCAGCCGGGTCTGCCCGGAACAACTCGGTCTGCGTGGCGCCCGCGAGTTCCGGCGCCAGTTCATCGTGACTTGCTGCATCGAGCGGCAGCAGCCATGCCTGCTCGTCCGCGGCCGGCCGAGCCGCCGCCTCGTCGAGTGCGTGGCTGAATGTCTCGCGTCCGTGCCGGTCTGGGCCACGGCGCTCGAATCCCAGCTGGTCCAGCAGTGACAAGGCGTGATCCAGGTGCGGCGGCAGGAACGCCGTCAGCCCGACACTCAGCCTCCTGGCACTCGAAAGTGCCGCGGCAATCACCGGCTCGAGTGCGCGTTGGCCGCGCGCCGTGTCGGCGCTTGCGACTCCCACCAGCGAAAGGCCGCCGGTCTCCGGGACCAGCAGGCCGAGCGCGACTGGCGTGCCGGCTTCGCTCGCCATCAGCATGCGGCTGCCCGCAGTCTCGAGGCGCGCCGCGAGATACGGATCGAATGTCTCGCAATCCGCCGCGATCATGTCCGCGAGCGCCGGGTCGGCGAGCGACGCGGGCAGTCCGGCTTCGGTGACGATGATTTCGCGTGGCCGGCCCGCGAGCGAGTCGAGCCAGGCGAGGGTGTCCCAGGCCGTAACCACCCTTGCTCCGAGGCCGGCGCGCTGCGCCAGCCGATGCAGCCGCCCGTCATCCGCGACGAGAAGCTCGGCGCGCCGCGCGTGCAGGGCACCCAGCAGCCGCAGGTCGGTCCTGTCGAGCTCGCTGCGTGCTGGCATGAAACGCGCCGCGAGGTCACGCGCGCTCGGCAATGGCAGGTCGGCAATCCGCGTGAGCGGCTCGAAGCGCGAAAGGTTCACGCCACGCCTGACGACATCCGGATCGCTGCCTGCCTCGGTCCAGCTGCGCTCCTCGACGCAGAGCGCGAGCCCAAGCGCGGCTGCGCGCGCTGCAATCGACGCCAGCGTGGGCGCAAAGGATTCCGTGCCCGGGCCGAAGCACAGATAGGGGTCCAGCAACAGGCGCAGTCCGCGATCGGCGGGCGCAGCGCGCCCGCGCGACTGCATGTTCAGTTCAATCAAATCGGATTCCGTACCGGCTGCCGCATGTTAATCAGTCCATCCAGCGAGGCGCCAGTCTGAATCTGCACTCACCCGAGGTCACCGGCACTGGCCTGCAGCACGGCGAGTGCCGCGAGCGCCGCAGTTTCTGTGCGCAGCACGCGTGGACCGATGGAACAGCCGCGATAATCGGCATTCGCTGCCGATTTTCGCTCGTCTACATCGAGACCGCCCTCGGGGCCGATCAGCAGCTCGATCACAGTGGCGCCCGCGGCTGCGGATCCGAGCGATTCCATCGCATCGACCGCGAGCTGCAGCCTGCGTGCGCCTGGCGGTGCCGGGCGCGCGAGCCACTCCGGCAGCGGCAGCGGCGTGGCGATGTCCGGAAGCCGGGCCCGGCCGCATTGTTCACAGGCGGCGATCACGATGCCACGCCAGTGCGCGAGCTTGCGTTCCGTGGTCTTTGCGTCGAGCCGGACCACGCTGCGTGTGGTTACAACCGGCTGGATCGCAGCCGCGCCGAGTTCGGTCGCCTTCTGCACGATCAGGTCCATGCGCTCGGCACGCGCGATGCCCTGCACCAGCGTCAGTGCGAGTGGGGACTCCGGCCGGGCCAGCGTGCGCTCCAGCACTTCGATCTCGACGCGCGAACTGCGGATCGCCAGGATTCTCGCGGGGTAATCGCTGCCATCGCCATTGAAGAGGGTGACCGGATCACCGGCCGCGAGGCGCAATACGCGCGCCATGTGTGCAGCCGCTGCACCGCCAGTCGCGACATGCGCGCCCTGGGCGAGGACGGATTCGACGAATACCCGGATCAGGCGCATGCCGCGTCCAGCGCGCCCTGAGCGATGCCTGCGAGCCAGTCGATCTGTTCCGGCTCGATGACATAGGGTGGCATCAGGTAAATCACGTTGCCGATCGGACGCAGCAACGCGCCCTGTGACAGCGCGTATTCGTAGGCCTT
The DNA here is from genome assembly GCA_032127975.1 of Steroidobacteraceae bacterium. Classification (GTDB taxonomy): domain Bacteria; phylum Pseudomonadota; class Gammaproteobacteria; order Steroidobacterales; family Steroidobacteraceae; genus SCUD01. The sequence continues at coordinate 38,226 of JAQBHG010000018.1, forward strand.
CAGACCGCGCCGCTCGCGCCAGTCAAAGCGCTCGCCACTCGCCTTGTCCTTCACTGTCTCAATCGCGAGGATCATGCCGGTTTGGCGGACCTCGGCGACATGCGGATGTGCGGCTAGCGCCGCCGTCGCCGCCGTCATGCGGGCCGCGAGCCCGCGATTGCGCTCGATGACGCCGTCCTCGGCGAAAATCGAAAGCGTCGCGAGCGCCGCTGCGCAGGCAAGGGGATTTCCGGTGTAGCTGTGCGAATGCAGGAAGGCATTCAGGCGCAGGTAGTCGTCATAGAAAGCCCGGTAGACGTCCTCGGTCGTCACGACCACCGACAGCGGCAGGTAGCCGCCGGTCAGGCCCTTGGACAGGCAGATGAAGTCGGGCCGGATGCCCGCCTGCTCGCAGGCAAACATCGTACCGCTGCGCCCGAATCCGACGGCGATCTCATCCGCGATCAACAGCACGCCGTGACGGTCGCAGGCCTCGCGCAGCAGCGAAAGATAGACGGGGTGGTACATGCGCATCGAGCCCGCACATTGAACCAGCGGCTCGACGATGACCGCCGCGACCTCATCCGCGTGTTTGCCAAGCGCCTGCTCCATTGCGGCGAACATCCGCCGGCTGTGCGATTCCCAGTCCGCACCTGGTTCACGCAGGTGGCAGTCGGGAGAGGGTACGGTGATCACGTCCATCAATAGCGGCTGGTAGACTTTCTTGTACAGTTCAACGTCGCCGACGGCGAGCGCGCCGAGTGTCTCGCCGTGATAGCTGTTGGAGAGCGTGATGAACCGCCGCTTGCGCGGTCTTGCGCGGTTTTGCCAGTAGTGAAAGCTCATCTTGACGGCGACTTCGACCGCCGCCGAGCCATTGTCGGCATAGAAGCAGCGCGTGAGCCCGGCGGGCAACAGCTTCACTAGGGCTTCGGAGAGCTCCAGCACCGGCTGGTGAGTGAACCCGGCCAGCATCACGTGCTCGAGCCGGTCGAGCTGTTCGCGCACGGCGGCGTTGATGCGCGGATTCGCATGGCCGAACAGGTTGACCCACCAGGAGCTGATGCCGTCGAGATAGCGATTCCCGTCGAAGTCGTACAACCACACTCCCGAGCCACGCCCGATCGGGATCATCGGCAGGCGCTCGTGATCCTTCATCTGCGTACAGGGATGCCAGACCACCGCGAGGTCGCGGGCGGCGATCTCGGCATTGCGGGAGGGGATGCTCATCGGGCGCATCCGCAAATGGTATCAGCGCCATGCGCGGGAATATCGGATGGCTGTAAGCTGTCGGCATGCGCACCCCGGAATCGGCAATTGCCGATTCAATGAGCATTGATCTCCCGGTCGGCTGGCTGTCGGATACCCGGCGGTTGCCGTCGCCCAATTGCGATCCCAGACCGGCGGGTTCCGAACCCGAACTGATCGTCATCCACGGCATCAGCCTGCCGCCGGGCCGCTATGGCGGCCCCTGGATCGACCGCCTGTTCAGCAACACGCTGCCCGCGGATGCCGATCCCTATTTCGCGACCATCCAGGACCTTCGGGTTTCGTCCCACGTGCTGATTGCGCGCGACGGTGCCATGACGCAATACGTGCCATTCAGCATGCGTGCCTGGCATGCGGGCGCTTCGAACTGGTGCGGACGCGAGGCCTGCAATGATTATTCGATCGGCATCGAGCTGGAAGGCGCGGATGAGGACCCCTACGACGACCGGCAGTACCCCGTGCTGGCGGCGTTGATCGCTTCACTGCAACTGGCATACCCGGGTTTGGCCATGGGTGCGGTCGCGGGGCATAGCGACATCGCGCCGGGACGCAAGACGGATCCCGGCCCCGGCTTCGACTGGCGCCGCCTGGAGCGCTGGGTCAGCGCAGCCGGCGGGCGACTGGCGCGTGAGCTCAACTCATGACCCTGATCGCCGTCGTACTCGCACTCCTGCTCGAGCGCGCGCTCTGGCATGCGCTGCACCTGCGCGAGTCGGGCTGGGTGGGCGGTTACTACCAGTGGCTCAGAAGCCGCGTCGAAGCATCAGGCGCCACGGTCCAGGTGATCGGCTGCATCGCAGGCCTTTCGCTCCTGGTACTGCCGGTGGCGCTTGCCGCAATCTCACTGGATCGATGGCTGCCACCCCTGACCTGGGTGATATTCGCGGCGCTCGTGCTGGTCTTTTCGCTCGGTCCGCGCGATCTCGACAAGGAACTCGAGGATTACATCGCGGCCGAAACCACCGGTGACACCGAACGCGCAAGATCGGCCGCAACGGTGATCATCGAGCACGACGCCGCACAGCGTCTCGAGGCCCGCGCGGAAAGCGTCGAGGAGGCCGCATTCGTCCAGGCGAACAATCGCCTGTTCGGCGTGCTGTTCTGGTTCGTATTGCTGGGGCCCACGGGGCTCGGGCCGGTCGCCGCGTGGTTGTTCCGTGCCAGCGACCTGCTGCGCCGCGCCGCGATCGCGGATGCCGCTGCGCTGCCGGCCGTCGCCGGCTGCTTTGAGCGCATTCATTTCCTGCTGGCCTGGCTGCCCGCACGCCTCGTTGCCCTGAGCTATGCGGTGGCCGGCAGTTTCGAGGAAGCACGCCGTGAGATGGGTCGCGGAGTCGATGCGGTCGGCCGGATGCTGGAGCGCAACGACCTGTTGCTGGTGCTTGCCGGCCGTGGCGCACTCGCAAAGATCGATACGACCGCGGTGGGCGTCGCCGCGCCGGCACAGGGCGCGCTCCGCCTGATTCGCCGGTCATTGCTGATCTGGCTGACGGTCATCGCGCTCCTGTCGCTAGTTGCATGGGTCGCCTGACGCCGACTGGGCTCCTGCTCGCCGCCTGCCTCGCGGCCTGCTCGGCGGAAGTGCCGCCACGCGAGGGCGAGCGCATCATCAGTGTCGCGCCGAATCTCACGGAACTGCTGTATGCCGCGGGCGCCGCGCGGCAACTCGTCGCAGTCAGTGAATACAGCGACTATCCGGAAGCAGCGAAGTCCCTGCCGCGGATCGGGGATGCCTTTCGACTCGACTATGAACGCATCGTGACGCTCGCGCCGACGATCGCCGTGATCTGGGATTCCGGCACGCCGCCCGAAGTGCGTGCGCGACTTGAAGGACTCGGTATCCGTGTGGTCGGCATTCCGACGCTGAAGCTCGATGACATCGCCGTGGGACTGGAGACCCTGGGTGCCATGGCAGGCACGGAGGAAGTCGCAACGGCGGCGGCGGCCGGATTTCGATCCGAAATCGCCTCGCTGCGGGCCGAATACCGCGATCGGCCGAGGCTCAAGGTGTTCGTTCAGATCGACGATGCGCCGCTATTCACCGTCGGCGGCAGTCACCTGATTACTGAAATCATCGAATTGTGCGGCGGCATCAATGTATTCGCCGATGCGACGGCGCTTGCCCTGCCGGTGGATCTCGAGTCGGTGCTGGTGCGCGCACCGCAGGTGATCTTGTCCACCGACGACGGCGATCCACTCGAGTACTGGGCACGCTTCGACGGGCTTGCGGCGGTCGCGTCCGGCAGTATCTATCGCGCGCCGGCAGACCTGCTCGCCCGGCCGAGCCCGCGCATCAGCCGCGGTGCAACCGAGGTCTGCGCGGAGCTTGACGATGCGCGCAGACGCGCCGGTCTCGCGCCGGGCGCCTAGCCGCTGGCGAAGCGATCAACGCCGCTCGTGTTTCCAAAGCACCTCGCTGCCCGATTCCTGGCGCGCCAGCACGCGCGCGATCACGAACAGGAGATCCGACAACCGGTTCAGGTATTGGAGCGGCTCCATGGCGACGGTCTGGGTCCGCGCAAGCGTCCAGCAGCGCCGCTCGGCGCGCCGGCAGATCGTGCGTGCGAGATGGCAGGCAGCCGCCGCCGTGCCGCCGCCTGGCAGGATGAATTCCTTGAGCGGCGGCAATTGTTCGTTGAGGGTATCCAACGCCCGTTCGAGACCTGAAACCTGGCTCGCCTGGATTGCGCGATGTCCCGGGATGCAGAGTTCGCCGCCCAGGTCGAAGAGTTCGTGCTGGACGCTGGTCAGGATCTCACGGACGTTGGCCGGCAGGCTGGCCACGGCAAGCACGATGCCGATCGCGCTATTGCATTCGTCCACGCTGCCATAGGCTTCGACCCGCGCGTCGTCCTTGGGCACGCGGCTGCCGTCGCCGAGGCCCGTGCTCCCGTCATCGCCGGTGCGTGTGTAGATCTTCGACAGCCGGTTGCCCATCGGGCCTCCTCACCGGAACTCGTGCCGGACGGCGACGAACAGGCTGCGACCCATGGTGTTGAAACCGCGCGCGAGTTCGTAGTCCTCATCCAGCAGGTTCTCCATTCGCGCGAGCATTGTCCAGTTCTCATTGACCGCGAAGCTCGCCGAGAGATTGGCAAGCCAGTAGGAGGGCATCGTGACCGGCGGGAACCCGAAATCCTTGCGATCACCCGCGTAGAGCAGGTCCACGGCGATCTCGCTGGCGCCGAAGCGGCGCAGGACGCCCAGCGTGAAGTTCTCCCCGGCCCGCCGCAGCAGTCTTTCGCCGGTGGCGAGGTCGCGCGGATCCTGCAGTGTCGCCGCGACATGCGCTGCCCAGCGTTCGGACTCGTAACGCCAGTTTGCCTCGATTCCGTCGATGCGCGCCCGCTCGACATTGCGGTTCTCACCTTCGAATGTCCCGAAATCGGTGACGACGAACTCGATCAGGTCATCGATCTCGTTGCGAAACAGCGTCAACGTGAGGCGCTGTCCACCAGCCGTGTCGTGTCTGAGGCTCGCTTCGTAGCTTTGTGAACGCTCGGGGTCAAGCCCAGCATCGCCGCCAAAGCCATAGAGATCCGTGGCGTCCGGTGCGCGGAACGCCTGGCCTGCGGAGAGCGTCAGCTTCGTCGCGTTGCCGAGCGCATAGCCGAATTCAGCGTTCCAGGTCTGATGACCGCCAAAGGTCTCATGATCGGTGTAGCCGGCCGCCAGCAGCACCTGCGCCCCGCCGAATGACATCTGGTCCTGCAGGTAGACCTGGCTCGTCGCGATGTTCGCCGCATAGGGCGCGCAGAAGGATTGCGCATCTGCGTGTTCGTCCTGCCAGATCATTCCGGTCGTCAATGCGTGATGCTCCGAAGCGGCGATGTCGTTTTGCCAGTCGAGCTGCCAGCGCCGGGTGCGCAGGAAATCCGGTGCCTGGTTTTGCTCGAGCTCGTCCAGCACATGCGCGAGCGTGAACCTGGAGCGCCAGGCCTCCGTGGGCGCAAATCCGGCGGTCAGTGCGACCGCAGAGTTCCTGAAATCCTGGTCCACTGGC
>JAQBHG010000019.1:0-6519 GCA_032127975.1 Steroidobacteraceae bacterium
CACCTGGTGGGATGACACCGTGAGTGCGGACATGGAAACGCTGGTGCGCGATCACGGCGTCAACAGCTTCAAGCACTTCATGGCGTACAAGGGCGCCATCATGGCGGACGACGAGACGCTGGTGAACAGCTTCTCGAAGGCGATCACGCTCGGCGCCATCGTGACCGTGCATGCCGAGAATGGCGAGCTCGTCTACACCCTGCAGGACCGCATCTTCCGGCAGGGCATCACCGGACCCGAGGGCCATCCGCTGTCGCGGCCGCCGGAAGTCGAGGGCGAGGCGGCCAATCGCGCAATCCGCATCGCCGAGGTGCTGCGGGTGCCGATCTACGTCGTGCACGTCTCGTCACGCCAGGCGCTGGAAGCGATCACGCGCGCCCGCAATGAGGGTCAGCGCGTTTTTGGCGAGGTGCTGGCCGGGCACCTGCTGATCGACGACTCGGTCTATCGCGATCCGGATTTCACGCGCGCGGCGGCCCACGTGATGAGCCCTCCATTCCGCAGCAAGGAACACCAGGCAGCGCTCTGGCGCGGCCTGCAGTCGGGCAACCTGCAGACAACGGCAACGGATCATTGCTGCTTCTGCGCCCCGCAGAAGGCTGCGGGTCGGGACGACTTCCGCAAGATCCCGAATGGCACGGCGGGCATTGAAAACCGCATGGAAGTGCTCTGGCACCATGGGGTAGGCACGGGACGCCTGACCATGAACGAATTCGTGCGCGTGACATCGACCAATGCCGCGCAGATATTCAACATCTACCCGCGCAAGGGCAGCGTGTCGGTGGGCGCCGATGCAGACCTGGTCGTCTGGGATCCGACGGCCAGCAAGACCATCTCGGCGAAGACGCATCACCAGAATATCGACTTCAATATCTTCGAGGGCATGACGGTCAAGGGTTGCGCATCTCATACGATCAGTGCCGGCAAGCTCGTTTATGCGAAGGGTGAGCTCATGGTCGAGCGTGGAGCGGGCCGTTACGTGAACCGGCCTCCGTTCGCGCCCTACTATGAAGCGGTGAAAAAGCAATCCGAACTCGCGAGGCCGAGCGCCGTTGAGCGCCCGCGGCGCTGATCGCATGGACCGTCCGCAATCCGACGTAATCCCCGGCCGGTTGAGCGCCGCCGAGATTGAGCGGAATTTTGCGGACCTGCATCCGCCGCTCACGAAGTCCGAGGCGCTGATCGCCGCGGACCGCTGCTATTTTTGTTACGCCGCACCGTGCACGACAGCCTGTCCGACCGGCATCGACATCCCACGCTTCATCCAGTCGATTCGAAGCGGCGACGTCGAGGGCGCGGCTTACACAATCTTGTCCGAGAACATCATGGGCGGCATGTGCGCGCGTGTCTGTCCGACTGAAGTGCTGTGCGAACAGGCCTGCGTCCGGAATGATCACGAGGACAAGCCCGTCGATATCGGGCTTCTGCAGCGCTTCGCAACCGATCCGGTATTTTCGTCCGGGAAGCAATTGTTTGAGCGGGCGGAGTCCTCTGGCAAGCGTGTCGCCGTGATCGGCGGCGGCCCGGCGGCCCTGTCCTGCGCCCACAGGCTGGCCTGCCTCGGTCATGAAGTCACGATCATGAGCCGCGACGGAAAACTCGGCGGGCTCAATGAATTCGGGATCGCCGCTTACAAGACGGTGGACGATTTTGCCCGGCGCGAGGTCGCATATATCCTTGCGATCGGTGGTATCGAGGTGCGCACGGGCGTGGCGCTTGGGCGCGACCTTTCGCTCGCCCAGCTGTGCCGCGGATACGATGCAGTCTTTCTCGCCGTAGGCCTCGCGGGCGTCAAACAGCTGGGCCTGGATTCGGAAGACCTGCCGGGCGTGATCGATGCGGTCAAATACATCGCGGAGTTACGGCAGGCCAGCGACAAGAGCCGGCTGCCGGTCGGCCGGCGTGTTGTCGTCATCGGGGGCGGCATGACCGCCATCGATGTTGCGGTGCAGAGCAAGCGGCTCGGCGCGGAGGATGTCACGATCGTCTACCGGCGCGGCCAGGAGCAGATGGGCGCAAGCCGGTTTGAGCAGGACCTGGCGCAGGTCAGTGGCGTCCGGATCAGGCACTGGGCGCGGCCCGTGCGGCTGGTCGGCAAGGACCACATCACGCGCATCGAGCTCGAATACACGCGTGAAGGCGCCGACGGCAAGCTGGAAGGAACGGGCGAGACGTTTGCCCTGAATGCTGACGTCGTATTCAAGGCGATCGGCCAGGAAATCGCCTGGGACGAACTGGGCGCGGCCTCTGCGATCCTGGGCGTCACGGGCGGCCGTATTGCCGTCGACGCCAATCGCAAGACCACGCTGGACAATGTCTGGGCCGGCGGTGACTGCGTCGCAGGCGGCCAGGACCTGACGGTGACCGCCGTGCAGGATGGCAAGCTGGCCGCGCAGGCGATCGACGCTTACCTGAGATCGGGCGGGTGAAACAGTCATGAGCAAACCCGTGCATGGAAATGGCGGGGTCAGCCTTGCCTCGGAATTTCTCGGCATCAAGTCGCCGAATCCCTTCTGGCTCGCCTCGGCGCCGCCGACCGACAAAGCCTACAACGTCAATCGCGCATTCGAGGCCGGCTGGGGCGGCGCCGTGTGGAAGACACTCGGCGAGGATCCGCCGATCGTCAATGTCAGCGGACCGCGTTACGGTGCGCTGCACAGCAATGACCGGCGCGTGATCGGATTCAACAATGTCGAGCTGATCACCGACCGGCCGCTCGCAGTCAATCTGCAGGAGATCCGCCAGATCAAGCGGGACTGGCCGGATCGGGCGCTGGTGGTCTCGGTGATGCTGCCGATGAACCGTGAAAGCTGGGCCAGGTATGTGCCCATGATCGAGGACACGGGTGCCGATGGGCTTGAGTTGAATTTCGGCTGCCCGCACGGCATGTCCGAGCGTGGCATGGGAGCGGCGGTTGGCCAGGTGCCCGAGTACATCAAGCAGGCGACGGAGTGGTGCAAGGAATTTGCGCGCGTACCGGTCATCGTCAAGCTGACGCCAAATGTCACCAGCATCCTTGGCCCCGCGAAGGCGGCGAAGGAGGGCGGCGCCGATGCAGTGTCGCTGATCAACACGCTCAATTCGATCATGCGCGTGGATTACGACACGCTGACGATGTACCCGGCTACCGACGGCATGGGCTCGCACGGCGGCTATTGCGGCCCCGCGGTCAAGCCGATTGCACTCCACATGGTCGCCGAAATTGCGCGCAGCAAGGAGACACGCGGCCTGCCGATCTCGGGGATCGGCGGGGTCACGGACTGGCGCGACGCCGTCGACTTCCTTGCGCTGGGCGCCAGCAATGTGCAGGTCTGCACCGCGGCGATGGTCTACGGATTCAGGATCATCGACGACCTGGTCAGTGGCCTCAGCCATTTCCTGCGCGACAAGGGCATGGCGGGCGTATCGGATCTCGTCGGGCGGGCAGTGCCAAGTGTCACCGACTGGCAGTACCTGAACCTGAATTACGTCGTGAAGGCGCGCATCGACCAGGATCTCTGCATCAAGTGCGGCCGCTGCCACATCGTCTGCGAGGATGCAGCGCACCAGGCAATCACTAACACGGTGAATGGCGAGCGCCGGTTCGAAGTCATCGACCAGGAATGTGTCGGCTGCAACCTGTGTGTCAGCGTCTGCCCCGTGCCGGACTGCATCACGATGGAAAGGCTGACTTCCGGCGTCGACACACGCACGGGCCAGGCGATCGCCAGCGAGAAGGCGAACTGGACGACACACCCGAACAACCCGATGCGCCGATGACCGGCGTGGCGACGGACTACCAGGCCATGCTGCGGATCGCCATCGATGAGGCGCGCCTCGGCCTTGCCGAGGGCGGCATCCCCATCGGCGCCGCGCTATTTGACGGCGACGGCAGGCTGATCGGGCGCGGACGCAACCGCCGGATCCAGGAAGGCGACGCCTCGGTTCATGGCGAGACCGATGCCTTTCGAAAGGCCGGCCGGCAGCGCTCCTACCGGGACAAGATCATGGTGACGACCCTGGCGCCCTGCTGGTACTGCAGCGGCCTGGTGCGCCAGTTCAACATAGGGACCGTCGTGATCGGCGAGTCGGTCAATTTTGCCGGGGGAATGGCCTGGCTGCGCGAAAACGGCATTAAAGTGGTCGATCTGCAATCAGCCGAGTGCATTGCGATGCTCGGCGAATACGTCCGCGCCAACCCCGATATATGGAACGAGGACATCGGAGAGGGGTAACCCAGTCGGCGCGCAAAGGATTATGATCGAGTCCTGATTTCGCTTACTTTGGGGAGGGTCGAATGAAGAACAAGAAACTGGCGCTGATGATCAGCGCCCTGCCAATCGCGGCAATCAGTGCAGGCCAGGCCTCTGCCGCGGTGGAGGGGTCGGTTTTTGACCCGGTCATCGTCACTGCGCAGAAGCGCGAACAGAGCATTTATGACGTGCCTGTCGCGATCAGCGCCTTCAATGCAGACACGATCGAAAGGCAGGGAGTTGCGGACCTCGTGGACATCGGCAAGTTCGTGCCAAACCTGAATGTGACGGGCTTTTCAGCCGGCCAGACATCGTCGGCCAATCCATTTATCCGCGGCATCGGCTTGCAGGATCACCTGATCACGACCGACCCGGGCGTCGGCGTCTACGTGGACGGCGTCTATCTGGGTCGCCAGGTCGGCCAGAACTGGAATCTGACGAATATCGAACGGGTGGAAGTGCTGCGCGGGCCGCAGGGCACCCTGTACGGCCGCAATTCCATCGGCGGCGCCATCAACATCATCACCCGCAAGCCAGGTGACGAGGACGGCGGAAGGATGTCATTGATGGCTGGCAGCCGCGGACGCCTGAATGGCGACGTCTACACGAATTTCCGCCTGTCGGACCAGTTCGCGATGTCATTCACGGCCGCCTACCAGAGCCGCGGCGGTGTCGGGCACTTCGTGAACATCGAGGACCCGGCCAAGGATGTCGGCGAGATGCAGGACATCTCGGGACGCGTCGCGATGCTGTGGGAGCCGAGCGATCGCATGTCCTTCCTGTTGACCGCGGACGGCAACAACGGCGACAACGGAATGCGGCCTTACGACACGCTGATCGACGAACTCGGCGCCTCTTGCCGGGCGAATCCGCCGGCGCCTCCGGCGAATTGCAATGGCGCCAACGGCGCGGTTTACAACGCAGGCTATCGGGATTCCGACGGTGCGAGCAACCCGTACAACAACAACACGAGCCAGGCCAACCAGATCAACGTGACGAACAAGGCCTACGGTATTTCGCTGACGGCCGATTTCGAGATCAATGACAGCATGGACCTGAAGCTGATCGCGAGCGACAGGCATTCGCAATACAAGGCCGGACTTGACGACGACAGCTTCTTTGATAATTTCCTGGCATTTCCCGAAATCGGCGAAGCCGACCAGCAGTCCATCGAGTTGCAGCTGACCGGCAAGACCGGTGCTTTCGACTACGTGGTGGGGTTGTATCACTTCGACGAAAAGGGGCACAACTTCCAGAATGACACGACATTCAACTGCGGCTCGGCAGCTTCGCCGTGCACGAGCACTACTGGGGGCACTGGCGGCGATTTTCTGCTGGAACAGAAAGTGGACAGCGACGCGATCTATGCCAATGTCGGCTTTGCAGTCAACGACCAGCTGCGGTTGTCAGCCGGCGTGCGCTATACGCAGGACGAGAAATCGGCGCATACAATCCTGTTCGAGCTGATCGAAGAATCCAACAAGCGCGACTGGTCGGAGACCAGTTGGGACCTGTCAGCCTCCTACAAGCTCAATGACCGGATGACCGTCTACGGAACGATCCAGAGCGGCTACCAGTCCGGCCAGTACCCGGCGCGACCGTACTGCCTGATCGGATCCTTCGACTTCGGCACGTTGACACTCGCCAGACCGAACTGCTTCATGGCGAATGACAATGTCACCGCGCGCAATTACGAAGTCGGCCTGAAGGGCCAGCCCTTCGATAACCTAGAAATGAGCATATCGGTCTTCAACACGGACTATTCGGACCTGCCATACCAGGTCAGCACGACGTCGGGCGGCGGCTTCAATACTGAAAGCATCATCGTTGACCAGACTTCGCGCGGCGTAGAGTGGGAAAGCACCTGGGCGGTGACGGACAATTTCCGCCTGCACACGACGCTCGGCTATATCGACGCGAACGTGAAGGACCCGAACCCGGCTGCGGTAGCCCCGCTGACTCCCGAGTTGACTGCATCCGTGAGTCCGGAATTCAGGTTTCCGGCAGGCAATGGCGAAGTGACGGTTCGCGCGGACTGGTCATTCCGCGACAAGATGTACGGAGAGCCGAGCTCTGATCCAGGCAGGTTCACGTTCATCGATAGCCGCGACCTGGTCAACGTGGATATCAGCTACCGGCCGACCGACGGCGACTGGTCGATTGCGGCGTATGGCCACAATGTCACAGACGAGCGCTATGACAATGCGCGTCTCAATACCGGCGACTATGTGTTGATCATGCTGAGCAACGACGCGAGCGAGTACGGAGTCCGCTTCACCAAGGACTT
>JAQBHG010000020.1:0-22862 GCA_032127975.1 Steroidobacteraceae bacterium
CGGTTTCAGTCACCGCTGTCGGCGGCGAGAAACTCGACATCCTGGGATCTGGCGCTGACGACATCCGGTTCCTTTCGGGCCGGCTCCCGAGCCTGCTGATCGAATCGTCATTCGGCCGCGCGTTTCCGCGCTTCTATATCCGCGGCCTCGGCAACACAGACTTCGACCTGAACGCATCGCAGCCGGTTTCCCTGGTCTACGACGACGTGGTCCAGGAGAACCCGATCCTGAAGGGCTTCCCGGTCTTCGATCTGGAGATGGTCGAGATTTTCCGTGGCCCGCAGGGCACGCTGTTCGGCCGCAACACACCGGCCGGCGTCGTCAAGTTCAACTCGGTACGTCCCTCGCGTGATGCGGGCGGCTACGTGCAGGCGAGCTATGGCGATGACGGGACCGCAAACATTGAAGGTGCGGTCGGCGGCGCGCTCGGCGAGCATTGGTCGGCCAGGTTCTCGGGCCTTTACCAGCACCGCGACAACTGGGTCGACAATGTCCGGCCTGCGCCAACCGGCGTGATAGGAAAGGACGCTTTCGAGGGATTCGACGAGTTCGCAGGGCGGCTCCAATTCCTCTATGAAAATGACAATATGAGCGCGCTTTTCAATGTTCACGCACGGAGCCTGGACGGCTCGGCGCGCATGTTCCGCGCCAATATCATCGAAGCGGGTACGAATAACCTGGTCAGCGGCTTTGACCCCGATTCAGTGTCCACCGACGGGAAAAACGAACAGCACCTCGACTCGTCCGGCGCGAGCGCCCGCCTGAGCTGGGATTTCGGCCGCGTGACCCTGCACTCGATCACGGGCTATGAAACGGTAAAAGTCTACAGTCGCGGCGATATTGATGGCGGCTACGGCGCGGCGTTCATCGGCCCACCCCCGCTCTCTGGCCCGGGCTTCATCCCGTTCCCGGCCCAATCGGCCGACGGGCTGCCCGATCACAGCCAGTTCACCCAGGAGTTCCGCTGGGAGTCGCGCGAATGGGGTGCATTCGACTGGCAGGCCGGCATCTATTACTTCGACGAAGACATCACCATCGACAGTTTCGACTACAACACGCTGTCGAACGGCGTCCAGGACGGTTTCGCACAGCAGCACCAGAAGAACGAGTCATGGGCCGTATTCGGCTCGGCGGAATATGAAGTTTCCGACGCATTCACGCTGCGCGGCGGGTTGCGTTATACGAACGACGAAAAGGACTTCACCGCGGAGCGCTTCGTGTCGCCATTCGGCGCCGGGCCGCTTGGACCGATCAGCGTGTCTCCGTCGGACAGCGAGGTCACCGGGGACATCAGCGGTACCTGGGCGTTTAATGACGACACCAATCTGTTCGTGCGGATTGCCAGGGGCTATCGAGCACCGAGCATCCAGGGCCGGATACTGTTCGGCGACGCCGTGTCCGTTGCAGATGCCGAGACCATCCTTTCCTACGAGGCCGGCGTCAAGACGAACCTGTTTGGCGACCGTGGCCGTCTCAGCTTCACGGTCTACAAGTACACGATGGACGACCAGCAGCTGACTGCGGTCGGCGGTGGCGCGAACTTCAACACGCTTCTCAACGCGAACAAGACTGATGGGCAGGGCTTTGAGCTCGACCTGGAGGCCCTCGTGACTGATAACCTGCGCGTGACGGCGGGCCTCAGCTACAACGACACCGAGATCAATGATTCCAGCCTGGCGATCCAGACCTGCGGCGGCGGCTGCACGGTCCGAGACCCCGTTGTGGTACCGGCCGGAGGGCCTCCTTTCTTCCCGCCAGCGATCGTCAGCATCGACGGTAATCGGCTGCCGCAGTCGCCCGAGTGGATCGCCAACATGACGGCCCGCTGGGGCATGCCGGTCGGCAACGGCGAGTTCTTCGTCTACACCGACTGGGCCTATCGCAGCGACATCAATTTCTTCCTCTATGACTCCGTGGAATTCGAGGGGAAGTCGCTGCTCGAAGGGGGCCTGCGCGTCGGATACAACTGGAACGACGGCAAGCAGCAGCTCTCGGTCTACGGCCGCAACATCACGGATGAAATCCAGGCGGTTGGCGGCATCGACTTCAATAACCTGACGGGATTCATCAACGAGCCGCGCCGCTGGGGCCTGGAATTCATGACGAAATTCTGAGCCAGGGCCGGCACGGATGCCGGAACTGCCGGAGGTGGAGACGACGCGCCGGGGCATCGAGCCCTGGCTCGTCGGCCACCGCATCGAGCAAGTCGTGGTCCGCGACAGGCGCCTGCGCTGGCCTGTGTCACGCGGCTTGCCTGCACTGCTTCGCGGCTCCACGGTTCGCGCCGTGGGACGGCGCGCGAAGTACCTGCTGATCGCGACCGATACCGGCACGGCGATCCTGCACCTCGGCATGTCCGGCAGCCTGCGGATCATGGATGCGTCGGCACCGCCGCTCGCACACGACCATGTCGATATCGTGCTCGACTCCGGGCGCTGCCTGCGATTCAACGACCCGCGCCGATTCGGTTGCCTGCTGTTCACGACCCGCGATCCATTGCGACACCGGCTCCTCGCAAACCTGGCCGTCGAGCCCCTGTCGCGGCATTTCGACGGCGAGTCGCTGTGGCGTCATGCGCGCGACCGGCGGATCTCGATCAAGGCCTTCATCATGGATTCGCGCTCAGTCGTCGGAGTCGGCAACATCTATGCGAGCGAGGCGCTGTTTCGCGCAGGCATCAAACCCGGGCTCGCAGCGGGCAGGGTGAGCCGCGAACGCATGGCCGCGCTGGTCACCAGCATCCGCGAGGTGCTGACCGAGGCGATCAGCGTTGGCGGAACGACGCTCCGGGACTACGTGGACCCGTCCGGAATGCCCGGGTATTTCAGCCAGAAACTGTTCGTATATGAACGTGCGGGCCAGCCCTGCAGAAAATGCCGTACGACGATCAGGCAATACGTGCAGGGCCAACGCAGCACCTACTGGTGCCCGCGCTGTCAGGGGTAGGTCAAAGCGGTTCTCAGGCCCCGGGCCGTGAAGCCGCGCGGCGCCTGGCAAGCGCTTCGACGACGACCGGATCGACGAAGCGGGAGACGTCGCCACCGAGCATCGCGATTTCGCGCACCATCGTCGAGGAGATGAAGGTGAACTGCTCTTTCGGCGTCAGGAAGACGTAATCCACATCGGGCGCGAGGTGGCGGCTCATGTTCGCAAGCTGGAACTCGAACTCGAAATCCGACACCGCGCGCAGGCCGCGGATCACGATCTGGCTGCCCTGCTCGCGCGCGAAATCGACGGTCAGTCCCGCGTAGCCGATGACCGAGACATTCGGCAGATCAGCTACCACGCGACGCGCCAGCTCGACCCGTTCATCCAGCGAAAAGAGCGGCGTCTTGTAGGGATTCGCGGCGATACCGACAATGACGCGATCAAAGATCCCGGCGGCACGCCGCACCAGGTCCTGGTGACCATTGGTGACCGGATCGAATGTTCCGGGATAGACGGCGATTCGTTTTGGATTCATTTCAGGGCCAGATGATAACCGACCGCACCTGCCTTGCCCGACCGGTGAAGTTTCCAGCCTGCCGGCAATGCGGGTGGGCCATCTTTCGCGGGCGCCTCCAGGTAGACGTATGCGGCCGGTGAAAGCCAGCCGCCCAAGTCCAGTATTCGAAGGGCTTCGGCCAGCAGGCTGGATCCGAATGGCGGATCGATAAAGGCCAGGTCAAATTGTTGCGGGGGGCTTGCGAGCCACCTGAGCGCATCGGCCTGCAGCACGACCGCGCGTTCGGGCGCCAGGGTGGCAATGGTCTCGCGCAGCTGTTGCGCGGTGAGCCCATCGGACTCAATAAAAGTTGCGGTCGCTGCACCACGGGAAAGTGCTTCGAGTCCCAGCGCACCGCTGCCGGCAAACAGGTCGAGGCAGCGGCTTCCCTTCACGACCGGTGCGAGCCAGTTGAACAGGGTCTCGCGCACCCGGCCCGGCGATGGGCGGATGCCGGGTTGCCGCGGAAAGCGGATACGGCGCCCGCGCCATTCGCCGCCGATGATGCGCAATTCATTTGGCTTCTTGCGGTGCATTGTCCGTTTGCTTGTCACGATGATACGCGCCCTGATCACGGGCAACACTCGCTGCTGGCGCCCATGGCGGATTGCCTCAGCCGCTACAATCGCGCTTTCCCGCCGGAACACGCCTGCAATGACCGCTCCTGACGACAAGGCTCCCGCCGAATCCCGCGGCTTTCTCGCCCGCCTGCGCGCCCGGGTCAATCGAGGCGCTTCCTGGGTCGCGGACCTGCTGCCCGGGCGGCAGATCGACGACGCGCTGCTCGAGGAACTCGAGACCCGTCTCCTGGCCGCCGACATCGGCGTCGAGACGACGAGCTCTGTGCTGGAGGAGCTTCGCCGTGCCGTGGCACGAAGCGAGCTCGCGGATGCCGCCGCGCTGCAGCAGGCGCTGCACAAGGCGCTGTTGGCGATCCTTCAGCCCGTGGAAAGGCCGCTTGAGATCGATCGCTCCCGAAAGCCCTTCGTGATCCTGGTCGTCGGCGTCAATGGCTCAGGCAAGACGACGACGATCGGCAAGCTGACCCGCCGGCTGCAGGCGGAGGGGCACTCGGTCATGCTGGCCGCGGGTGATACCTTTCGCGCCGCAGCGGTCGAGCAGCTGGCCGTCTGGGCAGACCGCGCCGCGGTGCCGATGATTTCCCAGGCGGCGGGAGCGGATCCCGCTGCCGTCGTGTTCGATGCGCTTCAATCCGCGCGCGCCCGTGGCATCGATGTACTGATTGCCGACACGGCCGGCAGGCTGCACACGCAATTACACCTGATGGAAGAGCTCGCAAAAGTGGCGCGGGTGATGAAGCGCCTGGACGCCGATGCCCCCCACGAGGTCCTGCTGGTCCTCGACGCGGGCCTCGGGCAGAACGCGCTGCGCCAGGCCGAACAGTTCAATCGTGCGATCGGCGTCACCGGCATCGTCGTCACGAAACTGGACGGTACGGCCAAGGGGGGTATCGTGATCGCGATTGCGCAGCGCTTCGGACTGCCGGTCCGGTTCGTCGGTGTTGGCGAACAGCCGGAGGATTTCGGTATCTTCAACGCAGCCGCCTATGTCGACGGGCTGTTGCGCACCACACCCGGAAAGGTCCAGTGATCCGATTCGACCGAGTATTCAAGCGTTATCCGAATGGCCGGGAGGCCCTTTCGGAGATTTCGTTCGAACTCGCCAGTGGCGAGATGGCATTCCTGACCGGCCATTCCGGCGCCGGCAAGAGCACAGTGCTGCGGCTGATTGCCTTGCTCGAGCGCCCGACCCGGGGCCAGGTCGTCGTGAACGGGCGGAATACCGGCTCGCTGCGATCCGGCTCGATCCCTGCCTTTCGCCGCCAGGTGGGGGTCGTGTTCCAGGACCACCGCCTGCTGGACGACCGGCCTGTCTACGACAATGTCGCGCTGCCGCTTGCGATAGCCGGCGTGCCGCGCCGCGAGATGGACAAACGCGTGCGCGCCGCACTCGATCAGGTGGGCCTGCTCGGCAAGGAAAGGACATTCCCGCTCGAACTGTCCGCGGGCGAGCAGCAGCGTGTCGGCATCGCGCGTGCCGTCATTACAAAGCCACCCGTACTGATCGCGGATGAGCCGACCGGCAATCTCGACCCCGATCTCGCGCTCGAGGTCATGAACCTGTTCCAGCGTTTCAATGCGGTCGGCGTCACGGTCATGGTCGCGACCCACGATGTCCACCTGCTCGACCGGTTCCCGGTACGGCGAATCCATATCGAGCAGGGCCGTCTTGCCAATCCATCCTATGTCGCTGCCTGAAGAACTGCGAAATGTCCGGCCGGCGGGCCCGCGAACACTCGGTGGCGCCGCGTCGACCTGGCTCGAGCGCCATGCGCAGACATTGGTGGGTTCGCTTGGCCGTCTCGCACGCCAGCCGCTGGCGACCGTGTTGACGGTCGCGGTAATCGGCATTGCGCTCGCCCTGCCCGCCGCTCTTTATCTCGTCGTCGCAAATGCGCGCGCGGTGACTGCGGGCCTTAGCGACACCGTGCAGCTTTCCGTCTATCTGCGCCTTTCGACGACGACCGAGCAGGCCAGGAAGGTTTCGCGCGCAATCAAGGCGCGTGACGAAGTGGGCGAGGCAGTGCTTGTCAGTCCCGACGAAGGGCTTGCGGAATTCCGGGCACTTTCCGGCATCGGCGAGGCCTTGAAGGCGCTGACGGAGAATCCCCTGCCGTGGGTCGTCAAGTTGCGGCCGGCTGCGGGCCAGGATTCGGCGGGCGCGGTCGAGATCCTGGCCGCCGACCTGCGCAAGCTCCCCGAGGTCGAACTGGTCGAGGCCGATACCGCGTGGGTGAGGCGCCTGCACTCGATCCTGGACGCGCTGCGCCAGATGGTCACCCTGGCCGCCATCGTGCTGGCGCTTGGCGTGCTCGCAATCGTCGGCAACACCATCCGGCTCGAGATCAACGGGCGGCGCGCGGAAATCGAAGTTACCAAGCTGGTCGGCGGGAGCAATGCGTTCGTGCGCAGGCCATTCCTGTATTCCGGTTTCTGGCAGGGGCTCGCCGGCGGATTCCTGGCCGTGGCGCTTATCGTCATCGGCCTCCTGATTCTCGAGGCGCCCATGGCGCGCGTGGCGGCAGCCTACGGCGCGTCGTTTTCGCTCATCGGCCTTGCGGCCAGGGAGTACCTCGCGATCATTGGCGGCGGCGCGCTGCTGGGGCTGCTCGGCGCGTGGCTGGCAGCCGCATTTCACCTGCGGCGAATTGAACCACGCGCATAACTTGCTGTTTAAGCTAAGATTTCTGGTCAAGTCAGCCGTGAACTTCCGGGCCTGATTAGCACTCTACTAACTCGACTGCTAGAGTTGGCAGGCGGAGGTTTGCAAATCCATGGCTGGCAATGCACTTGTCCTGAAGAATCATGCGCTGGCGTTCGACGGTCCGGTCGGCAGCCTTGACGCCTATGTCGAGCGGGTATCGAGCATTCCCGTGCTGAGCCGCGAGGAAGAACTCGAGCTCGCGAAGCGCTTCCATGACGACCAGGACCTGGAGGCAGCCCGGCTGCTCGTACTGTCGCACCTGCGATTCGTCGTGCATGTCGCGCGCGGCTACATGGGCTATGGCCTGCCGGTCGCCGACCTGATCCAGGAAGGCAATGTCGGACTGATGAAAGCGGTCAAGCGATTCGATCCGGACATGGGCGTGCGCCTCGTGAGCTTCGCGATCCACTGGATCCGGGCCGAGATTCATGAATTCGTGATCCGCAACTGGCGGCTGGTGCGGGTTGCGACGACCAAGGCGCAAAGAAAACTGTTCTTCAACCTGCGCCGCATGAAAAAGAACCTCGCATGGCTCTCCGATTCGGAAACCGCTGCCGTCGCCGGCGAACTTGGCGTCGAGCCGCGCGAAGTACGGGAAATGGAGCAGCGCCTGGCTGCGCGTGACCTGTCATTCGATCCCGCACCCGACGCCGACGAAGAGGATGGCATCGGATCGCCGTCGCTCTACCTGCCCTCGCCGGACCTGGACCCGGCCAGGGCCGTCGAACAGGAGGAATGGGAAGGCGCAGTCTCCGATTCCCTGACGGCGGCAATCAGCACACTGGATGAGCGCAGCCGCGAGATCGTCAAGGCCCGCTGGCTCGGCGAAGACAAGCGGACACTGCAGGATCTCGCCGATGAATACGGCGTCTCGGCGGAACGCATCCGCCAGATCGAGGCGACGGCGCTGGGCAAGCTCCGGGCGGAGATGGCCGACTAGACGGCTTGCTCCACGGCGGCCGCAACCGCGACATGGACATCACGATCGAGCGGGTTTGGCACCAGTTCATCACCGTGCCCGAGTTCGGCGATCCGGCGCGCGGCAGCAAGCAGCATCGCATCGGTGAAGCGTGCGGCGCGAGCGGCCAGCGCGCCCTTGAACAATCCCGGGAATGCCACGACGTTATTGATCCCCTTGCCGTCCGCGGCAATCGCGGCACCGTGTTGCAGCGCCACCGCCGGTTCAATCTCGCAGTCCGGATTTGACAGCGCCAGGATGATCTGGCCCTTGCGTACCATCGCCGGCCGGATCAGGCCACGGACGCCGGTTGTTGCGATGACGACATCGCAGTTGCCCATGATGTCCTCCAGCGCCGATGATTTTCCGCCCATGGCGGCAAACCGGGCCCGCGCACTCTCGTTTATATCGGCGCCGAGCACGCGGCCGACGCCGGCGCACATCAGGAGTCGAACGATACCGATGCCGGCAGCGCCCAGGCCGATCTGGCCGATGACGCAGTCGCCGAGTTCGCGGCCGGCACGCCGTGTCGCATTGATCACCGCCGCCAGCACGACAACCGCCGTGCCGTGCTGATCGTCGTGCAGCACCGGGCAGTGCAGGCGCTCGCGCAGCCCGCTTTCGATCGCGAAACATTGCGGAGCCGCGAAATCCTCGAGCTGGATGGCGCCGAAACTACCGGCTATCGCTGCAATATGATCGATACAGCGATCCGCGTCCGTTTCATCGAGCAGGATCGGCACGGCATTGATGTCCACGAGTGTTGCGAAGAGCGCCGCCTTCCCTTCCATGACCGGCAATGCGGCGAGTGCACCGACATTGCCGAGACCCAGCACGGCGGTTCCATTGGTGACGATCGCAACCGTGTTGCCGACGGCCGTGTACTCGAAGGCCTGTTTCGGGTCCTTCTGAATGGCGAGGCAGACCCTGGCGACGCCGGGCGTGTACACGTCGCGAAGGATCTGCTGGGTGTTGATGGGTCTTGCGGACACGGTCCGAATCTTGCCGCCCTTGTGCCGGTCGAATACGCGATCGGATTTCCCGACGAAATGCGCGATCGGCAATTCATCGATGCGCGCATAGAGGCTGCGATCCGCCTCTTCGTCCATTTCCAGAGTGATTTCCCAAAGCGTGCGGCCCTGCTCGCGCCGCAAGGCCTGCAGGTGATCGATCGTCAGGCCGGCATCGGCGATGACCTGCAGCACGCGTGCCAGGCTCCCCGGCTGATGAATGGTCTCTATCATCAGGATCTCGGGAATCTTCAATGTCGGCCTCCCGGTAACTCATGCGCGGCGTTCGCGGCATGGTAATGACCGCTGCGTTTGCACGCCATCGCCGTGAGCCTCTCCATGGGCCTGCCGGGCCCCTGATCAGTGGTACCCTTATGGTCTGGCTGACCGGTCCGCCGGCCGCTATTGCCACCAGTCCAAGGGGAAGCCTGATGAAGTGCACTCAGAGCGCAGTTTTGTTCGCGGCACTCGCTGTCGGGCTCCTGGGCCTGGCCGGCTGCGCGAACCAGAAGGAGCCGGCAGAGCAGGCGCTGGCCGGCATCGAAAAGACGCTCGAGGGTTCGGGCGCCCAGCTTCAGAAATACCTGCCGGAGCGCTATGAAGAAATCAATGCCAGCATTGCTGCGCTGCGCGAGAATTTCGCCCAGGAGAAATACGGGGACGTGGTGTCGGAAGCGCCGGCGGTCGCAGACGCGTTGCGCCGCGCCGTTGCCGATAGCCAGATCCGCAGGGCCCAGATCAGGGTCGAACTGGAAACCGTATGGAATGACCTCGTCAAGACGATGCCGGCCATGCTCGCGGAAGTGGACAAGAAGATCTCATCCTCGCGCGGGAAGCCGCCAAAGGACATGGATCGCGACACCTATGAGGCACTCGTCGCTACCTATGATGCTGCCCGGAGCTCCTGGAGCAAGGCCGCCGAATCCATTGACGCCTCGAATTTCGAATCCACAGTCGCGACCGCACGTGAGGCCAGGACTGCGATCGCAGGCGTCATGGACAAGCTTGGCATGAAGAGCCCGTGAGGAGTGATGCGTGAACGCGAAAATCCGATTCGCAGCACTGGCGGCCCTGCTGTTACTGGCCGCAGGCTGCTCGCAGAAGGACCCTGCAGCTGAAGCGATTGACGCCGCGGAGGGCGCGCTCCAGGCCGTTTACGAGGACGCACAGAAATACGTGCCCGAACGCTATGCAGAGGTGAAGGCGGAACTGGACGCCGCCCGCAAGGCTTTCGACGAAGAGCGCTATTCGGACGCCATTGCCGCGGTGAGGGACGTGCCCGCGCATGCCGAGGAACTCGCCAGGGAATCGGTCGAGGCGAAGCAGAGGCGGCTCGCCGAGCTCAACTCGGAATGGACCCGCTTGTCGGGCAGCCTGCCGGGCCTGGTTGCCGGTATCGAGACCCGGCTCGGCGCGCTCGGCAAGATGCGCAAGTTGCCGAAAGACATGGATAAGAGATTGCTCGAAGAGGCCAATGCGGCCTTCAGCAGCGCCAAGGCCGACTGGGACGAAGCCAACGCGGCATCCATGGCCGGGGACTTCGAAGGCGCTGTCACCAAGGCCCGCAATGTCGAAACGATGACCCAGGACCTGATGGCTCGCCTTGGCATGCAGGCCGGCTGAGCCCCGGAGACTCCCCGATGGCATCTGTCGCCGATCTCGCCGCACCCCGCATGGCCGGAAAAGCCGCGCTCGACGCGCTCGACCTCTACGACATCCGTGGCGCGCTCAGCGACGAGGAGCGCATGGTCCAGGATTCAGTCGCGCGGCTCGTCGACGAAAAAGTCCTGCCGGTGATTCAGAAGCATTTCGAGGAACACACCTTCCCGCGCGAGCTAGTGCCCGAAATTGCCGCGCTCGGCCTGCTCGGCAGTTCGCTTTCCGGGTACGGCTGTGCAGGCATGAATGCGGTGTCCTACGGCCTGATCTGCCAGGAACTCGAGCGTGGCGATTCCGGCATACGCAGCTTCGTATCCGTGCAGTCGAGCCTTTGCATGTACCCGATTCACGCCTACGGAAGCGATGTGCAGAAGGACAGGTTCCTGCCGCGCATGGCGACCGGCGAGTTGATCGGCTGCTTCGGGCTGACCGAGCCGCACGGCGGCTCGGATCCCGGCAACATGAAAACGCATGCGAAACGACGCGGCCGGGACTGGGTGCTGAATGGCGCGAAGATGTGGATCACGAATGCGCCGATCGCGGATCTTGCGATCGTATGGGCAAAGACCGAGGAAGGGATCCGTGGATTCATCGTCGAGAAAGGCATGCGGGGATTTGCGGCGCCGGAGATCGAGCGCAAGTTTTCGCTGCGCGCCTCGTCGACCGGCGCGTTGTACCTGGAGGATGTCGTGGTACCGGAGGCAAATGTGCTGCCGGGCAGCACGATCGGGCTGAAGGCCCCGTTATCCTGCCTGACGCAGGCGCGTTTCGGCATCACCTGGGGCGTCATCGGCGCGGCGCAGGCCTGCCTTTCCCAGCTGCTCGACTACACCCAGTCGCGGATCCTGTTCGGCCGGCCGCTGGCCGCGAACCAGGCGATCCAGATACGGCTTGCGCAGATGGCACGCGGCATCACCTGCGCGCAGCTGCTTTCGCTGCAGCTCGGCCGGCTGAAGGACGCCGGTCGCATGCAGCCGGCGCAGGTAGCGCTCGCCAAGTGGAACAATTGCCGCATGGCCATCGACGTCGCGCGCGACGCGCGCGACATGCTGGGTGGTTCGGGGATCAGCGCCGAGTACGTGCCGATCCGCCACGCGCTCAATCTCGAGAGCGTCATCACCTACGAAGGCACTGAGACGATCCATCAGCTCACGATCGGTCGCGAACTGACGGGCATCAACGCATTCTGAGCCGGAGCCGTCTGGCCCGTGCGCCAGGTCACGAAATCGCCCAATTGCGGGTTCTTCAGCTTCAGTTCAGCCGCTGCCGCATTAGACTGTTCTCGAGCCTGCTGCCCCGACTTCGCAGGCCTCACGAGGAAAATACCATGATGCGCCGTCGCAGACTGCCGGCCGCCACGATCACACTGCTGTTCACCGCGGTGATGAGCATGCCCCTGGCGCTTGCCGATCCGCCGCCACAGGCGCCCGCCCATGGCTGGCGTGCCAAACACGACCCCTACTATGTCGGCTATACGGGCCGTCATTGGAAGGATGATTACGGCATCCGTGAGGGCCGCTGCGACCGTGACCGCGTCGGCACCGTGCTCGGCGCCGTCGTCGGCGGAGCGGTCGGTTCGGCGGTCGGCAACGACGACAACCGCTTGATTGCAATACTCGCCGGCGCGACGATCGGCGCGATCATCGGTCACGAGATCGGGGAGGACATGGATCGTAACGACCGTGCCTGCTTCGGTCATTCCCTGGAAATGCTTGAAGACGGCCGCCGGGTCCAGTGGGACGGTGCCCGGTCGGGCATGCGGTACACGCTGACGCCAAGTGGCCGATTCCAGCGCGACGATCGCGTCTGCCGCCGATTCACGCTCGTGCGCGTGTCAGGCGGCCACAAGATAACCAGGCGTGGCAGCGCCTGCCGCTTCGGCGACGGTGAGTGGCGCATGATCGACAGGTGACAGTCGAGGGGACCTGACTGCCCGACGCCGGACCTCTTGCTCAAGCGCCGGGATAGTGCAGTAATCCTTGCGCCGCAATGTGGCGGCCAGGAGATCCCATGCACAAGACCGCAGCGTGGCTTGCCCGCCACGCGCTCGAACAGGCCGGCGTCCAATACACATTCGGTATCCCGGGCGTTCATAACACCGAGCTGTACGACGAATTCGCGGCTTCCGGTTCGATCACGCCGGTCCTGGTTGCGCACGAATGCGGCGGCGCATTCATGGCCGATGCGGTGAGTCGCAGCGGCGCCGGGCTCGGCGCGTTGCTGATCGTGCCGGCCGCCGGCGTCACCCACGCTGCCAGCGGCATCGGGGAGGCCTTCCTCGACGGGATCCCGATGCTCGTGCTCGCAGGGGGCATACGCCGCGACACCGGCCGCGCCTACCAGCTGCACGACGTGGACCAGCATGCCCTCCTCGCGCCGATCACCAAGGGCCGCTGGCGCGTGGACACGCATGCCGAAGTGGTCCCGGTGATTTATGAGGCCTGCCGGCTGGCGATGGGTGGTGAACCGGGGCCGGTATTCGTCGAGATCCCCGTCGATCTACAGCTGATGACCGGCGAGGCAGGCGATATCCCGCAGTTCGTGCCGCTGCCCCGGGCCGGCCACACGGCGCCGGCAGGGGAAATTGCCCGCGCTGCGGAACTGCTGCGCAGGGCGGCACGGCCGGGAATCTTCTGTGGCTGGGGCGCAGTCGATGCGACCGCGGAGCTGCGGCAGCTCGCGGAAAACCTGGGTGCGCCAGTCGCGACGACCCTTCAGGGCCTGTCGTCTTTTCCGGCCAGTCACCCGCTGCACGCTGGCTTCGCATTGGGACCTTCCGCAGTGCCCGCCTCCGAGAACGCGTTCAGGGACCGCGATTGCCTGCTAGCCGTCGGCACTCGCTTCGCCGAGATCCCGACCGGCAGCTTCGGTTACGAGCCGCCCGAAAACCTGATTCACATCGACATCAATCCGTGTGTGTTCGGCGCCAACTACAGGCCCGAGGTCGCGCTCGAAGGCGACGCGCGCGCGGTGCTTGCCGCGCTCATTTCATCACTGGGATCAGTGCCCGCCGGAGCTGCCCGGGCGCAACACATGGGCCGCCAGATCGCTGCCGACAAGCGCGCCTACCACGACGAGTGGCTGGCGCATGATTCTAAGGGACGCGTGAATCCGGCCAGATTCTTTGACGCGCTGCGCAGCCGCCTGCCGGATGATGCGATCGTCGTGGCCGATGACGGCAATCACACATTCCTGGTCGCCGAGCTCATGCCGATTCACGGTGCGCGCGGTTTTTTCTCGCCCACCGACTTCAATTCGATGGGTTACTGCGTCCCGGCGGTGATCGGCGCAAAGCTTGCCCGCCCCGATCGGGTAGTGGTCGGCATCGTCGGCGATGGCGCGGCCCGCATGACCGGACTCGAGATGGCGACCGCCGTCGCGCAAGAAACAGGCGTCGTCTGGTTCGTGTTCAACGACGGCGAACTGGCGCAGATTGCCCAGGCGCAGGAAACGTCTTACAACCGCAAGACCTGCACCGTCCTGCCTGAGATCGACTTCGAGGGACTCGCGCGTGCCAGCCGTGTCGGCTACCGGGCGATGCACAGCAACGACGACATTGACCGGGTGATTGCCGATTCGCTGGCCGCGGCCGCATCCGGCCAGCCCGTGTTGGTGGACGTGCACATCGATTATTCGAAGCGCACGCGTTTCACCGAGGGTGTCATTCGCACGAACCTGAAGCGATTTGGCCTGCAGGATCAGGCCCGGCTGATCGGTCGCGCGCTGTGGAGGCGCGTGACCGGCTGATTCACTCCGCCATCGGCACGCAGTCCACGGCTCGCGCCTGAAGATCCGCGCAGATTCTGCGCGCCGCAGTCTCGGGAAGCGGTCCCGCACGCAAGCGCCACAGGAGTGACGCGCCCGCGCCGGGCGATTCGATGCGTGGCTTCAGGGCTCCGAGCAGATCAGCATGATCCCGCGACAGCCGTGCAAGATCCGTGGCCGCCGCGGCTTCGCTCGAGTAGGCGCCCAGCTGGACGCTGTATGGTCGATCCCCGGACGTAGCCCTTGTCCGCACAAAGTCTGAAAGCCGCTCGCGCGCTGTCGCTGCGTAGCGGCCCTCCGGGTAAGCGCCGAGATAACGCTGCCAGCCTTCCGGGGTCTGCAACTGGCTTGCGCGGGCCCATTCGCGTTCCTCATGCAGCTCGCGGATCCTCGCCTGGGCCTCCCGGGCATGCGCTCCGGCTGGAAAATGTTCAAGGTAGGTTTCGTAAGCGAGCACGCTGTCTTCGCCACGCGCATCCCTCCACCCGGTTTCCTGCCGGCTGCAGGCTGCGATCGCGATGGCGCAGGCGATCCACAAGACAATCCACTGTAATCGCAATGAGCCTCCTATAATCCGGCCAACCCAGCGGAGCGATGTTGACGCGAACCCCCGCCCGGACTGACCTTCCTGAAATCGTCGCACACCGCGGCGATGCGGAACACTTTCCCGAAAATTCCCTGCCGGCGCTCGAGGCGGCCTGGCGCCACGGCCTGCGGCACGCGGAATTCGACGTTCAGCTCTCGGCTGACTGCGTTCCCTACGTCATCCACGATTCGAACCTGGAACGGACCACCAGTTCGACCGGTGACCTGCGGCTGATGATGTCGGGGCAGCTCGACGCTGTCGATGCCTGCGAGCCGCGCCGATTCGGCGCGGATCATGCCGGTACCCGTCTGCCGAGGCTGACGGCGGTTGCCGGGCTGATGGAAGAAATACCGCTCGCCAGGGCATTCGTCGAACTCAAGCGCGCCAGCCTTGTTCATCATGGGCTGCAGCAATGCATCGACCGCACGATTGAGGCACTCGTCGGCGTGCTGGATCGATGTGCCGTGATTTCCTTCGATGCCGAGGCCTGCCTCCTCATGCGAAAGACGGCCGGCATCCCGATCGGCTGGGTATTCACGGGCAAGCCTGCCCTGCACCTGGCTGCACTCGAGGAATTGCAGCCCGAATTCGCATTCTGCGATCAGCGCGGGCTGCCGGCCTCAGGACCGCTTCCACCCGGCCCCTGGACCTGGGCGGTTTACGAGGTGACCGATGCCGGCCACGCACGCGAGCTGCACGCGCGTGGCGTGTCCCTGGTCGAATCCATGGCGCCGCGGCGCCTGCTGGCAGAGCTTTCGGGCGACATCGAGCAACGCGCCTGAGCGACCCGGTTTACATCGCGATCGACCAGGGCGGGCATGCGACGCGTGCCAGCGCCTACAGCGCGCAAGGAACGCACGAGGGTGCGGCGCTCGTGACCATCGCAACACAGCACAACGCGCTGGGCCATGTCGAGCATGACGCAGAGGAAATTATCGCAAGCGTTGCAACGGCCCTGGCCGAGCTTGCCCGCCTCGTACCCGTCGAGCGCTGGGCCGCGGCCGGGTTCGCGGTGCAGCGCTCGAGTCTGGCCTGCTGGGATGCCGTCGATGGCCGGCCGCTTGCACCGGTTATCTCCTGGCAGGACCGCCGCAATGCCGCCTGGCTCAAGGGCCTGGCGCGCAAGGCCGGCGAAGTGCATGAACTGACCGGCCTGCCGCTCTCGCCGCACTATGGCGCAAGCAAATTGCGGTGGTGCCTGGATCACCTTCCGGAAGTGCGTGCTGCCGCCGCTCAGAGCAGGTTGCGGGCCGGGCCGCTCGCCAGCTACCTGCTTCATCGCTTGCTGGCCGAGCGTCCTTTCTTGGCGGACGCGGCAAATGCTGCGCGCACGCTGCTCTGGTCCCCTTTCGAGCGCAATTGGTCCGACGCATTGCTGGAGCTTTTCGGGATACCGCGGGCAATCCTGCCGCGGGCAGTCGGCACCAAGGCCCGATTCGGGACACTCGCATCCAATGGCGGGGCGGTCCCGGTCGTGGTCTGCAATGGCGATCAGTCAGTCGTGCCATTCGCGGCCGGCATGCTCGACATGCGCGCCGCCTACGTCAACCTTGGAACCGGTGCATTTGTGCTGCGCCCCTCAGGGAATGCGCTGCGTGCAGTTCCGCTGATGACCAGCGTGATCCGTGCGGACGAAGTGAATTTCGATTTCGTGCTCGAGGGCTCCGTCAATGGCGCGGGCGCCGCCTTGTCCTGGTTCGAGCGGCATCAGGGCGCTGCGGCCGACCGGATGCTGGCGCTGCTCGATGACGCGCCATTGACGGACGACGGCGCGCCATTCTTCCTGAATGGCGTAGCCGGTCTCGGTTCGCCATTCTGGAGCCCGGATTTCGAGTCGCGCTTCATCGGTGACGGATCGGATTTGCAGCAGTGCCGGGCGGTGCTCGAGAGCGTCGCATTCCTGATCAAGGCGAATCTGGACGAGATGGACCGCCACCTGGATGCTCCCGCTCGGCTGATAGCCAGTGGCGGCCTGGCGGAGAATCGCCTCCTGTGCCGCATGCTAGCCTGCCTCGCACGCGTGCCGGTCGATCGTGCGAGTGATCGTGAGGCGACTTCGCGCGGCCTCGCTTTCCTGGTCGCGGGGGAACCCGCGGGCTTCCGCGGACCCGCGATACAGCGACTGGAACCAGAGCCGGACCAGCAGTTGCTGGCGCGCTACCTCAAGTGGATCGAACTCATGCGCACCGCGATCAGCGCATGAGTTGTCACGCCTGCAGCAGGTCCTGGACGATCACGCGGTCGATCCAGCTCGGGCCGCGCAATGTATCCATGTAGCCGCAATGACCGCCGCGTGCGGTGAGCGTCAATTCCAGAGACGCTGGCCTTGCGATCCGTTCCAGGTCCCGCGCGAGGATCATCGGATCGTCGCCTGACGTGATGATGCGCGCCGGCATCTGCAACCCGGCGAGCGCATCACCCGTAATTGCGTAGCCCCCGAGGTAACACGCAAGATCGGGGAAATCCGTGTACTTGAGCACCATCCGCTCGGTCATCGCGGTCAGCGACCCTTCGCCGAGCAGTTCGCTGAAGTCGTAGGACGCCGGCCAGGCCGCCTGCTTGGCACGCAGCGAACGTCGCCACTTGAGCATGAAATAACGCCGGTACATGGCGGGCCCAGACTCGAGGGCAGCCAGTGTCGTCGCCGGATCAATCACGGGGCAGACGGCGACAATGCGCTCGATCCGCATGCCGGCGGCTTCGGCGCGTGCGCCGACCCGCAACGCGAAGTTGCCGCCCAGCGAGAACCCCGCGAGTGACAGCCGCGCCGCTGGAAACAACTTTTGGAGCCGGGCGACCGCGCCGACCACCTCGGCGATGCGGCAGGAATGGAACAGCCCCTCATTCAATGCATGACTGCCTCCATGGTCGCGCAGGTTCAGCCGCATTACCGCGAACCCGCGCTCGTGCAGCAACTGCGCCACGGACAGCACATAAAGCGAATCGGAACTGCCTTCCCAACCGTGCAGCAGCACGGTGAGCCGCTGCGGCTCCGAGCTCTCGCCCGTCGATGGGTCAGAGTACCAGCCCATCAATCTTGCCCCGTCGCCGGCGTCGAGGACGAGCTGCTGGCTCGCGCTGATCACTGATTGTGCACGTCGCTCGACGGCCGCGCGCCGCAGAGGCAGGCTTGGCATCACCGACTGGACATGGCGGTTGGCGAGCCAGGCAGGTGGCTCGAATGATTCGGGCGCTGGCGGATTCACTTCATTCAATGGTGATCTTTGAAGCGCCTGCCAGGCTCGTGACGAAATCGGCGCCCATCAGTTGCGCCGGCGTGGTGAATCCGGGTGACGCACCGCCCGCCAGCAGCCGGCGCGCGATCGCAATGGATGCATCGGTCGTGACCGTATAACCGTTCGGCACACGGATCCTGGCGGTCGTCGTTCGCCGTCCAGCGCGCGCCTCGCCCCAGACAAAGACGGGCGTTTTCATGCGCTCTTCGGCAGTGGGACCTGCAGCGCCCTTGCGGATGCGCCACTTCAGGAACGATTGCACAGGGCCCGCACGCAGCAGCCAGCCGAACTTCCCCAGGCGGCGCAGGTAGGCAAGCGCACGAGGCGACACCGGCACGTAGACCTCGATGTTCGGGATTCCGGTCGTCCGAAATGCGGTGCTGACATCACCCCAGGGAATCGCCGTCGCCTGCTTCTCACCTGCGCCGAAGTCGACTCGTCGCGTGCGCGAGCCGAGCGGGATGTAGCTGATGACTCCCGCCTCCCGCACGCGGCTGCCGTGACCGAGGCCCTCGACGCTGGTCGAAGCGGTGCCGCGGCTCCATCCCGAGCGGCTGTCAAAGCCGAGCGCAAGGTGAGTCGCGTCCGGCAACGCCTGCTTCAGCACCAGTGCGATGCAATCGGTCGGCACGACATCGAAGCCGACGCCCGGGCAAATCACGATTCCGGCCTGCCGCGCAGCGGCGTCCTGGCGGAAACCGAGCTCAAATACCTCGATTTCGCCGGTGATGTCCGTGTAATGCGCGCGCGCCGCCAGGCAGGCGGCCATCATCGGCCCTGCGGTCGCGGAGAATGGGCCAGCGCAATGCAGCACGACGCGACTGCCGGAGATCTGTCTGACGACGACAGCCTCGTCTTCGAGACCGAAGACACGAAAATCACAGCCAAGCTCCCGGGCAAGTGACTCGATCGGCCCGGCCGAGCGGCCTGCCAGTACCGGCGCGAGACCGGAAGCCACCGCGGCACGCGCGATCATTTCTCCCGTGTAGCCGTTCGCACCGTAGACCAGGAGACCGCTGGTCATCGCGGGATGACGCTGATCTCGATGCGGTTGTTGGACTGCGCCGCCGCATTCCACTGGCCGGATGTCGCCTGGTCGATGGGTGGATAGGAAACCGCCAGCCGATCGCGCGGCCCCGGCGCAAGCTCGAGATCTATTGCCCCATCAGTGCGCCGACGTACCGTCGCCGCCAGGTTGGCGAATCCGATCGGCGGTCTCGCCGCGCCCCCCTGGGTATCGTCGTATGGATTGCCCATCTGCTCGCATTGCGAGGCGGCCGTCGCCCCCGGGGCGAGCGTATAGCCCTGCTCCCCATTGCCGGACAGGCAGAAGCTGCCCGAATAGATCTCAGCCCGCACGACACCGCCGATGGCTGCGCGTTCGAGCTGGGCGACGAGCGTGCGCAGCGCTTCCAGGCGTACTGGCCCGAGCGGCGGTTCGCCGAATGGCACCGACAGCACCAGCGCGCGCTGCTCCTGGACTTCATCAGTGGCCGGCTGCCGCTCGCTGACGACGCGCCAGTTCTCGATGGCCTTGGTCAGCGCTGCGTTGGAAGCCGTGACCGCCTCGAATGCGCGTTGCGCCTGTTCCGTCGCTGTCCCGGACTGCCAATACAGCACGCTCACCACGACCAGGGCGACGAGTGTAGAAACCGTCGCCAGGATCCAGCCCCAGGGCCGCGCCGCGGGCAACTCAACCGCGGCTGCGGGCTCCGCGTCTCCGCCGGGCTGTGCAGGCTCCTTCGGCCGCAATTCGGTCACGACACGGTGAACCTGTGAGTCGAGCGATGCGATGATGAATCTCCGCAACTCGATGCTCTGTTCCTTGAGCATGGTCTCGACAAGCCTGCGCAGGCGCGCATCGGTCGACCCGGACGGCGCCTGCATGGCTGGCTCACCCGCCTGAATTCCCACGCCGCCGACCGGTTGCAGCACAGAAGGCTCATCGTCGCGCCTTTCGCGCAGCAAACCAAGCTGGTACAGCGCTTTTGTCACGTCTATCGGGCGAATGGATTTCGGCAACACGCCCACGGCGCCGGATGCCCGCGCCTCGCCAGCGTAAAGCTCGCCCTCCTGGGACGTGTACATCATCACCGGAATTGCGGCGAGCTCGGGGTTTGCCTTGATCTCGCGCACAGCCTGCAGGCCGTCCATGCCGGGCATCATGTGATCCATGAAGATCACTTCCGGACGGTGATCCCTGAGGTATTCAAGGGCCGCTTCGGCCGAATCGGCGCCGTCGACTTCAATCCCGAATTTCTCGAGCATCCTGCTCAGGACTACCCGCGCGGACTTGGAATCGTCAACGACCAGAGCGCGCTTGCCCTGCATCATGCCTCTCCCTGGATGGGTGGTGGGAAGTGTAGCGCAGGCGCGTGTCAACGCGCCGCGATTCAGTTCTTCAGGCGGTACCCGGTCCTGAAGATCCACGCCACCAGCCCCAGGCATGTCAGCAGGAACACCAATGTCATCGCCAGGCTTGTGCCGACATCGACATCAGCGCTGCCGAAGAATGTCCAGCGGAAGCCGCTGATCAGGTAAACGACCGGGTTGAACAACGTGACCGTGCGCCACGCCGGGGGCAGCATGTCGATCGAATAGAACGCGCCGCCCAGGAATGTCAGCGGCGTGACGACCAGCATCGGAACGATTTGCATCTGCTCCCAGTTCTTCGCCCAGATGCCGATGATGAAGCCGAAAAGGCAGAATGTGACCGCGGTCAGCACCAGGAACGCAACCATCCAGACCGGATGCAGGATCTGGACCGGCACGAAAACAGACGCCGTCGCCAGGATGATGAGTGCGAGTCCCACGGACTTCGTCGCCGCCGCACCCACGTAGGCGAGCACGATCTCGAATGCGGAGACCGGCGCCGACAGGAGTTCGAAGATCGTGCCGGTGAACTTCGGGAAATGGATGCCGAACGAGGCGTTGGAGATACTCTCCATGAATACTGACAACATGATCAGGCCCGGAACGATGAATGCGCCATAGGGCACGCCGTCGACCTCGGTCATCCTTGCGCCGATGGCCGCGCCGAACACGACAAAGTACAGCGATGTCGTGATCACCGGTGTCAGTACGCTCTGCAGCAGCGTGCGAAGAAAGCGCGCCAGCTCGAAGCGGTAAATCGCCCAGACGCCATGGCGGTTGAAAGCGACGGCTCTCATTGCCTGAATCCCTTTCGCTCGCTGACGAGGTTGACGAAAATTTCCTCGAGCGAACTTTGCCTCGTGTGGAGGTCCTTGAACGCGACGCCCAGTTCCGATAGCCGCCGCAACAGCGTCGGAATGCCCGTCTGTTCCTCATTCGTGTCGAAGGTGTACTCGAGTTCGGATCCGCCGGCATTCAGCGCCAGTTTCCAGGCCTCGAGTCCGGCCGGGATGGACGCCATGGGATCCTGCAGGTGGAGCGTCAGCTGCTTCTTGCCGAGCTTTCGCATCAGCCGGATCTTTTCCTCGACGAGGATCAGCTCGCCCTGGCTGATCACGCCGATCCGGTCGGCCATCTCCTCGGCTTCGTCTATGTAATGGGTGGTCAGGATGATCGTCACGCCGCTGTCGCGCAGCCGGCGTACCAATGCCCACATGTCGCGCCGCAATTCGACGTCGACACCGGCAGTCGGTTCATCCAGGAACAGGATGCGCGGTTCATGCGAGAGCGCCTTGGCGATCATCACGCGCCTCTTCATGCCACCGGACAGCGTCATGATGATGTCGTTGCGCCGGTCCCAGAGCGACAGGTCGCGCAATACACTCTCGACATACCCTGGGTTGGGCGCACGACCAAACAGGCCCCGGCTGAATCCGGCGGTCGCCCGGACCGTCTCAAAGGCGTCGGCCACCAGCTCCTGTGGCACGAGGCCGATCTTCGATCGGGCGGCGCGGTAGTCGGTGACGATGTCGTGACCATCCACCAGCACCGTGCCGCTTGACGGTGTCACGATTCCGCAGACGATGCTGATCAGGGTTGTCTTGCCCGCACCATTGGGTCCGAGCAGTGCAAAGATCTCGCCTTCGCGGATTTCCAGGTTGACGTTCTTGAGTGCGTGCTGCCCCGAGGCATAGGTCTTGGTCAGCCCGGAGATCGAGATGATGGCGCGCATCGGGCTGCCAGGCACATCGAATGTCAGAGTTCGACGATGGGCTTGAACCCACCCCAGAACATGCGCCTGGCGTCGAATGGCATTGCTTTCGGATTCATCATCATGCTCAGCCGCGGATCCTTCATGACCTTCGCAAGCACACGATCACGTTGCTTCCGCGACTTGTACCTGATCCATGAGAACACCACGATCTCACCGCGCTTGAGCTTGACGCTCTGCGGGAAGGACGTGTGCTTGCCGGGCTTTACATCGTCCGCAATACACTCGACATACTGCAGTGCGCCGTGTTCGCGCCAGACTTTGCCCGATATTCTTGCCATTCGCCGGTATGCGGCGAGATTTTTCCTCGGTACCGGCACCACGATTCCATCTACGTAACTCATGATTTACTCCTGCATGTTCTTCAAGACCGGATGCTCCGCCATGAATGCTTCGTCAATGGGCCGGATCTCGAAACAGCCCATGCGAACGCCCGGGTGACTGGTAATCAGCCGGATCGCTTCTGCCTTGTCCGCGGCTTCGAGGATCAGGATGCCGCCCAGCACTTCCTTGGTCTCGGCATATGGCCCATCGCTGACCATCGCTCTTCCGTCATGCCACCGCACGGTCGAAGTGGCCTCTGCGCCCTGAAGTGCCTCGCCGCCGGCGAAGTGCCCGCCTTTATTCAATTCGATATCGTAAGCGATGCACCGGGCGACCATCGCCTCCTGCTCACCGGCGCCCAGTGTGTCCCACTTCTCAATGTCAAGGTATCCGAGGCAGACGAACTTCATG
>JAQBHG010000021.1:0-52985 GCA_032127975.1 Steroidobacteraceae bacterium
GCATTCCGTTGTCCACGGAAGTGGGCCAGGACCTTGGCGTCGCCTGATTCGGTTTCAGGCGATCTCGACCGCAATGGCGGTGGCTTCGCCGCCGCCGATGCACAGCGCAGCGACGCCGCGTTTCTTGCCGCGCTTGATCAAGGCATGCAGCAGCGTCGTCATGATGCGCGCGCCCGTGGCCCCGATCGGATGGCCCAGTGCGCAGGCCCCGCCATTGACGTTGACGCGCTCCGGCGGGATGCCGATGTCCCTCATCGCGGCCATGGTCACCACCGCGAACGCTTCATTGACCTCAAACAGGTCTACCTCGTCGGCGCGCCAGCCGGCCTGTTCCAGGACCCTGGTGATGGCGCCTGCGGGCGCGGTCGTGAACCACTCCGGCGCGTGGGCGAAGCTTGCATGCGCGACGATTCGAGCAATCGGCTTCAGGCCGGCGTCGGCCGCCGCTTTGGCGCTCGCAAGCAGGAGCGCCGCGGCGCCGTCGGCGATGGAAGACGAGCTCGCCGCAGTGACAGTGCCGTCCTTG
This sequence comes from Steroidobacteraceae bacterium, assembly GCA_032127975.1. GTDB lineage: Bacteria > Pseudomonadota > Gammaproteobacteria > Steroidobacterales > Steroidobacteraceae > SCUD01. Next base: position 527 of record JAQBHG010000021.1, read on the forward strand.
GCGAAGGCAGGCTTCAGATTCGGAATCTTTTCGATCGCGACGCTGAACGGCGTTTCATCGCGCGCGACGATTCGTTCGCCCTTGCGATCGACAACCGTGACCGGCGCAATCTCGATTTCGAATGCCCCGGACTCCACGGCGGCGAGCGCGCGGCGCACCGATTCCGCGGCGAATGCATCCTGGTCGGCGCGGGTGAAGCCATACTTGGCGGCGGTCGCGTCGGCGAAGCATCCCATCAGCTTGCCGTCCCATGGACTCTGCAGGCCGTCGTAGAACATGTGGTCGATGATCTCGCCATGACCCATTCGATAACCGGCACGGGCCTTCGGCAGGAGGTAGGGCGCGCTGGTCATGGACTCCATGCCGCCTGCCAGCACCAGCCCGGCGCCACCGGCCGCGATCTGGTCGGCAGCGAGCATCACGGCTTTCATGCCGGAACCGCACATCTTGTTGACCGTGGTTGCGGGCACCGAGATCGGCACGCCGGCAGCAATCGCGGCCTGGCGGGCGGGCGCCTGGCCCTGGCCCGCCGGCAGCACGCAACCCATCACGACTTCGTCGATGCTTGCCGGATCGGCTCCGGCGCTCGCAATGGCAGCGCGCATTGCAGTGGCGCCAAGGGTGGGGGCCGCGACTGTCGCGAATGTCCCCAGCATCGAGCCAATCGGCGTGCGCCGCGCAGCCAGGATGACGACCGATTTCTGTGTCATGTGATTGATCCTGAAGGTAATTCTAGGCCCGGCTCCCAGGTCTGCCACGGGCCGATGCCGCAGATCCCGCTCCGGATCCGCTCATTTTGCCCTGCAAAAAGCGAAAAGTCTCTGGGCCTGGCTGGTTCAGCCGGCTGCCGCCTGCTGCTGCCGGTCCTTGATCAACTGCTGGATGCGATGGCGCAGTTGTTCAAAACGCAGTGGCTTGTGCATCACCGTGATCCGGTCGGGCAGGCCGCCCCGTTCGGCGATCGTGCGTTCGGTCAGCGCGGTGACGACGATGATGTCGAGGTCGCCGATCACGTCGGAGGCCTGCAGGGACCTGATCATTTCAAAGCCGTCGATACCCGGCATGCGCAAGTCGGTGATCAGCAGGTCAGGCCGTGCCGCACCGATACGCAGCAGCGCATCGAAGCCGCAGCTCACGCTCTCAAGCTCGATAGGCAGGCCCCAGGATTCCAGGTGCAGCTCGAACAAACGCCGGAAATCCGGCTCGTCCTCGACGATCAGGACCCGGTAGCGGCCGCTGGCAGCACCGCGCGCAAGTTCAGCGCCCCGCTTGCGAAGCAGGTCCTCGACCGAAGATTGCAGGATCCGGCGGTGACCGCCAGGGGTCTTCCAGGCAAGAAGCACACCGGACTCGGACCACAGCTGCACCGTGCGCAGCGACACGCGCAGGCGCTCCGCGGCCTCGCGAGTCGAACAGACCTCCTGTCCGGAATCCTCCACCGGATCCTCCGTTGCTTCCTGCATTCCGGTCATAAAAGCATCACTTGGCCCATGAATGCAAACCCTATGCGCCGCCGGCAGGAACCGCTTGAGCGGATGACGGCTGCCGTTACACTGTTCGGTGGACATGCTGGAGTTCCGCGATGAATAGTCCGGCCGAACGCATCGACAGGGACGCCGACCCGGCGCGCGGGCCGCTCCGCTTCATCAGCGCGGCCTCGCTGTTCGATGGCCACGACGCCGCGATCAATATCATTCGCCGGATCCTCCAGGCGCAGGGCGCCGAAGTGATCCACCTGGGGCACAATCGAAGTGTTGCCGACATCGTTCGCGCCGCCATCCACGAGGACGCCGACTGCATCGCGGTCAGCAGCTACCAGGGCGGTCACAACGAATATTTCCGCTACATGGTGGACATGCTGCGCGAGCGGGGCGCGGCCCACATCAGGGTCGTCGTGGGCGGCGGCGGCACGATCGCCGCGCATGAAGTCGAAGAACTCGAAGCCTACGGCGTCGAGAAGATATACACGCCAGACGACGGGCTGCGCCTGGGCCTCGAAGGGATGATCGGCGACGTGTTCCGGCGGGTGCAGAGCGCAGCCCGTCCGGTTTTCGCTGGGAGCGCCGTCTCGGCGGACGACCCTGTCGGCCTGGCACGCGCCATATCGGCGCTGGAGCTGGGCGGCGACGAGGCACTGGTGACGAGGATCCGGGGTCTCGCGGCCAAGACACTGAATCGCCCGCCGGTGCTTGGCATTACCGGAACCGGAGGGGCCGGCAAGTCCTCTCTGACGGACGAGATCCTGAACCGGATCGTGCGCTTCTTCCCGGACCGCAGGGTTGCCGTTGTCGCGATGGACCCGACCAGGCGGCGCTCCGGCGGGGCCCTGCTGGGCGACCGGATCCGCATGAATTCCCTGGCCAACGAGCAGTTGTTCATGCGTTCGCTCGCCACGCGCCGCCAGCACCTGGCGACGAGCGCGGTGCTCGCCGACACCGTGAAGCTCCTGAAGGCCGCCGGGTTCGACCTGATCGTCATCGAAACCGCGGGCATCGGCCAGAGCGACACGGAGATCGTGGATCTCGTGGACCTATCGCTGTACGTGATGACGAGCGACTACGGTGCGGCGAGCCAGCTTGAAAAAATAGACATGCTGGATTTCGCCGATTTCATCGCGCTCAACAAGTTCGAGAAGCGCGGTGCCGAGGACGCCTTGCGAGACGTGCGCAAGCAGGTCGCGCGCAACCGCAAGCTCTTCAAGACGCCGGCCGAGCAGCTGCCTGTCTTCCCGACCATCGCCAGCCAGTTCAACGACGCCGGCGTCAACACGCTGTTCGCCGCGCTGTGCGCGAAACTCGAGGAGCAATGGGGCCGCTTGCGGCCCTGGCAGCCGAAGGGGCTGGCGCCGGTTGGCCTGCCGCATCGCCAGCCGATCATCCCGGGCGAGCGGGTGCGATATCTGGCCGAGATCGCCGCCGGCGGCCGCAAGGCGCAGCAGGGCGCGCTCGCCGCCGCGGAAGCCGCGAGCCGCGCGCACGGCCTGCATCGTGCGCTCGAAGCGGCGGGCGATCCCGCGCTGCCGGGGGCGCTCGATCGGTATCCGGAGGCGGCGCTGCGCGATGCTGACGGCGTAATGCGGAAATTGCGGCGCGAATACAACGCTGCGCTCGACGCCGTCGGAGCCGAGGGCATCGCGCTTTTGAAGGCGTGGCCGGAGCGCGACCAGGCCGCGACCGCGGTCGAGTACGGTTACCGCGTCCGCGAGCGCGAGGTCCGCGGCGAGAATTACACCGAGTCGCTGTCGCACCTGAAGCTCCCGAAGATCGCGACCCCGCGTTACCGCAACTGGGGCGACCTGCTCGCGTATCTCCTGACCGAAAACCTGCCGGGCTCCTATCCATATACCGCCGGCATCTACCCGTATCGCCGCGAGGACGAAGATCCGACCCGCATGTTCGCCGGCGAGGGCATGCCGGAGCGCACCAACCGGCGCTTCCATTACGTCGCTGCCGGGCACAAGGGCGCGCGGCTGTCGACGGCCTTCGATTCGACGACGCTTTACGGCGAGGATCCGGACGAACGCCCGGACATCTACGGCCGCATCGGCAATTCGGGTGTCTCGATCGCGACACTCGACGACATGAAACGCCTGTACTCGGGATTCGACCTGTGCGCGCCTTCCACATCCGTCTCGATGACGATCAATGGCCCCGCGCCCATGATCCTCGCGATGTTCATGAATACGGCGGTGGACCAGCAGGTCGAACGGCATCTGCGCGAGAGCGGGCGCTGGCCCGAGGCGGAAGCGAAGATCGCGAAGCTCTTCAAGGGCCGCGTGCGGCCGGCATATCGCGGTGAATTGCCGCCAGGCCACGACGGCAGCGGCCTGGGATTGCTGGGTGTCAGCGGCGATCAGCTGCTCGATGGCGAGACCCACGGGAAGATCCGCGCCGATGCGCTTGCGCGCGTGCGCGGCACGGTGCAGGCCGACATCCTGAAGGAAGACCAGGCACAGAACACCTGCATATTCTCGACCGAGTTTGCGCTCCGGATGATGGGCGACATGCAGCAGTTCTTCATCGACAATAGCGTGCGGAATTTCTATTCGGTGTCGATCTCCGGTTATCACATTGCGGAAGCCGGCGCGAACCCGGTATCGCAGCTCGCATTCACGCTGGCGAACGGCTTCACGATCGTCGAGTACTATCTGTCGCGCGGCATGAAGGTCGACGATTTCGCGCCGAACTTGTCGTTCTTCTTCTCGAATGGCATGGACCCGGAATATGCCGTGATCGGGCGCGTCGCCCGGCGCATCTGGGCGCGCGCGATGCGTGACCGCTATGGCGCCGGCCCGCGCAGCCAGATGCTGAAGTACCATGTGCAGACTTCCGGGCGCTCTCTGCACGCGCGCGAGATCCAGTTCAACGATATTCGCACGACGCTGCAGGCGCTGTATGCGCTTTTTGACAGCTGCAACAGCCTGCACACCAATGCCTATGACGAGGCGATTACCACGCCGACCGAAGAGAGCGTGCGCCGCGCGGTTGCCATCCAGCTGATCATCGCGCGTGAACTTGGCCTCAACCAGAACCAGAATCCCTGGCAGGGCTCATTCGCGCTCGAGCGCCTGACCGAAGCCGTGGAGGAGGCCGTCTACCAGGAGTTTGAAAGCATCTCGGAGCGTGGCGGCGTACTGGGCGCGATGGAGACCATGTACCAGCGCGGCAAGATCCAGGAAGAGTCGCTTTACTATGAGCACAAGAAGCACGACGGTAGCCTGCCGATCGTCGGCGTCAACACCTTCCTGCCGGAGCACGTGAATCCCGACGAGAACCGCCATGCCGAGCTGATTCGCTCGACCGAGGAGGAAAAGCAGGCCCAGGTCGTCGCGGTGCGCGAATTCAATGACGTGCACGCGCCCGCGCAGGGCGCGGCACTCGATCGGCTGACGGCTGCCGCGGCGACTTCCGGAAACGTATTTGGCGAACTCATGGAGACGGTCAAGTCGGCGTCATTGGGCCGCATATCGCGCGCGCTCTACTCCGTCGGTGGCCAGTACCGCCGCAACATGTGACGCCTGCGCCGGCGGCGCGGCACGACTACAGCAAGGGCTCGGAAATCGCCGCCGCGATCTGTTCGCGCGCCGAGTCGCGCATCGCGATCGCGCCTTCGCCGGGAGCAGCCATCATCGGCGCAAGCGCCTCGACCTCGATCCGCGACCAGCGCGGCACGAAGGTCCTGGCGCGGAGTGCGCGCCGCGTGCCGCGGATGGCGACCGGCGCGACCGGCAGGCCGGCCCGCGCCGCGGTCGCAAATGCGCCGGTGTGGAAGCGCGCAACGCCCGTCTGCACGCCGAATGTCCCTTCCGGGAAGAATACGACCGACTCGCCCTGGCTGACGGCGCGCAGGATGCGCCGGGCGTCACTGGCGCTCTCATTGCGGTTGCTGCGGTTGACGAAGTGGTGGCCGAGCCGGCGCAGCAGTTTCCCCGCCAGCGGGATGCGCGACGCCTCCTTCTTGATCACGAATCCGAAGCGCGGCGGCAGCACCGCGAACAGCAGGGGCCCGTCAAGGTAGCTGGCGTGATTCGCGACGACGATGCAGGCGCCCGCGGGCAGGCGGTCCATGCCGATGCGGTGCACCGGCAGGCCGCAGAGCAGGAAATATGCGCGGCAGATGAATGCGGCCGCGCTGCGACGCTGCGCCAGGCGCGGCAGCGCAAGCACGGGCAGGGCCGCGATCAGCAGCATCAGCACCACCAGCAGCCAGGCGTAGACCCCCCACAGCAGGCGCAGCGGATTGGCTGTCATCGATTTCCCCCGGCCGGACCGTGGGGGTACTGTGAACTGGTTCCGGTTATGTTAATGGTCATTGGCGTATGTGAGACCGGTCACGTTCGACTGCATCGGAGGCACAGATACTGCGTCTGCATTCTGTCGCACCGGCCCGCCGCCCGCCATCACGAGCCGGCGGCGGCGCCGTCCGCTTACGGAAGCAGGGCAAGTCAATGAGCGCAGCCATGAAATCCTCGACATCGGTACGCGCCGCGACGCTCGCGGCGGCTGAAGCGGCGGACAATTCCGTCGAGCCGATGATCGTCAAATTCCTCGATGCGGTCTGGATGGAGCGCGGGCTCTCCCCGAACACCCTCGCTGCCTACCGCGCCGACCTCACTGCGCTGACGCGCTGGTTGCGCCAGCGCGGCACAGCGCTCATGCGCACCACGCGCAATGATCTGCTCGGATTCATCGCCTGGCGTGTCGAGACCGGGGCCCGGCCGCGTTCCACGGCGCGCCAGTTGTCGAGTTTCCGGCGCTTCTTCCGCTATCTGGTTCGTGAAGGCGTCGTCAAGGAAGATCCGACGGCCCAGATCGCGATGCCGAAGATCGGCCGTTCCCTGCCGAAGTCGCTGACCGAGGCGCAGATTGATGCGCTGCTGGCCGCACCACAAACCAGCGATCCGCTCGGTTACCGCGACCGCACGATGCTCGAGGTGCTTTACGCGACCGGCCTGCGGGTTTCCGAGCTCGTGAGCCTGAAGCACGGCCAGGTCAACCAGAATCAGGGCGTCATCCGCATCGTCGGCAAGGGCAACCGCGAGCGGCTCATACCGCTCGGCGAGGAAGCAGTGCGCTGGCTCGGCGACTTCGTGCGCGGCGCGCGCGGCGAGATCCTGCTCGACCGCCAGACCGATCACCTGTTCCCGACCCGGCGCGGAGACCGCATGACCCGCCAGGCCTTCTGGCACATCATCAAGCGCTACGCGAAGAAAGCGGGCATCGAGAAGGAGCTCTCGCCGCACACGCTGCGCCACGCCTTCGCCACCCACCTGCTGAATCATGGCGCCGACCTGCGCGTCGTGCAGATGCTGCTGGGTCACAGCGATCTCTCGACGACCCAGATCTATACGCACGTCGCGCGCGAGCGCATGAAAGAACTGCACGCGCAACATCACCCCCGCGGTTGATACAATCGGTGGGGCCGAACCGCGGCCCGGCGCCGCTGTCCAATGCCCAGGCAGCCTTTCACCGAGATTCGCATGAACCACCCAACCCGATTCCTGCTGCTGGCCGCAGCCAGCCTGACGCTCGGCGCGGCTGCAACTGCCCCGCAGCAACCCGCCAAGCCTGACGCACGCGCCGACATTGCGCGGCGCCTCGACATCAAGCCCGAAGAGATCAAGGCCGCGCTCATTCCGGGGCTGTACGAGGTCCGGTCCGGTTCCGAAGTCGGCTACGTGTCGATGGATGGCCGCTATTACATCGACGGCGATATCTTCGATATGGACAGCAAGGAGAACCTGACGGAGCGCAGCCGGCTGAAGGGCCGCCTGGAGCTGCTGGCCGGGATTCCCGAAGCCGACGCCATTGTGTTTGCGCCCAGCGGCCCGGTCCGCTACACACTGACCGTCTTCACGGACGTCGATTGCACCTTCTGCCGCCGCCTGCATCAGGAAATGGCCGAATTGAACGGCCTGGGCATACGGATCCGTTACCTGATGTACCCGCGCAGCGGTCCGGACACGGAGTCCTGGCGCAGGGCCGAGGCGGTGTGGTGCAGCGCGGACAAGCGCGATGCCATGACCCGCGCCAAGCGCGGCGAAATCGTCAAGGCGCCGAAATGCGAGACTCCGGTCGCACGGGACTATGCGATCGGCCGCGAGATCGGGCTGCGCGGTACGCCCGGGATCTTCACGGAACAGGGCGAATACCTCGCCGGATACATGCCGGCGCAGCAACTATTCGAGTACCTGTCGAAGTCCCCGACAAGCGCGACCGTCGAGTGAGCTGATCAGCGCTCGAGCAGCGGCAATTTCTCCTTGACGTCCTTCCACTCGTCCGCGTCGGGGGGCGGCTCGCCGCGCTGCGTGATCACCGGCCACCCTTTTGTCAGTTCGGCGTTGATGGCGAGGAATTGTTCCTGGCCGGCCGGCAGCTCTTCTTCGGAATAGATCGCCTCGACCGGGCATTCAGGTTCGCACAGGGTGCAGTCGATGCATTCCTCGGGATCGATGACCAGGAAATTCGGCCCTTCGTGGAAGCAGTCCACCGGGCAGACTTCCACGCAGTCCATGTACTTGCACTTGATACAGGTTTCGGTGACGACGAATGTCATCCCGGCGACTCCAGGCGGGTTTGGCGGCGGCGCGCATTGTGCCACAGGGAGAGCAGCACGGCTGCTGCCTCAGCGGCTCGCAAGACGCATGTCGATGGTCTTGAAATGCAGGCCCTCAGTTCGTGCAGCGCGATCCTCCAGGTACTTGCGTAGCGCAAACGCGACGCTCGGGAACGCGATCTCCGGCCACGGGATCTCGGCCTCGGTACAAAGCATCACCTCGAGACTTTCGACACCGACACCGTAACTGGGTTCGGCCAGCGTGGCACGGAACATCACGTGCACCTGGTGTGCATGGAGTACGTGCACGATTGCGCAGAGACAGCCGATCTCGACGCGGGCAAGCGCTTCTTCCCAGCATTCGCGTGCGGCCGCCTGTTGCAGGGTCTCCTCGTTTTCCATGAAGCCCGCGGGTATGGTCCAGTAGCCGCGGCGCGGCTCGATCGCGCGCCGGCACAGCAGGATTCGTCCGTCGTGCTCCGGCACGCAGCCCGCCACCAGCTTCGGGTTTTCGTAATGGATGGTGCCGCAGGCCGTGCAGACCTGGCGCTGCAGGTGGTCACCATCCGGGATTTGCAGGGCCACGCGTGCGCCACAGCTGGAGCAGAAGTTCATGGCCCGATTTATACTCGCCCCCGCACCGCCGGGGTGGTGGAATTGGTAGACACAGCAGACTCAAAATCTGCCGACCGCAAGGTCATGCGAGTTCGATTCTCGCCCTCGGCACCATATTGTGACCTTTTCCGCCCCTGGGGCATCTAATCCCCTGATGCCCAGGATTGCGGATATCTCGATTCCGGAATCGGTGACCCGCGCCGCACGTGACGGCGACGAACGGGCGCTCGAGACCATCTACCGGGCGACCGCCGCGCCCGTTTACACGCTGTTGCGGCGCCTGGTACGGCGGCCGGCGATTGCGGAGGAATTGCTGCAGGAGACATTCGTGGACGTGCTCGAGCACATCGGCGCATTCGAGGGTCGCTGCCCGCTGGCAGCCTGGATCCGCTCGATCGCCGTCAACAGGGCATTGATGTACCTGCGTTCACCCTGGCATCGCAGCCTGGAGTGGCTGGACGCCGATGCCGGCCGCCTGGAGGGGCTCTGCTCAGAGAATCCCGCGGCTTGTGCTTCTGCGGAACCCCTGCTCGACAGGGCGCTGATGCGCCTCCCGTCGCTCACCCGTGCGGTCGTCTGGCTGCACGATGTCGAAGGCTTCACGCACGCCGAGATCGGGACGGCGCTCGGGCGCAGCCCCAGTTTCTCGAAAGCCCGGTTGTCGCGCGCCCACGCGAGCCTGCGCGCCCTGCTTGCCGCCGCGGAGTCCATCAAGGAGGGCACATCATGCACACCGGCATGAGCGGGTGGGGCGCGTCGCTGGCGGCCCTGCCGGAATTCACGCCCCCACCGAATGGCTGGGAAGCGGTCCTGGCCGCGCACCAACGGCGCAAGGCGGGGAGTTCCCGGAATTGGCCGATTGCGATTGCGGCCGCGGGGCTTGCGGCAGTTGTGGGACTCGCTTGGCAGTTGCAATCCGCTCAGAGCGATCTGGCGGCGGCCAATCCGTCGGATTTCGATCCGGGAATCGTTGCAAGCGACGTCGTACGCGCGGAAAACGCCCGGCTTGAAATGCTGCTCGCCGCGATTCCGGAAATGCGGGTCATGCGCGGCAGCACCGCATTCACGCTTGCGCAGCTCGAGGACAGGCTCGCAGTCGTCGACGACCGCCTGAGCCGCGCGGCGCTCGAGCCGAATGCACCGGAGCACGGCGAGCGGCTCTGGCGCGAACGCGTCGAACTCATGAATTCACTGGTCCAGGTCCGCTACGCGGGGATGGCCAGCCCACTTTGATGATCCGGAGGTCACGATGAACAGGACAGTTCTGGCAGTCATGGCGGCGGCGGCATTTTGCATCGCTGCAATTCCTGCGCTCGCCCAGGGAGACGATGAAGTCGCGCTCGAAAAGCGGCTCGAGGAAGCCCAGCAGCGACTCGAGGCGGCGGCCAGGGAAGTCGCGGAACTCTCCGCCGAGGCCGGTGGCCCGGGAGGGATGCGTGAATTTCAATTGTTGCTGCCGTCGCCGCGCCGCGCCGTGCTCGGCATCAATCTCGGCGGCACTGAAAGCAGTGGTGGCGGCGTCAGGGTGAATGGCGTGAGCCCCGGCGGCCCGGCGGCCGAGGCCGGCGTCAAGGCGGAAGACATCATCGTCGCGATCGATGCAAAGCCGGTGGCAACAGGGCGAGATCTGGTCGCCGTGATGAAAGACGTCGAGCCCGGCCAGAAAATTGCGCTGGAGCTGCGTCGCGACTCAAAACCGGTGAAAGTCACGGTCGTGGCACGCCCGATCGACAGGTTGCTCCTGAACGGGCTCGGCAGGATGGACAGAGAATTTCGGGAGTTGCATTTGCGGCCGCCGGGAACGCCCATGCCACCCATGCCGCCGATGGAAGCGATGGCGCTCGGTCACGGCCATCATTGGCTGCTGGAAGGCTGGAGTGACGCGGAACTGGTGCAGCTCACTCCGGCACTCGGCCGCTACTTCGGCACCGACAAGGGCGTGCTGGTGGCGCGCGCGCCGACCGATGCGGCGCTCGGCCTGCAGGATGGCGATGTGATCGTCGCGATCGGCGGGCGCGAACCGCAGAGCGGGCCGCATGCGATGCGCATCCTGCGTTCCTATCAGCCGGGTGAATCGGTGGAGATTCGCGTCCTGCGCGATCGCAAGGCGCTGACGCTGAACGCCGCCGTGCCGAAGGAAGCGACTGAGCGAAGAGAGCGGATGAAAGACATTCATCCCAGGCCACCGGTCGAGCCACCAGCCGCGAGCTGAACCGCGGGATCCCTGTGCTAGTCTGCGCGGCGCATGCGCCGCGCAGACTTTGCCTATCAGCTGCCCCGGGAACTGATCGCCCAGCATCCCTTGCCGGAGCGTGCGGCCAGCCGGCTGTTGTCCCTCGACGGCGGCACTGGCGCGCTGAAGGACCTGCGGTTTGCGGATCTGGCAACACGGCTGCGTCCCGGTGACCTGCTGGTGCTGAACGACACCCGTGTCCTGCCGGCTCGCCTGAACGGCCGCAAGGCGAGTGGTGGGGCCTGCGAAATCCTGCTGGAGCGAATCCTCGGCGAGCGCCGGATCCTGGCGCAGGCACGCGCCAGCAAGGGATTCCGCCCGGGAACCGAGCTTGTCTTGGCGGGTGGCGCGCGCGCCATCGTGATCGGGCGGCACGACGACCTGCTTGAATTCGAGCTGGATCGCCCGGCCTTCGAATATTTTGAGCAGCACGGCAGCATTCCGCTGCCGCCCTACGTCGATCGTGAGGCCGAAGCGGCGGATCGCGAGCGTTACCAGACCGTATACGCCGCCGAGCCGGGTGCGGTTGCGGCGCCGACCGCCGGGCTGCATTTCGACCGCTCGACGCTGACCGGACTTGGAGAAAAGGGAATCGCCATTGAAAGCCTGACCCTGCATGTGGGGGCGGGAACATTCCAGCCGCTGCGCGTTGACCAGATCGAGGAGCATCGCATGCACGCGGAGCGATTCCGGATTCCGGAGAAGACCGCAGCCGCTGTCGCCGCTACCCGCAGGCGAGGCGGGCGCGTGGTTGCAGTCGGAACCACGGTTGTCCGGTGCCTGGAGGCGGCTGCGGCCACCGGCGAAATCGTCCCGGGCGCGGGCGAGACCGATATGTTCATCAAGCCCGGTCATCGATTCCGCGTGGTCGATGCGCTGCTGACGAATTTCCACCTGCCGGAATCTACGCTGCTCATCCTGGTCGCAGCATTTGCGGGCCGCGAACGGGTGCTCGCGGCGTATCATCATGCGATCTCCGGGCGCTACCGCTTCTTCAGCTATGGTGACGCCATGTTCGTGACGCCGGATCCGGCTGTGCTGCATTCGCGCGAGGCGCAGTCTTGAAATTCGGCGTGCTGGCGAGGGACGGAGGCGCGCGCAGCGGGCGGATGGAATTTTCGCGCGGCGTGGTCGAGACGCCCGCCTTCATGCCGGTCGGCACCTATGGATCTGTCAAGGGCGTGACGGCCGAGGAACTCGTCGCCTGCGGTGCACAGATCGTGCTCGCGAACACATTTCATCTGATGCTGCGGCCCGGCGCCGAGGTCGTGCGCGCTCACGGCGGCTTGCACGGGTTCATGCACTGGCAGGGCCCGATCCTGACCGACTCGGGCGGCTTTCAGGTGTTCAGCCTCGCGAAAATGAGAAAGGTCTCGGAGCAGGGCGTCAGTTTCCAGTCACCGGTCGACGGCGATCCGGTGTTCCTCGACCCCGAGTGTTCGATGGCGGTGCAGCATGCGCTGGGCTCGGACATCGCCATGGTTTTCGACGAATGCACGCCTTATCCGGCGACCGAGCGCCAGGCACGCGAGTCCATGGAGCTGTCACTGCGCTGGTCAGAACGCAGCCGGCGTGCCTGGGATGCCAGCGAAGCCGCGGGCGTACTGTTTGGCATCGTCCAGGGTGGCATGCACGATGCGCTGCGAAGCGAATCGCTAACCGGACTGCTCGGCATCGGCTTCCACGGCCTCGCGATCGGCGGTCTTTCGGTCGGTGAGCCGGTCGGCGAGCGCCAGCGCGTGCTCGAAAAGCTGCTGCCGCAGATGCCGCAGGAGCGGCCGCGCTACCTGATGGGTGTGGGACGGCCCGAGGACCTGGTCGAGGCGGTCACACTGGGCGTGGACCTGTTCGACTGCGTGATGCCGACGCGTCATGCGCGGAATGGGCACTTGTTCGTGGCGGACGGCGTCATCAACATCCGCAATGCGCGCTATGCGGAAGACACGCAGCCCGTCGAGCCGGGGTGCGGTTGCTATACCTGCCTTCATTACAGCCGCGCCTATCTCAGGCACCTCGATCGCTGCGGCGAGATGCTCGGGCCGCGGCTCGCCACGCTGCACAACCTGCACTACTACCTGGGTCTCATGGCGAGTCTCCGGGCGGCGATCGGCGCCGGCAGCCTGGCCGCGTTCCGCGCCGGGTTCTACGCCGCGCGCCGGCCACGGACCGGCTCTGTGGCATAATCACGCGCCCAAACCGGGGTCGGCGCCGCCGGCCCGCTGTCGCAGAGGATCATCAATGGACTTCTTCATTTCGCCCGCCTGGGCCCAGGCCGCCGGAGGGTCGTCCACCAGCGCATGGGTGAACATCCTGCCGCTGGTGCTGATCTTCGTCGTGTTCTATTTCCTGCTGATCCGGCCACAGACCAAGCGCGCCAAGGAACACCGGGAAATGGTTGCCAAGCTGTCCGCCGGCGATGAAGTCGTGACGAATGGCGGGATACTCGGGCGCATCAGCGAGATCGACGAGAGCTTTGTGACACTCGAAGTCTCGCCAAAAGTCACAATTCGGGTGCAAAGACACCAGGTCCAGCAGTTGATGCCGAAAGGCACGTACAAGAGCGGCTGAGCGTCGACGACGGCAATCGTGAATCCGAATTTTTCCTTCTGGAAAGGCGCTGCGCTGGTCGCCATCCTGCTGGTCGCCGGTCTGCTGGCGCTGCCCAATGTTTATGGCGAATCGGAAGCGTTGCAATTCTCGCGGCGCGATCGTGCGGTATTCAATGCTGCTGAGGTCACCGAGTTTGCGGGTGTGCTGAACGGCGCGCAGATCCCGTTTGATGAGGCGTTTGTCGATGACAATGGCCGCCTCTGGATCCGCTTCAGCGACGTTTCCAACCAGCTTGCCGCGCGCGACCTCTTCAAGAGCCGTTACGAGGGCCAGTTCGCGATCGCGACGACATTCGCGTCGCGTGCACCGGACTGGGTCAGCGGGCTCGGCCTGGAGCCCATGAGCCTCGGTCTCGACCTGCGTGGCGGCATTTACATCGTCTATGAGGTCGACGTCGAGGGTGCAGTCCAGCAACTGTTGCAGCGGCTGGAGCGGGATTTCCGCAAGGTGCTCCGCGATGCGAAAGTGCAGTATGAAGAAGTGGCCGTTGCCGGGCCGGTTACCCAGATTCGCCTGCGCGACGCCGGGCAGACGGAAGCGGCATTGCGCGCACTCCGCGACTACGATTCCACGCTCGCGATCAGCCAGGGCGATGAGGTCGGCGTGCTGATTGCCACGCTGACGCCTGACCAGATCAAGCAGCGCCAGGACTTCTCGATACAGCAGAACATCACGGCGCTCAACAATCGCATCAATGCGCTGGGCGTTGCCGAGCCTGTGATCCAGCGCCAGGGCCAGAACAGGATTGCCGTCCAGCTGCCCGGCATCCAGGACGCGTCTGAAGTCGTGCGCCTGCTCGGCAAGATTGCGACACTCGAATTCAGGCTGGTTGACACGGTCAATAGCCCGCTTGAGGCGCAGCGCACTGGCCGGGCGCCGCTGGGTTCGCGGCTCTACAAGGAGCGCGACGGGAATCCGGTGCTGCTGAAACGCGAGGTCATTGCAACCGGCGAGCAGCTGATAGACGCATCATTCGCGCCGTCGCAGGGCGAGCCCGCCGTGAGCGTCAAGCTCGACAGCCGTGGTGGCGACGAGATGCTGCGCACCACGCGCGAGAACCTGGGCCGCCCGATGGCCGTGGTCTTCATCGAGAAGGAGCGCGAGCAGGTCGAGCGCAATGGCCAGAAGGTGGTCATCGACAGATCGAAGGAAGAGGTCATCAGCGTCGCGACGATTCGCGGCGTATTTTCCAACAACTTCCAGATCACCGGCCTGTCGGCGGCCGAGGGCAGTGAGCTCGCAAAACTGCTGCGGGCGGGCGCATTGGCCGCGCCGATCTATATCGTCGAGCAGCGCCTGATAGGGCCGAGTCTCGGGCGCGACAACATCGAGCGCGGCTTCAAGGCGCTGATGATCGGCATGGGGGTGCTGTTCGCATTCATGCTGATCTATTACCGGGTTTTCGGAATCGTGGCGAGCCTCGTGCTGATCGCCAACGTCATTCTGATCACGGCATTGCTGTCGTTGTTCAAGGCTGCGCTGACGCTGCCGGGCATCGCCGGTATCGTTCTGACCGTCGGCATGGCGGTGGATGCCAATGTCCTGATCTTTGAGCGCATCCGCGAGGAACTGCGCAATGGCAATTCGCCGCTGGCATCGATCAACGCCGGTTTCGAGCGTGCATTCTCCGCGATCGTGGACTCCAACGTGACCACGCTGATCGCGGGCGTCATGTTGTTCGCATTCGGCACGGGGCCCATCAAGGGCTTTGCAGTCGTGCTGAACCTGGGAATCCTGACCTCGATGTTTACTGCGCTGGTCGGCAGTCGCGCGATGCTCCAGCTGATCTATGGCCGCCGCCGGCGCGTTGAGCGCCTCTCAATCTGAGGAGCCGGCGATGGAATTCTTCAAGCGTACGCCACGTATCCGGTTCCTCGACAGGCGCCGCTACTGGTATGCGGTATCGGTGCTGATAATCATCGGGTCCTTCGTCGCGGTCTTCGTACGCGGCCTCAATTTCGGCATCGACTTCACCGGTGGTGTCGTCGTGGAAGCGCACTTCCCGCAGGCTCCGGACCTCGAGCGGTTGCGGGATTCGCTGTCTGGCGGCGGTCTCGAAGACGCGCAGGTGCAGACATTTGGCACCTCCCAGGACGTGCTGGTGCGCCTGCCGCCCGTCGACGAAACCGCTGCGCGCCTGGTGACGGAACAGGTGCGCTCGGCACTTGCCGCCGTGGACCCCGGCGTGGATATCCGCCGCACCGAGGCGGTCGGCCCGCAGGCCGGCAGGGAGTTGGCGGAAAAAGGCGCGACTGCGCTGTTGATGTGCCTGCTATTCATCGCAATTTACGTGATCGTCCGCTTCCAGTGGAAATTCTCCGTTGGGGCGATCGTCGCGGTGTTGCACGACCCGATTGTCGTGGTCGGCGCATTTGCGTTTACCGGAATCACCTTCGACCTGTCCGTCATGGCGGCAATACTGGCGGTGATCGGGTACTCGCTGAATGACACCGTGATCGTATTCGACCGCGTGCGTGAGCGACTTGTGCAGATGCGCAAGGCAACGCCCGTCCAGGTCATGGATACGGCGATCAACGAGACCCTGTCGAGGACCCTGCTGACTTCCGGCCTGACCGCCCTCGTCGTGATGGCGCTGGTCCTGTTCGGAGGCGAGGCCCTGCGCCCATTCGGACTCGCCTTGCTGATCGGAATAGCTGTCGGCACCTACTCGTCGATCTACGTGGCCGGCGCGCTGGCGCTCGATCTGGGTCTGTCGCAGCGCGACCTGATGCCGCCCGAGAAGAGGAGTGAGGTCGATGCGCTGCCCTGAACGGGCCGACGGGAGGGTCAGTGATCGAGTTTCTGAGTGATCCTGCAGTCTGGGTATCTTTCCTGACGCTGACCCTGCTCGAGATCGTCCTCGGCATCGACAACATCATCTTCCTGTCGATACTAGTGTCGCGGCTGCCGAAGGAATTGCAGGCCCGTGGCCGGACGCTGGGGCTCGCCTTCGCGATGCTGACGCGCATCGCCCTGTTGTTCTCGATCACCTGGCTGATCAGGCTCACGGCTCCGCTTTTCACGGTCTTCACCGAGGAGATATCGGGGCGCGATCTGATCCTGTTCTTCGGCGGCCTGTTCCTGATGGCCAAGAGCGTCAGCGAAATCCACAGCGCGCTCGAGGGTCCGGAGGATCACGGTGCGCCGAGAGTCAAGCTACAGACAAAGATACTGGGTGTGGTTGTCCAGATCGGCATCATCGACATCATCTTCTCGCTGGACTCGGTGCTGACAGCCGTCGGCCTGGCCGACCACGTATCCATCATGGTCGCCGCGATCGTGATCGCGGTGTTCGTCATGATGTTCATGGCTGGCCCGATTCACGAGTTCATCGAACGTCGCCCGACCATCAAGATTCTCGCATTGGCATTTCTGATCCTGATTGGAGTCGCGCTGGTCGGCGAGTCCTTCGATCTGGAAATCCCAAAGGGTTACCTGTACTTTGCGATGGCATTCTCGGTCGGCGTGGAGATGGTCAATATCCGCATGCGCCGCCGGAGCGACGCCGCGCCGGTCGAGTTGCGCGAGCGGGGAATCCCCGGGGACGACTAGGCGCTCAAGCGCTGCGATTCAGCAGGCTGTGGCGGCGGCTGTATCCGAAGTAGATCGCAAAGCCGATCAGGATCCACGCTCCCATCCAGTGCCAGTTGTCCATGAACGCCCGGCCGAACAGCCACAGGCAGGCGGCCGCGCCCAGGATGCAGACGACCGGTGCGGCCGGCACGCGAAACGCGCGATGCAGGTCGGGTCGTGTGCGACGCAGTACCAGCACGCCGATGCAGACCGTCGCAAACGCGAGCAACGTGCCCATCGACACGAGGTCGCCCAGCACGCCGATCGGCAGCAGGCCGGCAAGGATCAGCGCCGTTACGGCGACGACGACCGTGCCGACGTGCGGCGTGCGGAATTCCGGATGGACGCGGCCAAACAGCTTGGGGATCAGGCCGTCGCGGGCCATCGTGTAGAAGATACGCGGCTGGCCGACCATCATCACCAGGATCACCGAAGAAAGTCCGGCGAGCGCGCCGACTTCGACCAGTGTCTTGAGCCACAGCAGGCTCGGGTAGGTCTCAAGAGCGGTTGCAACCGGTTTCGGCGTGCCGAGTTGCGTGTACGGGACCATGCCGGTCAACACCGCGGCCATCGCGATGTAGAGCACCGTGCAGATGGCGAGTGAACCCAGGATGCCGATCGGCATGTCGCGCTGCGGATTCTTGGCTTCCTGCGCCGCCGTCGATACGGCGTCGAAGCCTATGTAGGCAAAGAACACGATCGATGCGCCGCGCAGCACGCCGTCCCAGCCGAAACGCCCCGGGCCCTCTGGTTCAGGGATGAATGGCGTCCAGTTCGCGGGATCGACGTATTGCAGGCTGAATGCCATGAATAGCAGCAGCACTGCGACCTTGATCGCGACGATTACCGCGTTGACCGCTGCCGATTGGGTGATGCCGCGATAGCAGAGGGCCCCAACAGCAATGACGATCGCGATCGCAGGCAGGTTTATCAGCGCGCCAGTCGTGACCATCCGCCCGTTGACGAGGTTGAGCGGCGCGTTCGTCAATGCCGCGGGCAACGCCAACGATGTGCCGGTCATGTGTCCTATCGAATCCAGCAGGCCCGTGAAGTAGCCGGACCAGCCGACTGCGACCGTGGCCGCGGCGAAGGTGTACTCGAGCACGAGGTTCCAGCCGATGAACCAGGCGACGAATTCGCCGAGCGTCGCGTATGAATAGGAATAAGCGCTGCCCGACACCGGAAGCATCGCCGCGAATTCCGCATAGCAGAGTCCGGCGAAGGCGCAGGCGATACCGGCCATGACGAAGCTCAGGACGATCGCGGGGCCCGCATGATTGGCCGCGGCCTGGCCTGTCATCACGAAGATGCCGGCGCCGATCACCGCGCCGATACCGAGCATCACCAGGTGCCCCGCAGTCAGCGAACGCTTGAGCGTGACTTCGCCAGTTAGACTGCCTTCGACCGGTTCGCCGGCGTCCACATGCGGCGCAGCGGTGATCGGCTTGGTGCGAAACAGATTCATGCTGGCATTCCCCCTGCAGGATCGTTGCGGACTCTAACCCACGCCCGGGGCGATTGCGAGACTGCCCGCAGCCGTCACTCGCGCAGGTCGTCGGTCAGGAATGGCGCGAAGGATTCGACCAGCGCCGCGAACATGCGCGGATTTCCGGCGACCAGGTTGCCGCCGTCGAGGTAGGGATTTCCGGCCAGCGTACCGATGCGGCCGCCGGCTTCCGTGATCATCAGGTTGCCCGCCGCCGTGTCCCAGGGCGCGAGTCCCAGCTCCCAGAATCCGTCCAGGCGTCCCGCCGCGACATAAGCCAGATCGAGCGCAGCGGAGCCTGGCCTGCGCACCCCCGCAGCGTGCTGCATGACCTGCTCCAGCATCGAAAGGTAGGGTTTCATCCAGCGCGTATTGGCGCGATACGGAAAACCGGTGCCGATCAGCGCACCGTCGATCGAGCGCTGTGCGGACACCCGCAGCCTGCGGTTCTCGAGTTGTGCGCCCGCGCCGCGCGAAGCGGTGAACAGCTCACTGCGCAGCGGATCGAAAATGACGCCCGCCTCGACGCGACCACGATGCTGGCAGGCGATCGATACCGCAAATTGCGGGAAGCCGTGCAGGAAATTGGTCGTGCCGTCCAGCGGGTCGATGATCCAGACATACTCGTCGCCGCCCTGGCGGCCGCTTTCCTCGGCAAGGATTCCGTGATCCGGATAGGCCTTGTGTATCGTCTCGATCACGAGCTGCTCCGCCGCGCGATCGATCTCGGTGACGAAGTCGTTGCGGCTCTTCTCGCTGACCGTGACCCCGCCGGCACGATCGAGGTTTCGCACGATCAGCTCACCGGCGCGACGTGCGGCGCCGACGGCGATATTGACCAGGGGATGCATTGATCGCTCCGGCAGCAGCTTAAAGAACCGCCGCGGCAAGGCATTCAGCGCCTGCCAGCGGCACCGGTAGAATACCAGCAATCCTTCGTGAGCCGCGATGACCAAAGCCGTCCGCATCGTCCTTGTCGACACCAGCCATCCGGGCAACATCGGCGCGGCGGCGCGCGCCATGAAGAACATGGGGCTGTCATCGCTGGTACTCGTGCGCCCGCAGTCGTATCCGGATGCCGAGGCCACCGCGCGTGCTTCAGGGGCAGCGGACCTACTCGCGGCCGCCACCGTCGTGCCGTCCATCGACGCCGCGATCGAAGGTTGCGGTCTCGTGCTCGGCACCAGTGCGCGGCGGCGCAATGCGAACTGGCGCATGCTCGATGCCCGCATGGCGGCCGCCGAATTGCTGGCGATGAGCGAGTCCCGGCCCGCTGCGGTGCTGTTTGGCGGCGAACGCAATGGTCTCGCCAACGACGAGCTTGCGCGCTGCCATGCCCTGATCCAGATACCAGCGGATCCGCTGTATGAATCGCTGAATGTCGCCCAGGCGGTGCAAGTCGTCTGCTACGAGATCATGATGGCGCAGCGCCATCCGGGGGATTCACCGGAGCCGGTTTCGCAGCCGGCAGGCGCGGAGGACATGGCGGCGCTGCACCGGCACCTGGATCGCGTGCTCGAGCGCGTCGGATTCATGCACCCGGGCAATGCCGCGCAACTGCGCCCGCGACTCGAGCGCCTGCTTGCGCGCGCCGTGCCAGACGAAAAGGAAGTTCGTATCCTGCGTGGAATGCTGACCGCGATCGAGCGCCACGGTTCGATGCCGGAGGAATGAGGGCCATGACGACTGGAGCCCCAATCTACCTGGATTACGCTGCAACGGCGCCGCTCGATCCGCAGGTCGCTGCAGCCATGTGCGAATGCCTGCGCGATCCCGGGTTGCAGGCAAATACCGCTTCCGTGCATGCACCGGGGCGCGCGGCCGCAGTGCGCGTCGAGCAGGCGCGCGCGCAGGTTGCGCGGCTGGTCGGTGCCGAGCCTGGATCGATCGTGTTCACATCCGGAGCGACCGAGAGCGTGAATCTCGCGATCCTCGGCGCCGCGCGCGCGGCGAGCGCCAACCTGCGCCATCTCGTGACTGCGCGTAACGAGCATCGCGCGGCGCTCGATGCCTGCCGCCAGCTCGAGCGCGAGGGATTCACGGTGAGCTGGCTGGCGACCGGCAGCGATGGCAGCGCCGATCCCGCGCAGGTCGCGAGAGCGCTGCGGCCGGGCACGGCACTGGTCTCGCTGATGCACGCGAACAACGAGACCGGCGTCGTCAACGACATCGCGGCAGTCGGGCAGTTGTGCCTTGAGCGGGGCGTCACCTTTCATGTCGATGCCGCGCAGAGCGCCGGCAAACTGCCGATCGACGTGCAGGGAATGAATGTGGCGCTCCTCAGCTTCTGCGCCCATAAGCTCGGCGGCCCCAAGGGCATCGGCGCCCTCTACGTGAGACACCGTCCGCGCCCCGCGCTGCAGCCATTGCAGTTCGGTGGGGGCCACGAGCGCGGTCTCCGCGCGGGTTCCCTGGCCACGCATCAGATTGTCGGATTTGGCGTCGCCTGCGAACTCGCGCTCACCCGTCTCGCAGACGACGCGGCGCGTGTTCGTGCGCTGCGCGAGCGCCTCTGGGCCGGCCTTCAGGCGGCCGCACCGGTGGAACGAAATGGCGGGACTGAGCCGGGTTTGCCGGGCATCCTCAATGTCCGCTTTCCGGGCATGGAGGGCGAAAGCCTGTTGTTGTCGCTCGATGGCGGGCTGGCTGCGTCCAGCGGTTCGGCCTGCAGCTCCGCGAGCGCCGAACCCTCCTATGTCCTTCGTGCGCTTGGCCTTTCTGATCTGGCCGCCCAGGCCTCGCTTCGATTGAGCCTGGGCCGGGAAACCACCGGGGAGGAAGTTGATCGCGCGGTCGCGCTGCTCGTAGCAAGCGTCAATCGTCTGCGTGCGCTGCTGCCTGCCGGGGCGATCGAACGGATCGCATGAGCGGGACCCGCGCGATGTACTCGCAGTTGGTACGTGAATTGTTCGAGCGCCTGCCGCACGCCGGCGACCTGGGGCCGGGCCCCGGTACGGCGGTCCATGGCGAGGCGATGGCGCTCGACCGCGGCGCCTGGGTCCGCTTTGACGCCCGGATTGAAGACGGCCGGGTCGTCGACTGCAGTTTTCGCGCCTGGGGATGTCCGCATACGCTCGCTGCGGCGGCGCTGATCGCGAGCCGCTTGCAGGGCGAGGGCATCGGAAGCGAGGCCGCCTTCGACGCGCTGCGCCTCGCCGGGGAACTCGGCGCGCCCGCGGAAAAACTGGGTCGTTTGCTGGTGGTCGAAGACGCGCTGTTTGGGATGCTGGCCCGGGCGCTTGCGCTACAATAGGCCTGCGAATGGCCATTACCCTCACTGCCGCCGCAGCGGACCGCGTACGTCATTTCATCGCTGAACGCGGTCATGGTGTCGGCCTGCGCCTCAGCGTGCGCAAGACCGGTTGTTCCGGCTTCGCCTACGTCGTGAATTACGCCGACGAGGTCGAGGACAAGGATCGCGTCTTCGCGAGCCAGGGTGTCCAGGTGCTGGTCGATGCCGACAGCCTGGCGCTGATCGACGGCACGGAGATCGATTTCGTCCGCCACGGACTCAACGAGGCATTCCGCTTCCGGAATCCGAACGTGCGCGGCGAATGCGGCTGTGGCGAAAGCTTCAGCGTCTGATTTTTCCTTTCGCAGCAGGCACTTCCGCGCTGCCGGCGATTGCCCGGCCGGGGTCGCGGGCGGTAGAATACGCGGCCCTGAGCTGCCCCATCGAACGAGGAACCCATGGCGGTTGAACGCACCTTGTCCATCGTCAAGCCAGACGGCGTGGCGCGAAACCTGATCGGCGACGTTTATCGGCGATTCGAGAAAGCCGGCCTCGCGATCATCGGCGCCCGCATGCTGCGACTGACGCAGGCGCAGGCCGAAGATTTCTACGCCGTTCATCGCGAGCGTCCGTTCTTCGGGGACTTGTGCGCCTACATGACCTCCGGCCCGGTGATGGTGCAGGTCCTTGAAGGCGAGTCCGCCGTGACGCGCAATCGCGAGATCATGGGTGCGACAGACCCGAAGAAGGCGGCGCCAGGCACCATCCGCGCCGACCTCGCGTCCAGCATCGAGGAAAATATCGTGCACGGCTCCGACAGCGTCGAGAATGCCGCCCGCGAGATCGCCTATTTTTTCGCGCACGTCTCACTCTGTGCGCGGACCCGCCGAGGCGCGTGAATCGATGAGCGACACGGCCCACGAGCGCGTCAACCTGCTGGGACTCAACCGGTCCGAGCTGGAGGCGTTCGTCGCGACCCTTGGCGCCAAGCCCTTTCGTGCGCGCCAGCTCCTGAAGTGGATCTATCGCCGAGGTGAAGCGGATTTTTCGCGGATGACCGATCTTGCAAAGGATTTCCGCGCGCTGCTCGCGGGCGTGGCCGAGGTACGCGTGCCGGAGATCGTGAGTGAAAGGACTTCGGTGGACGGCACGCGCAAGTGGCTATTGCGGATGCCCGGCGCTGCGGGCAACGAGCAGGTCATCGAGACGATCTTCATCCCGGAGCCGGGGCGCGGGACGCTGTGCATCTCGAGCCAGATCGGCTGCGCGCTGGACTGCTCCTTCTGCGCGACCGGCCAGCAGGGATTCAATCGCAACCTGACAGCAGCCGAGATCATCGGCCAGGTCTGGCTTGCCAATCGCGAACTCGGGCGGGACCCGGACGGCGATCGCGTCATTTCGAATGTCGTGCTGATGGGCATGGGCGAGCCACTCGCCAATTACCGGAGCGTGCTGCCGGCCATGCAGCTGATGCTCGACGATCTCGGATACGACCTATCACGCCGGCGGGTGACGCTGTCCACGTCCGGCCTCGTGCCGCAGATCTACCGCCTGGCGGAAGACTGCAATGTGGCGCTCGCCGTGTCGTTGCACGCTCCGAATGACCGGTTGCGCGACCAGCTGGTGCCGATCAACCGCAAGCACCCGATCGCGGAATTGCTGACAGCCAGCTGGCATTACCTGGAGCGCCAGAACGGTCGCAGCGTCACATTCGAATACACGATGCTCGATGGCATCAATGACCAGCCTGAGCACGCACGGGAACTAGCGGCACTGCTGCGCGGTCATGACGCCAAGGTGAACCTGATACCGTTCAACACATTCCCGGGCACGAGGTACCGGCGCTCGCCGGCCGCGGCAATCAGTCGATTCCGCGACCTGCTGGCACAGGGAGGCGTGATGGCGACCGTGCGACGAACCCGTGGTGACGATATCGACGCGGCCTGCGGCCAACTCAGGGGCCAGGTGCTGGATCGGACTCTGGTCAGGCTGGGCAGCAAGCCGGCCAGGCTCGCGGTGCGGGCATGAACGCGCGCATCGCGGCAATCCTGGTGGCGATGCTGCTGGCCGCATCGACGCCGGCACAGGCGCAGGATGCCTCGCCCGATCCGATTGTCGAGGCTGCACGCATCAATGCGCGTCTGGCGATGGAGTACATGAAGCGCGACCAGTTGTCGGTCGCGCGCGACAAGGTCGAACGTGCGCTCGCGCTGAATCCGCGCGACCTGACCGTGCAATTGAGCGCTGGCCTGGTGTACGAACGCCTGCTCGAGACCAAGCGCGCCGAAAAGCATTTCCGGCTCGCGCTGCGCGCCGATGCGGAAAGTCCCGAGGCGCAGAATGCCCTCGGAGCATTCCTGTGCCGCAAGAAGGATTTCAAGAAAGGTGAGGCGATGTTCCTCAAGGCGGCCGGCAATCCGCTGTATCGCACGCCCGAAGTCGCCTATACCAATGCGGGCGTCTGCGCGCGCAGTGCCGCGGCGCCCGAACGGGCCGAGAAATACCTGCGCCAGGCCTTGAGCATCAAGTCGGTCTATCCGGAGACCTTCGTGCAGCTGGCCGGCGTGCTGCACGATCGTGGCAACCACCTCCAGGCGCGGGCATTCATCGAGAGATTCCTTGCCGTGGCGCCGGCGACCCCCGACGTGCTCCTGCTGGGGCAACAGATCGAGATGGCGCTGAACGATCGCGCCGCGGCGGACCAGTTCGGCGAGCGCCTGCGCAGGGAATTTCCGGAATCCGTGCAGTTACGAGTACTCGACGACATCGAGAGCCGGAATCCCGGATGAACACGCGGACCAGCGGCCCGTCGCCGGGCGCGCGGTTGCGCAGTGCGCGTGAGGCGAGGGGACTCACGATCGAGGCCGCAGCCGAAAGGCTGCGGCTCAATGTGGCCCTGGTGCTCGCGATGGAAGAAGAGCGTCTCGCCCTGCTCGGTGCCCCGGTGTTCGCACGCGGCTACCTGCGAAACTACGCCGCGCTTCTCGGTCTACCCGGGGACGAAGTGCTGGCGGGTTTCGGCATCGGCGAGATTCCCGAACCCAGTTTCGTTCCGTCAATGGATCTGCGACCGAAGATTCGCGACCACGCGCGCTGGGCATGGCCGATCACCGCGGTGCTGCTGGCAATCGCGGTCGTCGCCGCTTTCTGGTGGTGGAGCGCACGGGCCTAAGCCATGAAAGACAAACTCCAGGCTGTCCGTGGCATGAACGATCTGCTCGCGGACCAGTTGCCCTGGTGGCAGCTGGTGGAGCGGAGCGCATGCACACTGTTTGCGGATTATGGCTACCAGGAGTTTCGCGTCCCGCTGGTCGAGCGCACCGAGTTGTTCAGGCGTTCGATCGGCGAACACACGGACATCGTCGAGAAGGAGATGTACAGCTTCGAGGACCGGGGTGGCGACAGCCTGAGCCTGCGGCCCGAGGCGACCGCCGGCCTGGTGCGTGCCGCAATCGAGCACGGGCTGCTGCACAACCAGAAGCAGAGACTCTGGACATCGGGCCCGATGTTCAGGCACGAACGGCCGCAGCAAGGCCGCTACCGCCAGTTCCACCAGATTGATTGCGAGGCCTTCGGGTACGAGGGCCCTGATGTCGACGTCGAGGTGATCCAGATTTCGGCACGGCTGTGGCGCATGCTCGGCATCACCGACGTGCGCCTTCGCGTCAACTCGCTCGGGACGCCGGAATCACGGCGGCAATACCGCGCGCTGCTGGTGGCCCATTTCGAGCGCCACCGCGCCGCACTCGACGCCGACAGCCTGCGCCGCCTCGAATCCAATCCGATGCGGATCCTCGACTCCAAGAACCCGGCGATGCAGGAAGCGATTGCCGGCGCGCCCGCCCTGGCCGATCATCTTGATCCCGACTCGCGCGCCCACTTTGAACGGTTCTGCGACCTCCTCGGGGCCAGCGGGATTCCCTACGAAGTGGATCCACGGCTGGTGCGCGGCCTCGACTACTACACGCGCACGGTCTTTGAATGGACAACGACTGCACTCGGCACCCAGGATGCCGTCTGTTCCGGCGGCCGTTATGATGGCCTGGTCGCGCAACTGGGCGGGGATCCGACGCCTGCGATCGGCTGGGCGCTCGGCATCGAACGGATCGTCGGTCTCATGCAGGCCGCGGGAAAGGCGGCTGATGCCACTGTGCCTGCCGTTTACCTGGTGCTCTCGGGTGATCGCGCGGAGCGCGCCGGGCTCGCGATTGCCGAGCAGCTGCGGGATGCACTGCCGGGTGCCGGTGTCCTCGCCAACATGGGTGGCGGCAGCCTGAAGTCCCAGATGAAGCGCGCCGACAAGAGCGGCGCAGAACTGGCGCTGATCATCGGTGACGACGAGATTGCGCGAGGCTCGGCCGCGGTCAGGAAGCTGCGCGGCGACGCGAGCCAGCAGGACTGCCCATTGCACGAGTTGCCTGAACGCATCGCGACATTGCTGGGCCGCAAACTGAATTCGAGGAGCGACGATGGTCGATGAGTATCTTTCGGAACGCGAACAGGCGGAACAGCTGCAGCAATGGTTCCGTGAAAACTGGATCTGGCTGCTGGCCGGTATCGTGCTGGGCCTCGGCGGCGTATTCGGCTGGCGCTGGTGGAACGCACATCAGATCGCGCGGTCCCAGGAGGCGGAGCAGCAGTTTTCCGCAATGCTGGATGCGCTCGCCGGCAACCAGCGCGAGGAAGGGCTGAAAATCGCCGGCAGGATCACCGGCGAGTACACGGATACACCCTACGCCGATCAGGCACTGCTGGTGCTCGCGCGCCTCGACATCGAGTCCGGCGAGCTTGAAAGGGCAGCGACAACGCTTAGGCAGGTCATCGATTCGACGCGCGACCCGGAACTCGCCCTGGTCGCGGGATTGAGGCTGGCGCGCGTGCAGCTTGCAAAGGGAAGCCACGACGATGCCCTCGCGACGCTCGCGGCCATCGAGAATCCGGCGGTCGCCGCGCGCGTCGCCGAGTTGCGCGGCGACGTCATGATGGCGCGCGGACAGCCGGCCGATGCACTTCTGGCTTACCGGGAGGCCCAGTCGGCAGTGGAGCAGGGCAAGACCGCCGACGGCCTCGTCGACCAGGAGTTGTTGAGGTTGAAGATCGATGATTTGTCCGCGACGAGCGCGGCGGAGTAGAGGAATGCGGATGAAAAAAATTGCCTGGATGCTCGCGCTTGCGTTGATCGCGACCGCCTGCAGCAAGGAAAAGGACCTGGAGCCGCCGGCTGAGCTCGTGGATTTCACCGTCAAGCTGAAGCCCGACCATGTCTGGAGCACCAGCACGAAGGGTGGCGATGATGTCCTGCGCCTGGGACTGCGTCCGGCAGTCGTGGATGACCGCGTCTATGTTGCCGGCCATGGCGGCGACGTCCAGGCGCTGGAACTCGGCAGCGGGCGCAGCCTGTGGAGTGCCAGGAGCGACCTCGAGCTGAGCGGCGGCCCCGCGATGGGAGAGGGCGTCGTGGTCGTCGGCAGCATCGGCGGATTGGTGCTGGCACTCGATGCGACAACCGGTGCCGAGCGCTGGCGTGTCGCAGTCGGTGGCGAAGTGTTGTCGTCGCCGGCCATCGGCGCGGGTCTCATCATCGTGCGTACCGTGGACGGGAAGCTGCGGGCCCTGCACGCTGCCGACGGAACTGAGGCCTGGAACTATGAGCAGACGGTGCCGCGCCTGACGCTGCGCGGCAATGGCGCGCCGGTCATCAGCGGCGACATGGTGCTGGCCGGATTCGACAACGGCAAGGTGATTTCGCTCGCGCTCAATAGCGGTGACCTGCTGTGGACGGCGACCGTCGCGCCGTCGCGCGGCCGGACCGAGATTGAGCGCCTTTCCGATATCGATTCGCCGGTACAGGTCATCGGCCAGGACGTCTATGTGGTTGGCTACCAGGGCCGGGTTGCGATGCTGTCGCTGGAGTCCGGCCAGATCTGGTGGGGGCGCGACATGTCGAGCTACCGCGGCATGACTGCCGATGCAGACCGCCTTTACGTGACGATGGCCGACAGTACGGTTGTCGCATTGCGACGTCGCGATGGCACGGAAGTATGGCGCCAGGCCCTGTTCCTTCGCCGCGGGCTGACGGCGCCCGCGCTTCAGGACAACACCGTGGTAGTCGCGGACTTCGAGGGTTATGTGCACTGGCTCGATTCGGCGACGGGTGAAATTCTCGGCCGCGCCAAGCTCGGTGGCGGTCGCATCAGCAATGCGCCGGTCACTGCAAGCGACCTGCTGCTGTTGCAAAACGATTCCGGCGACGTCCAGGCATTCCGCGCGCGGCGGCGGGCAGCCGGATAAGCGGCTCTCCGGAATACTGAGTCATGTTGCCCGTCGTCGCGCTGGTGGGCCGGCCCAATGTCGGCAAGTCGACGCTGTTCAACGCGCTGACCAGGACCAGTGACGCGCTGGTTTCGGATGTCCCGGGCCTGACACGGGACCGCAAGTACGGCTACGGCCGCCAGTCGCTGCATCGCTTCATCGTCGTGGACACCGGCGGGCTGGTGGAATCGCCGCGCGGCATCGAGCAGTTGATGGCGCAGCAGACCCAGCGCGCGATCGAGGAGGCCGACCGGGTCGTGTTCCTGGTCGACGGGCAGTCAGGACTCGAGGCCCCCGACCGGTTTGTCGCCGATGTGCTGCGAAAGAGCGGCAAGCCGGTGACGATAGCGGTCAACAAGTGCGAGGGGCGCGATTCGGATGTTGCGATTTCCGATTTCCACGCTCTCGGGCTCGGCGAGCCACAGTCGCTCTCAGCCGCGCATCGCCAGGGCATCGACGAACTGATCGACCACGTGCTCGCAGGCATTCCGCCGCCCGCCGAGGACGTGGCCGGAGATGACACCGTGCGCGCCACCCGGGTCTGCGTGGTCGGTCGCCCGAATGTCGGCAAGTCCACGTTGATCAACCGCCTGCTCGGTGAAGAACGGATGATCGCAAGCGAGCAGCCCGGCACGACCCGCGATACCGTCCATGTTCCATTCGAGCGCGATGGCAAGGCCTATGTGCTGATCGACACCGCGGGTGTGCGGCGCCGCGCGCGCATCGAGGAGCAATTGGAGAAATGGAGCGTTATCAAGACGTTACAAGCTATCGATGATGCCAATGTCGTCATCGGCGTGCTGGACGCCAAGGAAACCGTGGCCGAACAGGATGCAACACTGCTCGGCATCGTGGCGGAGCGTGGTCGTGCGCTGGTGATCGCGGTCAACAAGTGGGATCACGTCACGCAGGATCATCGCGACGAGATCCGCTCGCAGATCTCCGTGCGGCTGCGCTTCCTGGATTTCGCGCCGATTCATTTCATCTCGGCGCTGCATGGCAGCGGCGTCGGCGAAATGATGCAATCGGTGCGCGAAGCCCACGCTGCCGCGGTCCGTGAATTACCGACCCCGGAGCTGACACGCGTACTCGAAGCGGCAATCCGGCAGCACCAGCCACCATTGGTGCGCGGTCGCCGAATCCGACTCCGTTATGCACATCAGGGCGGGCGCAATCCGCCGGTGATCGTCGTGCACGGTGCGCAGGCTGCACGCGCACCTGAGGACTATCGACGTTACCTGATCAATTCCTTCCGCGAGGCTTTCAGGCTTTGGGGCACGCCGGTACGAGTGGAGTTCCGGAGCGAAGACAATCCGTTCGCGAACAGGCGCAACAAGCTGACCCCGCGCCAGCGCCGCACACGCCAGCGCGACGACGGCCGCCGCTGATTCAATCAGGCGACGTCTTGACGACGCGCGCGCGCAGCCTCCCGCGTGAAAGCCGCGCGTCGATTTCGGTTCCGGGAGGCGACTGGCCGGGATCATGGACGACTGCCCCGTCGGCGGCCAATGTCACGATGGCGTAACCGCGGGCGAGTGTTGCCAGCGGACTGACCGCATTCAAGGCGCGGGCTGCGGTTTCCAGACGACCCCCCGCCAGCGACAGCCGGTGCCGCAGTGCGGGCAACAGGCGCAGGCCCGCATGGGCGGCGCGTTGCAGCAGCGTCGCCACGCCTGCGGCCGGCGAGGCGCCCGAGAGTTCCGCCCGCGCCGTCGCCAGGCGCTGCGCCCGCATGCCGAGGCCGCGCGTGATCGCCGCATTCATGCGGCCCTGCAGCTCGTCGACTCGCTGTGCACTCTGTGCGACGGCCTGGGACGGGTGCCGGACCCAGAGCCGCTTCCACGTCCGCACCAGCCATTCGCCGCGTTGCAGCTGGCCACGACCGGCGGCAAGGCCCAGCCTGCGCGAAGCGGCCGTGAATTCAGCGAGCAATCCCGCAGCTTCGGGAACGGCGAGTTCCGCCGCCGCCGAGGGCGTGGGTGCGCGGATATCGGCGACAAAATCCGCGATCGTGAAGTCCACCTCGTGGCCGATGCCGCTGATCAACGGCAAGACCAGGCGGTCGATCGCGCGTGCCAGCGACTCGTCGTTGAAGGCCCAAAGGTCTTCCAGCGAGCCGCCACCGCGCACCAGCAGCAGCAGGTCCACGTCGGATCGCCGGTCCGCAAGTGCCAGTGTCTCGGCGATTGCGCGCGCCGCCGCTGCGCCCTGCACCGGCACCGGGTAGATCAGGACGGGTATCGCAGGAAAGCGACGCCGCAGCACATGCAGCACGTCGCGGAGCGCCGCGCCGCTCGGCGAGGTCACGACGCCGATACGGCGGGGCAGCCGTGGCGGTGCGCGCTTGCGCGACGCATCGAACAGGCCCTCGGCGGCCAGGCGCTGCTTGAGCGCCTCGAAGCGGCGGCGCAATTCTCCTTCGCCCGCCTCCTCGAGATGATCGACGATCAGCTGGAAATCGCCCCGCGGTTCATAAAGCCCCACTCGAGCCCGCAGCAATGCCTGCATGCCGTCCCGTGGCGCGGCCGGGATCGCCAGGTTCCGCTGCCGGAACATCACGCAACGGACCTGCGCGGCCTCGTCCTTCAGCGTGAAGTACCAATGACCGGATGCGGGCCGGGAAAAATTCGACAACTCGCCCTCGATCCAGATCGACGGCAGGCCGCCTTCCAGCAGGCCGCGAACCTCGCGATTGAGGCGAGCTACCGTATAGACGTCGCGTCCGGTACCGGGATCCATGCCCGCATGCTAAGCGAGCAGGCCAGCGGCCGCACGTGGCACTAACGCCCCGGGCCAATGCGTCGTACAATGCGCCGCTTCATTCGGACTGCCCCGGGGGGGACACCACCGATGCGCATTGTCCAGGAAGCACTCACCTTCGACGACGTCCTGCTGGTACCGGCCTACTCGGAGGTGCTGCCTCGCGAAGTCGACCTGTCGACGCGCCTGACACGCGGCATCCGGCTCAATCTGCCACTGGTTTCCGCCGCGATGGACACCGTCACCGAGGCGCGCCTCGCCATCACGATCGCCCAGGAAGGCGGGATCGGGATAGTCCACAAGAACATGTCCGGCGAGGACCAGGGACGGGAGGTGGGTCGCGTCAAGAAGCACGAGAGCGGCGTGATCAAGGACCCGATCACGATTCGC
Organism: Steroidobacteraceae bacterium; assembly: GCA_032127975.1. GTDB lineage: Bacteria > Pseudomonadota > Gammaproteobacteria > Steroidobacterales > Steroidobacteraceae > SCUD01. The sequence continues at coordinate 31,793 of JAQBHG010000021.1, forward strand.
CCGGACGCGACGGTCCGCGACGTCATCGCCTTGACTCGCGCCAAGGGCATCTCCGGCCTGCCGGTGACCGCGGACGGCAACATGGTCGTCGGCATCGTCACGCACCGCGATATCCGCTTCGAGGAACAACTCGACCTGCCGGTCTCAAGTGTCATGACACCGCGTGAGCGTCTGGTAACGGTGCGCGAAAATACCTCGCGCGAGGAAGTCCTGCTGCTGCTGCACCGTCATCGCATCGAAAAAGTGCTGGTCGTGGACGAGGCCGGACGGCTGCGCGGCATGATTACCGTGCGCGACATCCAGAAGGCGCGCGATTTTCCACGCGCCTGCAAGGATGAACACGGCCACCTGCGCGTCGGTGCGGCTGTGGGGACCTCGCCGGATACCCTCGACCGGGTGGCGCTTCTGGTCGAAGCCGGCGTGGATGTGGTGGTCGTCGACACGTCGCATGGCCATTCGCGCGGCGTGCTGGCGACCGTCAGTAAGATCAAGAATGCCTACGCGAACCTGCAGGTGGTCGCAGGCAACATCGTGACGGCGGAGGGCGCGCGCGCCCTGGTGGATGCCGGCGCGGACGGCGTCAAGGTTGGCATCGGCCCCGGTTCGATCTGCACGACGCGCGTGATCGCCGGCGTCGGCGTGCCGCAGATTACCGCTATCGCAACGGTCGCCGAGGCGCTGGCTGCGACCGGCGTGCCCTTGATCTCGGACGGCGGCATCCGCTACTCCGGCGATGTCGCCAAGGCGCTTGCCGCGGGCGCGCACTCGGTGATGATTGGCGGCCTGTTTGCCGGCACCGAGGAATCGCCGGGCGAAGTAGAGCTGTACCAGGGCGCGTCCTACAAGTCCTATCGCGGCATGGGCTCGCTCGGCGCGATGGCGCAGCGTCATGGCTCGAGCGATCGCTATTTCCAGGACACGACGGATGAACTCGAGAAACTCGTGCCAGAGGGCGTCGAGGGGCGGGTGCCCTACAAGGGCGGCCTTGTCGCGATCTTGCACCAGCTTTGCGGCGGCGTTCGCGCCGCGATGGGTTATACCGGCAGCGGCAACATCGAGGAGATGCGCACGCGGTCGTCGTTCGTGCGCATCACCGGTGCCGGCGTTCGTGAAAGCCACGTGCATGACGTGAGCATCACGAAGGAAGCGCCCAACTACCGGATCAGCTGATGGCGGCCAGAATCGAGTCGGCGGTCGCCGATATCCACGCTCACCGCATCCTGATCCTCGATTTCGGGGCCCAGTACACGCAACTGATTGCGCGGCGTGTGCGCGAGCTCGGCGTCTACTGCGAGATCCTGCCTTGGGACGCCGGCGAGGCAGCCGTCGCGGGCTTCGGCGCCCGCGGCGTCATCCTGTCGGGCGGGCCCGAATCCGTGACCGACACGAGCCCGCCCCGCGCTCCCGAGGTCGTGTTTACGCTCGGTGTGCCGGTACTCGGCATCTGCTACGGAATGCAGACCATGGCGGCACAGCTCGGTGGGCGTGTCGCGCCGTCCAGTCATCGTGAATTCGGCTACGCACGCGTCAGGCGCACCGGCACATCGCGGCTCCTGGACGGCATCACCCAGGATGACGAGCGCGAGTCGCCGGAACTGGACGTCTGGATGAGCCACGGCGACCGTGTCGAGGCGATGCCGCCGGGCTTTGCCGCGATCGCGTCCACGGCCAATGCGCCACTGGCGGCAATGGCCGACGAGAATCGCCGCTTCTACGGCGTGCAATTCCACCCGGAGGTCACGCATACGCGTGCCGGCACGCGGATCCTCGAGCGCTTCCTGCGCGAGATATGCGGTTGCGATGCCCTCTGGGACGCCGGCAACATCATCGCAGACCTAATTGCGCGGATTCGCGGGCAGGTCGGGAATGGCAAGGTGCTGCTGGGCCTGTCGGGCGGCGTGGACTCGTCGGTGGTCGCGGCGCTGCTGCATCGCGCCATAGGCGCCCAACTGACCTGCGTGTTCGTCGATCATGGCCTGCTGCGTCTCGGTGAAGGAGACCAGGTCATGGAGACATTTGCGCGGCACATGGGCCTCAATGTGATCCGTGTCGATGCCGCCGACCGGTTTTTCACGGCGCTGGCGGAAGAGGAAGACCCGGAGCGGAAGCGCAAGATCATCGGCCGCCTGTTCATCGAGGTGTTCGAGGAGGAGGCGCACAGCATCGAGGCCGTCGACTGGCTGGCCCAGGGCACGATCTACCCGGATGTCATCGAATCAGCCGGTGCGAAAACCGGCAAGGCCCATGTCATCAAGTCGCACCACAATGTCGGGGGGCTGCCCGAGCACATGAAACTGAAGCTGGTGGAACCACTGCGCGAGCTTTTCAAGGACGAAGTCCGCCGCATCGGCGTCGAGCTCGGCCTGCCGCGCGAAATGGTCAGTCGCCATCCATTTCCGGGCCCGGGGCTCGCCGTGCGGATCCTTGGCCGCGTGACTCGCGAGGCGGCGGACCTGCTGCGACTGGCCGACTCGATCTTCATCGATGAATTGCGCGCCCACGAACTGTATGACCGAGTCAGCCAGGCCATGGCGATCTTCCTGCCGGTACGCTCGGTGGCGGTGATGGGCGACGGCCGGCGCTATGACTGGGTCATCGCGCTGCGCGCAGTCGAAACCGTCGACTTCATGACGGCGCACTGGGCGCGGCTTCCCTACGAATTCCTCGATCACGTTGCCCGGCGCATCGTCAACGAGGTCAAAGGCGTCTCGCGGGTCGTCTACGATGTATCCGGCAAGCCGCCGGCAACCATCGAATGGGAATGACGCCGGTGAGTCGCGACACCGACTGGATGCGCCGCGCGCTGGACCTGGCCGCGCGCGCCGAGGCGGAAGGCGAGGTGCCGGTCGGCGCGCTGGTCGTGCGCGATGACCAGTTGCTGGGCGAGGGCTGGAATCAGCCCGTGGCGCTGCGCGACCCGACCGCCCATGCGGAAATCCTCGCGCTGCGCGCTGCGGCGCAGAAGGTCGGCGATTACCGGCTGGGTGGCTCGACGATCTACGTAACGCTCGAGCCCTGCCCGATGTGTGCCACTGCAATCGCGCACGCGCGCGTTGAGCGGCTCGTATTCGGCGCCTGGGATCCGCGACAGGGGGCGGCTGGCAGCGCCTTCAATCTGGTCGCGGCCGAGGCATTGAATCATCGCGTGGACGCATTTGGCGGCGTCTTGTCGGAAGAGTGCGGCCTGTTGCTGAAGCGGTTCTTTGAATCACGCCGTTGATCGGTCACTTCGCAGACATTGCAGCTCCGACCTCGTCATCCGGGGCCGGCGGGGTGGCCGGTCCATTGGGGCCACCTGTCATCCACTCGAGAATATCGAGATAGGTCTGCACATTGCGCACGAAGCCGACCGGCTCCCAGCCACGCGCATAGCCGCGCCTGGCCTGCGTGTACCAGCGTTCCTGCGCAAGCAGCGGCAATTTTTCGCGCACTGCTGTCCAGCTGTCGGGATCGCCACCGGCGCCCTGTGCCAGCACGCGCGCGTCTTCCAGGTGGCCGTAGCCGATATTGTAGGCGGCCAGTGTCAGCCAGGTCCGATCGGGCTCCGGGATGCGATCAGGAAACGTGCGCTTGACCAACTCAAGGTAGCGCGCACCGCCAAGGATGCTGCCGCGCGCATCGGTGCGGTCGGCAACCTTGACGCGAAGCGCAGTCTCGGCGGTCAGCATCATCAGGCCGCGCACGCCGGTCGGCGAAACCGCAGTCTCGTCCCAGCGGGATTCCTGGTAGCCGATCGCCGCAAGCAGGCGCCAGTCAATGCCGGTTTCCGCGCTCGCTTCCTCGAACCAGGCCCGGTACCGCGGCAGCCGTTCACGCACCGCGCTGACAAAGGCCGGGGCGTCTACCCGGCGAAAGCGGCTGAGTGAACGCTCGTTGCGGGTGAGAATTTCGGCGAGCCGGCCGATCGCCTCGAGTTCAGCGAAATGTCGCTCGATCAGTGGCAGGAGGTCGGTGCTGCGGGGCGCCACGGCCCAGGCGATCGCCTCCGATTCGGCGAGCTTGAAGGCAGGACGCAATTCCGGGAAGAAACGGCGTCCAAGCGTGAACTCGGTTGAATCGGCAACCGTCAGGTCGGCCGCGCCATGGGCAACACGCGCGAACAGCTCCTGCTGGTCGGCGTCGTCGACTTCGGTAAAGCGCAATTGGGGAAGCTCGAGGGCGAGTCGCGCGAGGCTCGCTGCATGCGTCGAGTTCCGGATCACTTCGATACGCTTGCCGATCAGGTCGCGTGGCGACTCGGGCAGCGGATCCTGCACGCGATAAACGATATGCTGGTCTATGCGCTGGTAGACCGGCCCGAACAATGCCGATTCCCTGCGCGGTTCGCTGGCGATGATTCCTGCGGCGGCGATGTGGGCACGATTGCGAAGCATGTATTCGAGCGCCGCCGTTTCCGAGGCTGCAAAACGAAACTGCGGTTTCACTCCGAGTCGCCGCGCAAAACTGGCGGCGAGCTCGTACTCGGGTCCCTCCGGACCGGAGGCTCCCTCGTAATAGGCCATCGGACTGTTGCGCGTAGCGACCTTCAGCACTCCGAGCAGACGAATCTGCTCGTAGGTGCCCGGCATGCTTGAACAGGTCCCGATCATCAGTGACATCACGATGATGGCCGGCACGCCGAAGCGGCTGCGAATGTCCCTCCGCCGTCCGCCAGCTTGGGCAGGCTTCGGCTGCATTGTTGTAGAATACCGCCTCCGGTGGCGGCCGCTACAACGGCCGGCCGGCATCACGCGGAGAGGTACCGAAGCGGTCACAACGGCACCGACTCGAAATCGGTTGGGGGCATTACGCCCCACGTGGGTTCGAATCCCACCCTCTCCGCCAAAATTCCTGCGATTACACTAGACAACATGAACATCGCCCCTGCCGCAAGCGCTCCGGGCGCGAGCCGGAATGCACGCGACATGACCTTGTTGCGCTGGGTCTGGCGGACTTATGTCCGCAATGCGCTGATACCGCTGCTGGTCGTCGAACTCCTGCTGGTGGCGGTGTACGTGACGAGCCACGCCTGGTCGCTGCGCAAGAATGTCGAGGCGATGCGCGCGGTCGCGCGACAGGAGATCTCGCGGATTGCCGCCGGCGAATCGGCGGTCATCGACAAGCAGCTCAGCCAGGTTGCGGCCATGACCGAAGTCCTGCGGCGCCAGACGGCGCTCGCGCTTGATACGCCGGCTGCAAGTGCCCCGAACTGGTCGCGATTGAAGTTGCAGGAGAGCGGTGCGCTGACAACGGCCAGCAATGACGGCGGCGCCGCCGTTTTCTATTCCGCAAGGACGCCGAAGGGTCCCGCGCAATACGAAAAAATGGCGCGCCTCGGGGTCCTGGATCCGCTGCTGCGCCACATCACGGAGTCGAATCCGCTGATCGTGCAGACCTATGTCAATACGGACGATTCACTCAACCGGATCTGGCCATGGATCGATGCGGCCCGGCAGCTCGATCCGGACATCGACTTGCGGGCCTTCAATTTCTATTACGAAGCCGACGTGCGGCACAACCCGCAACGGGCAGTCGTCTGGACCGACGCCTACGTCGATCCGGCAGGCCAGGGCTGGATGGTTTCAGCGATAGCACCGGTCTATCGGGGCGATTTCCTGGAGGCAGTGGTCGGCGCCGATGTGACGATCGATCGCATGATCGCGCGCATGCTCAATGCCCAGATCCCCTGGCAGGGTTTCCTGCTGCTGATCGGCAAGGACGGCACGCTGCTCGCGCTGACGCATCAGGGCGAGCAATTGTTTGCGCTGAAGGAACTGACAGCGCACAGGTATGTCGATTACATACGCGCCGATACCTTCAAGCCGGAGGAATTCAACGTCTACCGGCGCAAGGACTTTGCGGCGATCGGGGACCTGCTGGCGCGCAAGCTGGCCGGCTTCGGGCGCCTTGAGGGGCCGCGACCGCACCTGGTCGCGTGGCAGACCATCCCGGCGGCCGGCTGGAAGCTGATGGCCCTGGTTCCGGAGGAGAACGTACTTGGAGCATCACGGGCCCTGTCGAAAGACCTGGCGTACATCGGCTGGATCATGGTGGTTGGCCTGGTCGGTTTCTATGCGATCTTCCTGACATATCTCTATCGCCGTGCGCGCTACGTCAGCGCATCCATTTCGCAGCCACTCAGGCAGATCGAGCGGATGGCCCATCAAATCACGGTGGGGGAGTACGAGCAGGTAACGCCGGAGTTCGGTGTCAGCGAATTCGCGCATACGGTGGGCGAGCTGCAGCACATGGGCCGGTTGCTCGGGGATTCCGACCGCGCGCGCCAGTCCGCCGAAGCACGCCTGACGGAGCGCAACGCGGAACTCACGACGATCCTGAGCCTGTCTCCCGACGGACTGGTGTCGTTCGACATTGACGGGTGCGTGACCGAGACCAATCCGGCATTCCTGGCCCTGACCGGATGGTCGCGTTCCGACCTGATCGGCAAGGCGCGGGCGGATTTCTGGGCGAAACTGGGCCAGCTCGGCCCGGTTACCGAGCCGCAGCCGGGCGCGGCCTCGGTCCTGCGATTGTTGCGGCCACACCCGCGGGTGGTCGAATGCCGCGTTGTCGGCGCCGGCAGCCCGCAGGTCGCCTATTTCCGCGACATCACGAGTGCCGATGAGCTGGACCGCATGAAAAGCCAGTTCCTGGCGACGGCGGCGCATGAACTCCGCACGCCGATTGCCGTGATCACGGGTTACACGGAATTCCTGCAGGCCAGCGATCCACCCGCCGTGCAGCGCAGCGAGATTCTTTCGACGATGCGCCGTCATGGCGACCACATCACGGGTATCGTCACCGAGCTGCTCGACCTGGCAAGGATCGAGGCACGAGCGGGGCGTGACTTCACGATGATCCGCCAGCCACTGGCCCCGGCTGTGCGCCGCTTCGTCGAGACATTCAGGTTCGGAGAGGATGCACGCGTGCCGATCCTGAGCGGGGACATCGGCGACGCCGACGCATATGTCGATGCCGACAAGTACTGTCAGGCACTGGGAAATGTGCTCTCGAATGCGTGCAAGTATTCGCCTGCCGGCGCACCGGTCGCCGTGCGTCTCGCCGCGACCGAAACCGAAGTGGGTGTCGAAGTGCGGGACGAGGGCGCCGGCATGGAAGAGAAAGTCGTCGGACGGATTTTCGATCGCTTCTATCGGGGCGAAGAGTCGAGCGCCGTGCCCGGAACCGGGCTCGGGATGACCATCGTCAAGGAGATCCTGGACATTCATGGCGGACGCGTGGAAATCTCGAGCCGCCCGCAGCATGGGACTACGGTGATACTGTGGCTGCCGAGGGCCATGGCGCGCGGTTGACGACCCCCGGGGGCGACCTTACGATGCCCGGCCCGGCATCATCGATGGTGGCTCGCGTCGGTTCCTCCGCGACGATCAGTCGTGAATCCCGCCAGGCCCGGAAGGGAGCAACGGTAACGGCGGCATCGGGTGCCGGAGGGGTGCTGGCGCGGGCCGCCTCCACCGGTCAGTGGGGAGAACTGAATCCATGAGCTATCTGGTCCTGGCGCGCAAATGGCGCCCGCGCACGTTCTCCGAGCTGGTCGGCCAGGAGCACGTGCAGCAGGCGCTGGTCAATGCGCTGGACAGCGGGCGCATACACCATGCATTCCTGTTCACGGGTACGCGCGGCGTCGGCAAGACGACGATTGCACGCATCCTCGCGAAGTCGCTGAATTGCGAACGCGGGGTGAGTTCGAAGCCCTGCGGAGAATGCGGGGCCTGCCGTGAAATCGACGAGGGCCGTTTCTTCGATCTCATCGAGGTTGATGCGGCTTCGCGCACCAAGGTGGACGATACCCGGGAGCTACTCGACAATGTGCAATACGCGCCGACTCGCGGCCGCTACAAGGTGTACCTCATCGACGAGGTGCACATGCTGTCGGGCCATTCTTTCAACGCGCTACTGAAGACGCTCGAGGAGCCGCCGCCCCACGTCAAGTTCCTGCTCGCAACAACGGACCCGCAGAAACTTCCGGTCACGGTGCTGTCGCGCTGCCTGCAGTTCAACCTGAAGCGGCTGCCGGCACCACTGATCGCCGGTCGCCTCCAGCACATCCTGAAGGCCGAGGGCGTCGCGGCCGAGCCGGCCGCGATCGGGCTGCTGGCGCGGGCCGCAGACGGCAGCCTGCGCGACGCGCTGTCGTTGCTGGACCAGATCCTGGCGTTCGGAGCAGGGCAGGTGACCGAGAAGGACACGCGCGCAATGCTTGGCACGGTCGATCGCCAGCAGGTCGTCGCCGTGGTGGAGCGCCTCGCTGCACATGATGCACATGGGCTGCTCGACTGCATCGCCGCGATCGACGAGTTCGTGCCCGACTACAGCCAGCTGCTCGACGAGACGGCGGCGCTATTGCAGAAAGTCGCATTGCGCCAGGCCGTGCCGGACCTGCCGGAAGACGAGGTCTACGCCGGCGAACTGCTGCAGCGGCTTGCTGCGGGCATTGCCGCCGAGGACCTGCAGCTTTACTACCAGATGGCCATCCTGGGTCGCCGCGACCTCCCGCTTGCGCCGGATCCGCGCATTGGTGCGGAGATGACATTCCTGCGCATGTTGGCATTCCGGCCGCAGGAACCTGGCGCCAGGCAGCAACCTCTATCCGGCGGTGACCGCAAGCCCGCAGTGAACGTGACCGAGCGGGCGACGAAAGCTGTCCCGGCGACGGCACGGGCGACGGCACAAGCCACAGCGCCGACAGCAGCGCAGGCAAGCGAACAGGCGACTGACTGGCCTGACATGCTCGCGAATCTGGATTTGCAGGGAGCGGCTCGCCAGCTGGCGAACCATTGCCGGCTCATCGAACGCTCGGGAGACGTTTTTCGATTCCTGCTCGATGCACGCGCCGAGGCCATGCGTACGCGCCAGCTCGAGGATCGCGTGGCGCAGGCGCTTGGCCGCCTGACTGGCGCCACGGTGCGCCTCGAGTTCGAAATTGGCAGCGACGCCGGCGACACGCCGGCGCGCCGCGAAGAACAGGTGCGCGAAGAACGGCTCGCGCAGGCGCGTCTCGCGCTTGAAAGCGATCCCAATGTCCAGGCGATGCGGGACCGATTTGGCGCCGTCATACAGCCGGAATCGATCAAGCCGGTCGGGTAGAATGCGCGAATGAAGCCGAATATCGGGCAATTGATGCGCCAGGCTCAGCAACTTCAGGCCAATATGCAGAAGGCCCAGGAGCAGCTGGGTTCGCTCGAAGTGACGGGCGAAGCAGGTGGCGGCATGGTCAAGGTCGTCATGAACGGCCGCCATGAGGTTCGTCGCGTGCAGATCGACCCGACGGCTGCCGGCGATGACCGTGAGATGCTCGAGGACATGATTGCCGCGGCCTGCAATGACGCGACGCGCCGTGTGGCGGAAGCCGTCCAGCAACGCATGGCGGACGCCATGGGTGGCATGCAGCTTCCGCCCGGCATGAAACTTCCGCTCTGAGCGCCGCCGTGAACTATTCCCCCGGACTGGCCCGATTGATCGAGGCGCTGCGGGTGCTGCCGGGTGTCGGCCCCAAGTCCGCCCAGCGCATGGCTTTTTACCTGCTCGAGCGCAACCGCGATGGTGGCCGTGCACTCGCCAGGGCGCTTGAGGAAGCGACAGCCAGGGTAGTGCACTGCAAGCGCTGTCGAATGCTGACGGATGGCGACCTGTGCGAGATCTGCTCGGCACCCCGTCGTGATTCCAAATTGCTGTGCGTCGTCGAGTCACCTGCCGACGTGGTCGCGGTCGAGCAGTCGGGCGGCTACCGTGGCCGCTATTTTGTCCTGATGGGCCACCTGTCGCCTCTGGACGGTGTGGGACCCGAGCAACTGGGCGTCAAGCAGTTGGAGGCGCTGCTCGACGAGGGAGAGGTGCGCGAAGTCATCCTCGCGACCAATCCGACGGTCGAAGGCGAGGCAACCGCGCACTTCATCGGCGAGATCGTGTTGCGCCGCAAGATCCGCGCCTCGCGAATCGCGCACGGCGTTCCGGTCGGCGGAGAACTCGAATACGTCGATGGTGGAACGCTCGCGCACGCGCTGGCCGGGCGCCAGATCATCGCTTGAGCTGCGGATCCCGGCGCAAGCGCTCTTCGGCCTGGTTGACCAGCTGGCGATAGCTCGCGATCCGTCGCGCCGGGATTTCGCCCGCGCTCGTCGCCGCTGCAACGGCGCATCCCGGTTCCCGGAGGTGCATGCAATCCTTGAAACGGCAATTCGCGGCATGCCTGGCGATCTCGCGAAAGCCGCTTGCGATGTCGCGCGGTGGCGGCAACGGGGGCGCGAAATCGCGTACGCCGGGTGAATCGACCAGATCACCGCCCGCAGGCAGCTGATAAAGCGAAGCGACCGATGTCGTGTGCTTGCCGGTCTCGGCAGCACGTGAGATCTCCTGCACGGTTGCCTCGACGCCGGGCACCAGCAGGTTGATCAGCGAACTCTTGCCGACCCCGGATTGCCCGACCAGGACGCTGATCTCTTCCCTGAGCCGCGCCGCCAGATCCTGTCCACCGCCCGGCGCATTCTTGGTGGCCCAGACGACCGGGTAACCGAGCGCCGCATAGCAGTCGAGAGCCTCACCGAGCAGCGCTTCCGCTCCGGGCAGGTCGCGCTTGTTGGCAACGACACAGGCCTTGAGTCCGGCCCACTCGGCGGCAGCGAGGTAGCGGTCGCAGAGGCCGAGATCCGGGGCGGGCAGCGGCGCGATCACGGACACGAGCTGGGTGAGATTCGCTGCGATCACTTCGGACTGCCCGCGCATGTTCATGCGGGCAAGCTCGGTCCTGCGCGGAATGATTTCCGTGATCAGGCCGGCCGCGCCCTCGGTATCAGCCGCAACCCAGCGCACGATGTCGCCACAGACCGCCGCAAGCCTTCGTCCGCGCAACCTGCAATGGATGCGCCGATGTGCGGCGTCCTCGACGACCGCATCGCGGCCGTGGCTCGATACGACGCGGCCTTCCCGGGTCGCCTGCGCTTCCGGCTCCTGGTTCATCCGGTGGCCCGCTTCCGGAGTCTGCCGATGCGATCGACGGCCGGCGGGTGCGACGCATGGAACGCGGTGTAAACCGGATCCGGGGTCAGCGTGGTCGCATTGTCGCGATAGAGCTTGACCAGGGCGCTCGAGAGTGCCGCGGGATCTGCATACCGTGCCGCAAAGGCATCGGCCGCATATTCGTGCCGCCGCGACAACCAGGCGGCGAGAGGCCCCGCCGGAAACAGGAAAATCGGGGCGGCGAGCACGAACAGGAGGAACAGCGTGTGAGCGCCGCCATCCGCCACGCCGAGGGCGGGCTGAAACCAGCGTTCGCCGGCGAGCCAGGCGAGCAACGCAAACCCCGCGAATGACGCGGCAAGCGACCAGGCGATGCGCCATGCCACGTGCCGCAGCCGGAAGTGCCCGAGTTCGTGCGCAAGCACGGCCTCGACTTCGCGTGGTCCCAGCGTCTCAAGCAGGGTGTCGAAGAAGACGATGCGCTTGGCCCTGCCAAGACCGGTGAAATAGGCATTGCCGTGTGCGCTGCGACGCGAACCATCCATGACGAAGACGCCGCGCGGTTCGAATCCGCAACGCCGTGCGAGGTCGATTACTCCAGCTCGAAGTGCGCCATCGGGCAACTCGTGAAACTTGTTGAACAGCGGTGCGATCAGGCGCGGCCAGGCCCAGCTCATCAGCAATGAGAATGCGGCCCAGACCGACCAGGCCCACCACCACCAGTCATCACCGGCGCGGCCAAACAGCCAGAGCAGTAGCGCCACCAGCGGGCCCAGAATCGTCACAGAGATCGCCAGGCCCTTCAAATGGTCCAGTGCGAAAAGGACAGGCGTCGTTCGATTGAAGGCGAAGCGCGCCTCGATCCGGAAGGTTCGCCAGATGCCGAATGGCAGGTCCAGGATCGCGAGCGCGAGCGCCACCACGGCGATGACGGCGATGCCGCGGCCGAGACCGGAAAGACGGCTTGCGGCCATCGTCGAATCGACCCACGCAATGCCGCCTCCAATCGTGAAGCACAGCAGCAGGAGCGCATCGAAGACAGCGTGCAGGCCAGAGAACCGCGCGAGTGCGATCGTGTAGTCAGCCGCCTTTTCATGTTGCGCAACGGTGATGGCGGCGGCAAATGCCGCGGGAACCCTTTCGCGACCTGCAGCAACCGCCCGGATCTGACGGCCGAGCAGCCACAATCGCAGCACGAGACCGGCGGCGAGCAGGGTGATGAAAAGGAGCGTGAAGGGATGCATGGCGTGCGGCAGGCTCGGACTCTAGCCTCTGCTAAGATCAGCGGCAACATGAGCCGTGCCGACAGACTGATCTGGATCGATCTCGAAATGACCGGACTGGTGCCGGAAACGGATCGCATCATCGAGATCGCCACGGTCATCACCGATGCCGATCTCGAGGTGCTGGCCGAGGGTCCGGTCATTGCCGTGCGCCAGGCCGAGGCGACGCTGGCATCGATGGACGCATGGAACACGCGCACACACGGCGCTTCCGGGCTGGTCGCCCGCGTGCGGGCGAGCACCATGGATGAGGCGGCTGCGGAGCGCGCCACGATCGGGTTCCTGGCGCAGCACGCGGAGGCCGGCAGTTCACCGATGTGCGGCAACGGCATTTGCCAGGATCGCCGCTTCCTCGCGCGCTGGATGCCGACACTCGAACGCTATTTCCATTACCGCAACATCGACGTCAGCACGCTCAAGGAGCTGGCCCGGCGCTGGGCGCCCGAAGTGCTCGCGGGCGTGGAGAAGGAATCGAGGCACACGGCACTTGCGGACGTGCATGAGTCCATCGCCGAACTCCGGCACTACCGGCGCTTGCTGCTGGCCGCAGCCTGGAACGCGCCACGCGGGGGCGGCACATGAATGATGGACCGGCGCGGTGGCACCGCGGCGGCTGTCACTGCGGCGACGTGACATTCGAGGTGCGGGCGCCGGCCGTACTGGACCTGCTCGAATGCAATTGCTCGATGTGCACGCGGAGCGCGTACCTGCACCTGATCGTGCCTGCCGGGGATTTTCGCCTGCTGGCGGGAGCGGATGTCCTGACCGAGTATCGCTTCGGCACGGGAACGGCACGTCACCTGTTCTGCCGGCGCTGCGGCGTGAAATCCTTCTACGTGCCGCGTTCTCACCCGGACGGCTACAGCGTCAATGCACGCTGCCTCGAGCCGTCCGGCATTGCGTCAATGCATGTGAAAGGATTCGACGGGCGGCACTGGGAGGCCTCGCGCGCCGGCCTCGCGCGCGAAGAGCTGGTGGAGACCCGGGGAAGCTAGGCGGGCCTCGGGGCCTTGCGGCGTTCGCTCAGGAACAGCCAGGTCTCCACCACGGTGTCCGGGTTCAGCGACAGGCTGTCGATGCCCTGGTCCACCAGCCAGCGTGCCAGGTCCGGGTGATCGGACGGACCCTGGCCGCAGATGCCGATGTACTTTCCTGCCTGCCGGCATGCGTCTATCGCCATCTTCAGCAGGGCCTTGACTGCTTCATCGCGCTCGTCGAACAGGCCGGCGATGATTGCGGAGTCGCGGTCGATACCGAGCGTCAACTGCGTCATGTCATTGGAACCGATCGACATGCCGTCGAAATACTCCAGGTATTGCGAGGCGAGCAGCGCATTGGTCGGCAGCTCGCACATCATTATGACCTTCAGTCCATTGGCGCCGCGCCGCAGGCCGTGGTTTGCCAGCAGCTCGACGACTCGGCGGCCTTCGTCCACGGTGCGCACGAATGGCACCATGACCTGCACATTGACGAGCCCCATGTCCTCGCGCACGCGCAGAAGCGCCCTGCACTCGAGTTCGAAGCATGCTTCGAACGCCTTGTCCGTGTAGCGGGAAGCGCCGCGGAATCCGAGCATCGGATTCTCCTCGTGAGGCTCGTACGCCCGCCCGCCGATCAGGTTTGCGTACTCGTTCGACTTGAAGTCGGACAAGCGCACGATCACCGGCCGCGGCGCGAACGCCGCTGCGATGCACGAGATGCCTTCACTCAGCTTTTCGACGAAAAATTCGACGGGATCATCGTAGCCGGCCATCTGCCGGCGGATCTGGTCCTGCAAGCTGCTCTCGAGGGTGCTGAATTCAAGCAGTGCCCGAGGGTGCACGCCGATCATGCGATTGATGATGAATTCGAGCCGCGCAAGCCCGACACCGTGATTGGGGATCGACGCGAAATCGAAGGCGCGGTCCGGATTGCCGACATTCATCATGATCTGCACCGGCGGCGGGGGCAGCGCGTCGAGTTCGATTTTCTTCTCCTCAAAATCGAGCCGTCCTTCGTAAACCACGCCGGTGTCGCCTTCGGCGCAGGACACGGTGACCTGCTGGCCGTCGGCGATGGTGGCCGTCGCGTTGCTGCAGCCGACCACTGCCGGTATGCCGAGCTCGCGGGCGATGATCGCGGCATGGCAGGTCCGGCCGCCACGGTTCGTTACGATCGCCGCGGCACGCTTCATGACGGGCTCCCAGTCGGGATCGGTCATGTCGGAAACGAGTACGTCGCCGGCCTGCACGCGCGACATCTCCCGTGCGCTGGCGATGATGCGCGCAGGGCCTGCGCCGATGCGTTGGCCTATTGCACGACCGCTGGCGAGCACGCGGGAGCGGGTATTCAGCGTGTAGCGCTGGATCGTGCGACCGCTGCGGCTCTGGACCGTCTCGGGGCGCGCCTGCAGCACGAAGATTTCTCCGGTCGCGCCGTCCTTGCCCCATTCAATGTCCATCGGGCAGCCATAGTGGCTTTCGATGACCAGTGCCTGCCGCGCCAGTTCCAGCAAGTCCGCGTCGCCCAGGCAGAATCGCGCACGGTCGGCTGGCGCGACATCGACGGTCTCAACCCAGCGCCCGGGGGCGGGACTGCTGGCGTAGACCATCTTCGACGCTTTGGAGCCGAGGCTGCGGCGGATGATCGCCCGTTTGCCGGCGCGCAACGCGGGCTTGTAGACATAGAATTCGTCGGGATTGACGGCGCCCTGGACGACCATTTCGCCGAGGCCCCAGGATGCGGTGATCAGGACCACATCCGGGAAACCCGATTCGGTGTCGAGCGTGAACATGACGCCGCTTGCGCCCAGGTCGCTGCGGACCATGTGCTGGACGCCGACCGAAATTGCGACCAGGTCATGGGCGAAGCCCTTATGCACCCGATACGCGATGGCGCGGTCGTTGTAGAGGGACGCATAGACCTGGTGCATTGCCGTCAGCACGGCCTGTGCTCCGCGCACATTCAGTATTGTCTCCTGCTGGCCGGCAAACGATGCGCCCGGCAGGTCCTCGGCCGTCGCGGAAGATCGTACGGCGACGGCACTGCCGTCGCGCGCGAGCGATTCGCAGGCGGCAAGAACTTCGCGCTGGAGACGCGGCTGGAATGGCGTGTCGAGGATCATGGCGCGGATTCGGGCGCCCGTTTCCGCGAGTCGCCCGACATCGTCGACATTGAGTCCAGCGAGCAGGGAGCTGATGCGGCCACCGAGGGCGTCCTGGGCGAGGAAATCGCGAAATGCCTGTGCAGTGGTCGCGAAACCGTCCGGAACCCTGACACCCGCCTGTCCAAGCATGCCGATCATCTCGCCGAGCGATGCGTTCTTTCCGCCGACGGATTCAATGTCGGCGAGACCCAGCTTTCCGAATGGTTGTGTGTATCCGGTCAAGCCCGAACCCCGCTTTGCTGGCACCTGATACGATCGACGGAACCGCACTTCAGGCCGCGCGGCCGATCAGTCCACGGAAGAACCCGTCATGAAACAGCGACGAACCGTCTTCTTCGTGTCCGACCAGACCGGCGTGACTGCCGAAACGATGGGGCACAGCCTGCTGACGCAATTCGACAGCCTGGATTTCAGGCCGATCACTCTGCCATTCATCACCACGGTTGACAAGGCGCGGGAAGCGGTCGGCAAGATCGATCATGCGGCACGCGAAGAGGGCGTGCGCCCGGTGGTCTTTGCGACATTCGTCAACAACAATGTTCGCGACGCGGTGCGGCGCGCGGATTGCGTGTTCCTCGATTTCTTTGCAGCGTTCCTGGAGCCGCTCGAGCAGGAGTTCGGCCAGCCGTCGGCCCATGTGCTGGGCCGTGCGCACGGCATGTCGGACCTCGCCGCCTACACGATGCGCATCAATGCGACCAATTTCGCACTTGCCAACGACGACGGCGCGCAAACCCGCGACTACGATCGCGCTGACGTGATCCTTCTGGGCGTTTCGCGCTCCGGCAAGACCCCGACCTGCGTCTACATGGCGCTGCAATACGGCGCCAACGCGGCCAATTACCCGCTGACCGACGAGGATCTGGACGGCGGCAGGCTGCCGGCAGCCGTCGAGCCGCACCGCGGAAAGCTGTTCGGCCTGACCATCCAGCCTGAGCGCCTGCAGCAGATCCGCCAGGAGCGGCGCCCGGACAGCCGTTATGCGTCGCCCCAGCAGTGCGCCTACGAGGTCCGCGCGGCCCAGCAATTGTTCGAGCGACAGGGTGTTCCATATCTCGAAACGACCGACTGCTCGATCGAGGAAATCGCAAGCCGCGTGCTCGAGCGCCTTTCCATCCCCAGGCGCGTGCGTCCATGATGCGAATCGTGACAAACAGCACGATTCGCCCGGGAAAAATGCAAATAACCCTGTGATATAGTCAAATCCATGATCTCGGATCATCTCTGTGCGGTGTCATGGCGTGCCAGGCCACGATCCTTCGTGAGCCTGATGACCCTGTACGAAAGCAACTTCATACGGTTTGGCTGGCTGGTGCCGGATCTGCGCTGCATATCGGGCTCGCTGCGATCAGTCGTTGCGGGCGAGCCGGCACTCGAATTGTCGGTCGTCGAGAAGTGCCGCTACACGACGACACTCGGCATGTCATATCTGTTCGACGATTCCTCGGGTCCAGTGCGGGATCCCGGGCTCGAGATCCGCGTCTACCACGATGCGCGGCTTGCCGAGGCGCGTACCACCACCGCCGGGCCGGCTCATCCTCAGCTGCGACGGCTGTGCGCGGCATTGCCGCGCGCGAATGACAGGCGCTGGTCCTGCAACATGCTGCTGAACAAGTGGCTGGAGTATTGCGCCGGTACCGGCCACAGGTTTACGCCGCCGCCGGCCTGATCCGGGTCCACCCGCATGGCTGTCATCCTCCCAGGAAAATTGTCGCAGCTGAAAATGCCGGCAGTCGGAAAGCCCGATGCGGTGGAAGAAGACCGCCTGCTGAAGCTTTTCTGGAATCGCGCCGAGCTCAAGAAGGAGCTCCAGGCGCTCGACGACCAGCTGCACAACCTCCGCAACAAGTTGAAGCAGCAGGAGAACGCGAATGGTCGCCTGCAGCAGCAGCTTGAGCAACTGGAGGTGCTGCTTGGCAATCCGCAGCGCGGTCATGATGCGCTGGTGCATTTCGGCCTGAAAGCGCTGTGGCGTGCCTGCCGCGAGCAGCTGGAAGTCTTTTCCGGGGAACTCAAGCGCCAGAAGCAGGATCGCGAGCGCAAGAAGCAGCTTGAGCAATTCCAGCAGGACCGCAACGAGCGGCTAAAGGTTGCAGACGAGCGCCTGCGCCAGTCGCAGGAAGTCGCCGACGCGGAGCGGCAGCGCCTGCGTCAGCGCGATGAGCTGATGGCGAAACTCAAGGGGTTCTGGAATTACTTCCGGCGCCGCGAACTCGTGACGGAAATCGTTGCGCAGCGCGAACGCTGCGTGGTCGCCGAAAGGCAGCTCGCCGACATGAGCGAGGCGCATCGCACGATAGAAAAGGAGCCGTGGCCTGAATTTCCGGGCCTGACGATCGAGGGTCGCCGCATGGTCAATCTGGCGGTCATCGCCTATGCGCAGATCCTTTACGCACGTCTCGCGGCTTCGGGACTCGCAATGGACTCGCGGCTGGCAAACAACCGCAGCGTGGAAAGCGCGAAGTACGGCGATATCGATGCCTGCCTGGCACGGCTGAAGGAAATCGTGGCCGCGCTTGCACAGGTGAAGTCGCAGGACGGCATCATGGTGGAGATCAAGAAGCGCACCGACAAGATGGGACCCGGTGCCACCTGGCGCTCACAGAACGAGACCGTGCCGCAGCCGGCCTCGCTGCCACCGGCGGCCAGCGGCGGCGTGCCAGACGCGAATGTCCTCGTCGACGACTACTGGGACGTCTACAAGATCCTGCTGCGCTAGGACGCCTCGGATCCGGCCGGCGTTCCGCCGCGCGAGAACCAGCCGATCCGGCGGCGCCAGCCGTTGAGGTCGTCGAGCCACACGTAGAACAGCGGCACGAAGAACAGCGACGTGATGCTGCCGAAGAACAGTCCCGACATCAGCGCGCGCGCCATCGGGTAGTACGCCGGGCCGTCTCCGCCGATCTGGGTGTTGCCGGCGGCGAGGGGAAGCATTGCGAGCAGCGTGACCAGCGAGGTCATCAGGATCGGCCGCAAGCGGTGACGCGCCGCCTCCAGGATTGCGTCATGGCGATTCATGCCCTCATTGCGCAGATCGATGACATGCGCAATCAGCACAATGCCGATATTCACGATCACGCCTATCAGGATCATGATGCCGAGCATCGCCATGAAGGTCATCGGTGTCGCGCTGATGGTCAGCCCCCAGAACACGCCGACGATCGCGAATACAATCGACGTGATGATCGACACGGGATACAGCAGCGATTCGAACAGCGAGGCCATGACCAGGTAGATCAGCACGACCGCGAGCAGGATGTTGACAATCATGTTCTGCGCCGTGTCGTCGCTGTCCTCGACGCTGCGGCCGTACTTCCAGGCCACACCGGCAGGCAGCGGGAACTGTTCCATGGCCGCTTCGACCCCTTTCTTGACTTCGTCGAGCGTCGAATCGCGCGACACTATGCCTTCGATGGCGACCGAGGTCAGCCGGTCAACGCGTTCGATGGTGCGCGCGGTCTGGTCGATCCTGAAGCTCGCGACGGCGCCCAATGTGCTGCGCGAGCCGTCCGGCAGGTACAGCGGCGTGGCCGCGAGGTCCTCGATGGTCTGTCGGTCATCCGCGCGGAATGCCAGACGCATCTGGATCTCGCGGTCGTCGCTACGGAAATCCTTGAGCCTGTCACCGCGCATCGCGATGGCCACGGTCTGCGCAACACTTTGCGGTGTCAGGCCCAGCCGCGCGGCGCGTTCGCGGTCGACGATGATCTGGACTTCCTGCTCGCCGGCCTTGGCCGTCGTGCGCACCGAGTCGAAGCCAGGCACGTCGCGAAGCCTCTTGACGACATCGCGCGACAGGCCGACCAGCTGCTCGGTCGACTCGCCGGTCAGGTGCATGCTGAAGCCACCTGTGCCGCCCTGGTCCCCTTCGTCGAACCGAAAGCTCGGCTTGCCGATGATGATCTCCGGCATGTTCGCCTCGATCTCCTTCATCAATTCGCGTGGCTTCATCGGCAGCTGATCGCGCGGCTTCAGCTTGATCGCGCTGGAAGCCTGGTCGGGCGTGAAATAGCTGTAGACGAGCTCGATGCCGAAGCGCTCCTTGTTTTCCTCGAGGTAGGCCTCGACGCGCGTGACCGCTTCCTCGATCCGAGCCAGCGGATAAGTGCCCTCGATGTGAAACGGCAGATACAAGCGGTCGGACGCATCCTGCGGGAACATGTCGACCTTGAGGATTCCGGTTGCGAACAGCGGAATCGGCGAGAGCACGGTCAGCAGCACGAACAACGCACCCTTCCACTTGTGGCGGAACAGCCAGTCCAGCCGCCGCAGGTACCATTCCTGGAACCGCGCGAAGCGTGAGCCCGCCGTGATCGGCGGCGGAGACGGGAACCGCGCGGTCAGCGTTGGAATGATGGTCTGCGCGACAAACAACGATGCGACCATCGCGACGATGATCGGCACCGCGACATGCACCATGAAAATGGACATTTCGCTTTTTTCGCCGAATACGATCGGCAGGAATACGATGATCGTCGACAATGTGCCGGCGAGCACGGCAAGCCCCACCTCGTCGACGCCGGCGAAGGTCGCCTTTATGGGATCGGCACCGACGACCTGGCGGTGGCGGAAGATGCTTTCGGTCACGACGACCGCGTTGTCCACCAGCAGCCCGATCGCGAGCATCATGCCCATCATGGTCAGGATATTCAGCGAGAAACCCAGGAAGAACATCGCGGCCAGCGTGATCAGCAGCGAGAATGGAACCGCCAGGCTGACGATCAGCGTGGTCCGCCAGTCGCGCAGGAACAGGAACAGCACGATCAGTGCCAGCGCGGCGCCGATCAGGCCGGCATTTCGCAACTCGGTCAGCGAGCTGTGGATATTCTCCGCCTGATTCGCAAGCATGATGACGTCAACGCCCTGAAATTGGGGGAGCTCTTGTGCCTCCTCGATGACCGCCATCGCGCGCTCCGCGACCTCGACGATGTTGGCTCCGGTGGCCTTGAATACGTCGAGGCCGACGCCCGGCCGGCCATTGAGATGCCGTCCCACGGACAAAGCCGGGGTCACCATGCGCACGTCGGCGATGTCCCGGAGCCTTACATTGCCGGTGACGATGAAATCGCGCACGTCGTCCAGCGAACGGAACTCGCCGATCGGCCGCACCAGGAATCTCTGCTGGCCGCCGGTCACTTCGCCCGCGCTGACCGAGAAATTCGCGCCTTCCAGTGCATCGCGCAGCCGCGCCACGTCGACGCCGTAGGCGGCGAGCCGCACCGGGTCGATCAGGATGCGCAACTCCAGCGGCTCGACTCCCTCGAGCGACACCCGTGCGATGCCGTCGAGCCGCTCAAGCGGCTTCTTGAGGTAGCGGTCCAGCATTTCGTACTGCCGGGACAGGTCTTCCTGGCTCGAAATGCGCACCACGACGACACGGTCGTCGCCCGCGGCAAATATCTGGGTCAGGATCCGGTTGGCGCTCGGCGGAAATTCGTGGCGTATCGACTCGAGCTTGGTGCGCACCTCGAATCCGATTGCCGCGGGGTCACGACCCCATTCGAAGAGCACGACCAGTTCCGAGCCGCTCTCAGACGAGGTCGAACGCAGCTCCCTGATCCCGGAAAGCGTCGCGATCGCCTCCTCGGCGGGGCGGGTGATCAGCTGCTCGACTTCCTCCGGCGTGGAACCGTCATAGGGAATGTTGACCTGCAGTCCCGGGAAACGGATGTCCGGGAACAGCTCGAGCGGCAGCAACCAGGTTGAGATCAGGCCGATCAGCGACACTGCGACGAATGTCATCAGCGTCGTAACGGGGCGGCGCAGCGCAAATCTTGTGTGCAGCATGACTCAGCCTCCGCCGGACTCC
>JAQBHG010000022.1:0-15309 GCA_032127975.1 Steroidobacteraceae bacterium
GGAGACCGCGCACAAGCTGCACGAGCGCAAGATTGTGGCCTCGACTTCACCGTACAAGATTTCGAAAGCGCGGCTCGCACCGAGCCTCGTCAACGATGAGCGCGAGGTCGAAGCCGCGTTGCAAGCCGTGCGGGAAATTGCCTAGCCGATGCGATCAAGGGCGCGCTTCACGCGCCGAGCGGCGATACCCCGAACCACCTGGCGTGCAACCACAGAATGAAAATCGCGTAGAGCGCCAACCCACCGGCGACGACGATCACGTCGTTCGCTGGGGAACCCGGCAAGACGCGGATCGGGCGTGCCGGGCGACGGTTGAGCGAGATCCGGACGGCGACGGTCCACACGAGGAAAGCGCCGAATAACAGCAGATCGGCAGCGCTGCCGTTGGTCAACAGATGTGCCGCCGCCCAAAGCATGGTCGCCAGGAGCAGTGGATGTTGCGCGGCGGCCCTGATGCGCCCGGGAATGACCGAAGCGAGTGCGAGGCTGAATGCCGGGAGCATCAGAAGTGCTGCAATGTAGCGGAGCTCGGGCGGGGTCGCATACAGCACGGCGTCGGATGCCCGCGCGGCCCCATAGCCGCTGACGAGCAGATAGAGCCCGATCAGCGAAGCGACCGAGTAAATTCCCTGCCAGGTCCTTTTGCCCAGGCGCTCGGCAACGCGATCGCGCCAGCCCAATGCCACCAACGAAATGCAATGGACGCCGAAGAAGACGGCCAGTCCGAGGATGAGCCTTTCCATTCCGTGCGGAGCATACACTCCCGCAGGGGCAGCTTAAAAAACCTTTAGGAGGTCTCGTTTCACTCCCGCCAGCGCCAGTCCCCTCCCGGTCACTTCCCACGCGCCGCGTAGTACGCGGCGATCTTCGGGTGGTTCTTGACTCGCTCCAGATGCTTGGCCAGAAGCGGCGCGTTCTTGTCCACGATGTCGGCAGAAATATGGTCGAGCGCGCCGGACTTGAGCCAGCGCAGCCACAGGAAGCACTTGATATCGGCGACGGTCAGGCGCTTCTCGACGAACCACTCGCCGCCGCCCGCCTTGAGCCGGGCTTCGATCTGTTGGAGGAAGCGCGGGATGGGCCCCGCCGCCAGCGCCTCGCGCGCCTTCTTCTTGGCCTCGTCTTCGAGCGCCATGGTGTTACCGATCTTGGTGGAGATGTCCTCGACCGCGTCCATCACCTCGTCCGCGAGCGCCGCCTGCCAGTCGTCTTTCGGGTACAGGCCGGCAAGTTTGCCGAGGTAGCGGTTGATGGTGTTGGACTGGGTGATCACCTTACCGTCCACTTCCAGCACCGGAAGCGCCTGGAACGGCGTGCTGTCGCGCTGCGCGGGCCAGTCTTTTCCGGCGATGCGCTTGTCCTCGAATGCGACGCCGGCGAGGTGCATTGCCAGGCGTGCGGCCTCGCCGCGGCCGCCGTCGAAGTCGAAGTAGGTCAGGATTAGCTTGGGCATCGGAATTCCTCGTGTCTGCTACGCTCGTGCCGGGCCGGCCGGGAGGGTTGTGCGTTGTCGATGAACAAGTTGAAGATCGTTACACTGCACTGCCTCGGGAGCAACCCCCGCAAGCACGCGAGTCAACAGTGGCACTTCGTGCACTGCGCGCAGGCTTGTGCGGAGCTGGCCGAGTGGGTCTATCCGGCGGGCCCCAATCTTCTCGAGCCCGACGTGGTCCGCAGTCTGCTCAAGAACGACATGGGCTGCACCGACGAGGAGGTGGAAGCTTTTGGCTTCGAGGAGCCGCGCTGCTGGTTCCGGTTCACCGACAACCGCTACGCTGGCCTCGAGGACAGCATGGCCCACCTCGCGGCAGTCTGCCGGCGCGAGCGCCCCGACGGCATCGCCGGCTATTCCAATGGCGGCGGCGCGGCGCAGCTGGTGGCCGCCTTGCGTGAGGCGGGCCACGCGGACTTCCAGTCTATCCGCTTCCTGATGAGCTTCGCCGGCGCCACTTCGCCCATGATGCAGCGTCACATCCGCGAGTACCTGGGCCCCGATCACCGCAAGATCGCGATCCCGACCATCATTTTCGGCTCGCGGCACGACCCGATGCTTGCAAACGCCGAACAGATGGTGGCTGATCTATTCGAGCGCTGCGCATTGGCGATCGCCGACGAGAAGCGCCCCTACGCCAGTCACGCGCTACCCGACAAGGCGGAGTCCTACGAGTGCATAGTGAACTTCGTCAGGGCGCAGCTACGGTCCGGGGCCTGATTGCTGTTGAAGAAGCCAAAACAGACACTATGGTGCAACAAGCCACTTCGCCCCCCGGTCTGATCAATCGGTAGCCTTCACGACACGAGTTTTCGCCGATGAACGAATTTGCCAGGGATCCCGCAGCGATAGCCAAGCTCACCCCCGAGCAACACCGGGTGACGCAGCTGTCCGGCACGGAAATGCCGGCCACGGGCGCCTACCTGCATAACAAGGAAACCAGTATTTACGTAGACATCGTCTCGGGCGAGCCGTTCTTTGCGTCTTCCGACAAGTACGAGTCCGGCTGTGGCTGGCCGAGCTTTACCAAGCCGATCAAGCCCGCCAACTTCAAGGAGCTGGCGGACGAGTCGCTCGGCAGGGTCCGGACCGAGGTGCGTTCGGCGCACGGCGACATGGAGAAAGAGGGCTACGCGGCGTACCTTGACTAGGTAGGAGACAAGTCATGAGCGAAGAGCGGGCAGTGCTGGCGGGCGGTTGCTTCTGGGGCGTGCAGGATCTGTTTCGCAAATATCCCGGCGTGCTGAAAACGCGGGTCGGATACTCGGGCGGCAACACGCCCAATGCAACGTACCGGAATCACGGCGCTCATGCCGAGGCGGTCGAAATCTTCTTCGATCCCGGGCAGATCAGCTTTCGGCAGATCCTCGAGTTCTTCTTCCAGATTCACGATCCGACGACGCGCAATCGTCAGGGCAACGACACCGGCGCGAGCTAACGCTCGGCCGTCTACTTTACGACCGACGAGCAGCGCCGCGTCGCCGAAGACACAATCGCGGACGTCGATGCCTCCGGGCTATGGCCCTGCAAGGTCGTGACCGAGATCGCGCCGGCGGGCGACTTCTGGGAAGCCGAGCCGGAGCATCAGGATTATCTTCAGCGGAATCCGTTCGGATATACCTGTCATTTTGTCCGGCCCGACTGGACATTGCCGAGGCGCAAAAGCGCTTAAGGGTAGCCGGCTGTAACATTGGCCCATGTCGGCCATGAAGATCGCGCTCATCCAGCAGCGCGCGACCCGGGACAAGCAGCAGAACATTGCCCGCGGGCTCGCAAATCTCGAGGAGGCTGCCCGAAACGGCGCCGCGCTCGCCTGCTACGCGGAACTCGCCTTCGAGTGGTTTCATCCGCAGCATCCGGCGAGCGGCGATGTTCGTGCCCTGGCCGAACCGTTGAACGGTCCGCTGGTCCGGGCGTTCCGGGAGAAGGCGCGGGAGCTCGGCATCGTCGTGGTGCTGAACTTCTTCGAGCGCCGGGATGATGCGACCTTCGATTCGTCTCCGGTGATCGACGCCGACGGGACGCTGCTCGGCGTCACGCACATGGTGCACATCACCGAGTACGCCTGCTTCCACGAGCAGGGCTACTACACGCCGGGTGACCAGGGCGCGCCGGTGTTTCGCACGCGCGCAGGCAATCTGGGCGTGGCCATCTGCTATGACCGGCATTTCCCCGAGTACATGCGCGCGCTCGCGCTCGCCGGCGCCGATCTCGTGCTCGTCCCGCAGGCCGGCGCCGTCGGCGAGTGGCCGGAGGGCCTGTACGAGGCCGAGTTGCGCGTGGCGGCATTCCAGAACGGCTATTTCGTGGCGCTCTGCAATCGGGTCGGCCAGGAAGACCGACTCGACTTCGCGGGCGAGTCCTTCGTGTGTGCGCCCGACGGTGCCGTCATTGCCCAGGCCGGGCGGGGCACCGATGAGATCCTGTACGCCGAAGTGGATCTTGCGTCGGCCGCGACTTCACATGCCCGCCAGTTATTCCTGAAACATCGCCGGCCGGAGCTCTATGCCCGGTGGTTGACGAAGTAAGGTCAGCCACTCGTCCGGCGTCCAAGGCCTCACAACAATACGCGACACCCCTTGCGTTTTATCGATATTCGATATATCGTTTATCGATATAGCCAAGGAGTCCTGCGATGAGCCACTTCCTGCCGAAGCTCTTTCGCTGGGGTTTTACCGTCTGTGCGGTGCTGGCCGCTCTCGCAGCCTGCATCGTCCTGGTGCTGATGCTGGTCGATCCTGCGCTCCCGCCCGACGCGCGCTTCGGCCCGGTCAAGGCGGAGTTCATGGGCCAGCCCGCCAGCATTGCGGTTGAGCCAGGTGATGCAGGTAGTCAAGGCCAACCGGCGCTCAATGCGCGCGCTTTCAACGGCAACGTCACGATGACCGTGAACGAAGCGGGCGGCGCGATCGAGCGGCTCAAGAGTTACGGCCTGCCGGTGCTGCTCCTCTATGCCGTGTTCCTGACCGCGTTGTTCGAAGTGCTGCGCCGGTTGTTCCGTAACGTCGAGCGCGGCGAAAGCTTCACGCCGCAAAGCGTGCGGCTGGTGCAGATCGTCGGCGGCTCGCTTCTGGTTTTCTCGCTTCTGTGCGCCATCGGCGAAAGCTGGTTCGCTCACGCGATGTACGCCTACCTCGTGGATCACACCCAGATCGCCATTTCAGGAACGCCGGTGCACCTGCCGCCGGCCCAGAGCCCGCCGTGGCTCGGGTATCACTCTCCGTTCGGCAGACCCACATTTTTCTACGGGCTCCTGGTTCTGGCGCTGGCGGAAGTTTTCCGCCAGGGGCTCGCTCTGCAACGCGACAGCGACCTTACGGTCTGAGCGCAGCCCATGCCCATCAAGCTCAACCTCGATCGCGTGATGTCGGAGCGTGAGATCACGCTGACCGAATTGGCCCAGAGAATGGGGATCACGCTCGCCAATCTTTCCATCCTGAAGACCAACAAAGCGCGAGCCATTCGCTTCACCACGCTGGAAGCCTTGTGCCGCGAGTTGAAGTGCCAGCCGGGGGATCTGCTGGAGTTTGTTGCTCTCGCGAAGGGCGGGTGACCAGCGGTTGCCGGATGGCTATTCCGGCGTCTCGGATATTTGCGTCAGCCAGTCTTCTGGCACCGCAGGATTGCCGTTTTCCCTGAGTCGCGCTTCCACGCTGATCCCTCCGTAGCCCTCGTCACTGCCCCAGCCGACGACATATCCGCCATCCGCCGGGATGACGATGATAACTGCCTCGGCGATGGCCGGACCGGCTGCGGTCGACTGCGCCGTCCCCCGAGTCGCCTGAATGAGGGCGAGTATTTCGTCGATCTTGGGATTGCCTACGACACGGACCTCGAAGTCCTGCGAGTCAAGCCGCACGTAGCGACGCAGTCTCGTCCGTTCGCACGCCCACGAATCCCCCGGGTGCCCGCGTCGGCAATGGACCTGAAACGCCTCCTTGATGCCAGCACTTTCTTCGTGCGGATAAAAGACGACGTCGGCGATTTCTGTCTGCGGCATCGCACACCAGGCGGCAGCAAACTTGATGCCGGGACTCGAGGCCGCGAGCGGATATCGCTGCACCACTTCGAGCGTGATGGCTTGACGGTCGCTTTCGTCCAGCGGAACGACTTCGCCCGGCGTGCAGGTCGTTTGAGGCGACTCGTCCGCCGCGGCCAGGCGCAGCGCAAGGATGGGCGAGACCAGGAGTGCGAAACGTAGGCTTGCTGAACCTGTGGACATGCGCGTACCTGCTCCGATTATTGTACGCCTCGAATCGGAAACATCGTCACTGCGCCAGGGACTGGCGAACCGCCCGGGAAGCCGCTTATATTCGCCGCAGCCACGATTCGGGGGGAATCATGATCACCAGGCACATTTGGCCGATGGCGCTCGCCGCGCTGTTCCTGGGCTGCGTGCAGCAAACACCGCACGACAACAGCCTCGCCACCTACTTCGACAATACAGGGCGCGAAGACACGCTCGCCGGCGGCGTGCGGATGATTCCTGTCACGACACCGAAAGGCACCTTCCATGTCTGGACCAAGCGGATCGGCAACAACCCGCGGATCAAGGTCCTGTTGTTGCACGGCGGGCCGGGCGCCACGCACGAATACCTGGAAGCCTTCGACTCCTATTTTCCGGGCGCAGGTATCGAGTATTACTACTATGATCAACTCGGCTCGGCGTACTCGGACCAGCCGAAAGAGCCGGAGCTCTGGGAGATTCCGCGCTTTGTCGACGAAGTGGAGCAGGTCCGCAAGGCGCTCGGCCTGAACGCGGACAACTTCTATTTATACGGCCAGTCCTGGGGCGGGATTCTCGCGATCGAATACGCGCTGGCGCACCAGGAGAACCTCAAGGGCCTCATCGTCTCGAACATGATGTCGAGCATCCCGGCCTACAACGAGTACGCCAAGAATGTCCTGATGCCGGCCATGGACCCGGCGGCGCTGAAGGAGATCGAGGCGTTCGAAAAAGCGAAGGACTACGAGAACCCGCGCTACATGGAACTGCTCGTGCCCAACTTCTACGAGCAGCACATCCTGCGCATGCCCGCCGACCAGTGGCCGGATCCGGTGAATCGCGCGTTCGCAAAGCTCAATCACGACATTTACATTCCGATTCAGGGCCCGAGCGAGATGGGCGCAAGCGGGAAACTCGAGCACTGGGACCGGAGCGCGGATCTCAAGACTATCCAGATGCCGACGCTCGTAATCGGCGCCCGTTACGACACGATGGACCCGAAGCACATGGAATGGATGGCGGGCCAGTTACCAAACGGCACGTATCATTACTGCCCCCATGGCAGTCACATGGCGCTCTATGACGACCAGGCCACGTACTTCGAGGGCCTGATCAAGTTCCTGCGCAAGGTCGATACCGGCGATCGAGACGCCCCTGCCTGAGGTCAGGGGAGCAGCCGCCCGACCGCGATCAGGTGGCGCTGATAATAAGGTGAGTCGATGTCTGCGACTCGTACGCTGTCGCCGCTTGACGGCGCGTGGACGAACCGGCCGTCGCCCAGGTAGATGCCGACGTGCGAGAGCTTCTCCTGATCCTGAAAGAACAGCAGGTCGCCTTCCACGGCTTGCGCGAGCGGGATCTTGTGCGAAGCGCTGAACTGCTCCCGCGAGGTGCGCGGCACGGCGTGGCCGTTCGACGTATACGTGTAGTAGACGAGGCCACTGCAATCGAAGCCCTCGTGCGGATGGGCGCCGCCGTAACGGTACTGCACGCCGACCATCGATAGCGCGAGCTGCACGACGGGGCCGCGCATATCGCTCGACGCCGGGTGCGGTTCGGCTGCCGCGGGCACGGGCACGGTGGGCGTCCCCGCGCATCCTGCCGCGAGCAGCACGGCCGCCATAATGCCGGGAAGCCCGGCCGCTCGGTCGCTTGGCATGGCCCGCATGATCGGCGCCCCCGAGTGAATCGGCATTGAACGATCACGGGAGCTTGCCTGCGCGAGGCGGCTGCGTCGTTAGAGTGCATCACAAAACGTAACGACGCCGGCATCCGATTCCGCCGGTTGTCGCGGCCGCCTAGCGATTACGGCGCTCGACCTCTTCCACCAGCTGCTCGTTCCGCTCCTGGTACTCGCGGAAGAGCTTGGCGAACGCTTCTTCCGATCCCGCGAAGTACCCGATCTGTCGTATGCGGACCTGGCCGCCTTCCTCGTACATCTGCCGCGTGATCCACGCCGGATGCGCGGGATGCTTCTTCAGCGTGAAGACCCAGAAGGTGCGCGTGGCCTCGTCCGAGAATGCGACGAGTTTCCTGTCCTTGAAGACCTCCACGCTCGCCCCGTGGTGCGCGCGCACTTCCTCGCCGTACCTCGTCCATTGTTTCGGCGTAATTCTGGGAGACGGGTAGGGCTGGTATGCCTGGGCAAGGGCAGGGGCCGCCATCAGCCACAGGGTTCCGGTAACGAGAGGCAATTTCAGCCAGCGCATGGCTGAATTATTGCACTAGCCTCGTCGTCGCGGCTTGGGTGCCGCGAAGGATTCGGTCTCGCGTGGCGTCTAATCTGCAGCAAGACATCCATTGCGATGGTGCATTCACGCGGAACATGGAGCAATCGTCATGAATAGACATATTTTAATCATCGGCAGGGCCGTGGCGGCGGGTATGGTGCTGGCGGCGGCAACGACCCCCGCCGCGGCTGCCCGGCCCGAGCCGTTCAAGCAGACCAACATTCACTTCGAGACGAACGCGTCGGCCTGCGACATGGGTATCCAGATGAGCTTCGATACGGACGGCGTCACGGAGGCCGAGGTCGAGAGTCCCTACGGCCAGGAAGTCTTCAGCATGCGGGCAGTACTCGGCCAGGAGGAGACGCACGACCTGACCGAGCTATTCCACGAACGCGTCGAGCCGCCGATCACCGACCTGGAGCAGGCGCTCGGCTGCGAACCTTCCGAAGACGCGATCTCGCTGACCGAGCTGCTTTCCAACTGGCCCGCCGGGTGGTACGGGTTCGAGGGCGAGAGCGGGAGAACGGAGTTTGAAGGCAAGGCCAGGCTCACGCACAGGGTGCCCGCCGGTCCTCAAATCAACGCGCCGGGAGACGGCGACATCGTTGCCCACGACGCCAACCTCGTCATCCGGTGGAACAAGGTGACGAGTCCGATCCTGCCTTACCTCGGGCCGGTCGAGATCGTGGGCTACCACGTCGTGGTCGTCGACATCACGGAGCCGGTGCTGGCTTCGGGAAAGACGAAGACGTCGCTCAACGCCGACCTCTCGAAATCGGAGACCAGCTTCCTGGTGCCGAAGCAGTACCTCGAGCCGAACCGCATCTATGAGTTCGAGGTCCTGGCCACCGAGAAGTACGGCAACCAGACCATCACCGAGGGCGGTGTCTTCTGTACGCGTCCGATGGCTGCAGCGGATTGCGAGGCGCCATAGCAGGCGCGCCGCTCGCAATCGATGTCGCAACAGACCCGCGAGGCCGTCGGTGAAAACCGGCGGCCTCGCGCGATTGGGGCGTTTGGCCACTAGCGCGTCGCGCAGTGCGATAATCGGCGCTGGAGGCACGTTCATGCCAACAGTATTGATCACCGGCGCCAACCGCGGCCTCGGCCTCGAATTCGCGCGCCAGTACGCCGCCGATGGCTGGCAGGTCCATGCCGCTTGCCGATCGCCGGACGACGCCAAAGAGCTAAAGCAACTCGCGAAGAAATCTGGCGATCGCTTACGCGTCCTGGCACTGGACGTCATGGATACCGCCAGCGTCCGTGCGGCCGCCATGGCGCTGACCGGCCAGTCCATCGATCTCCTCCTGAACAATGCCGGCGTCGGCGGGCCAACCGGCCAGCGGCTCGGCAGCCTCGATTACGCGGCCTGGGCGCGCGTGCTCGACGCCAATACGCTCGGGCCCATGCGCGTGGCCGAGGCGTTCCTGGAGAACGTCGCGCAGAGCCACGATAAGCGCATCGTCACAATCACGAGCGGCATGGGCTCGATCGCGGATAATACTTCCGGCGGTCGCTACGCGTATCGCAGCTCCAAGTCGGCGGTCAACAGCGTGATGAAGAGCCTGTCGGTCGATCTCGCGCCGCGCGGCATCACTTGCGTCGTGCTGAACCCGGGCTGGGTGCGCACCGACATGGGCGGTGAGGGCGGCACGCTCGCGCCGGAGGAGAGTATCCGCGCCATGCGTTCGGTGATCGCGGCGCTGAAGCCGGAAGACACCGGCAAATTCTTTAACTACAACGGCAAGCTTTATCCCTGGTAGTCGGGGCGCCAGGTCGGTGCGCTCAAGGCAGAACGCCCAACTCATCAAGCGATCGGTGCAGATCCGCGGCATCCCGATACACGCGATACGCACCCGCGCCGAGCAACTCGTTCTCGCCGTACCCGCCGCTCAAGAGTCCCACGCTCAGCATGCCGGCGCGCCGGGCTGCCAGCAGATCCCAGACCGCATCGCCGACGACATAGCACTCGCCGACCGGAACACCGAGTTTCTGTTGGCATGCCAGAAAGAGATCCGGCTCCGGTTTCGCCCGCTTGACGTCGCGACGCTCGATCACGATGGTCTCCGGGCCGATACCGAGCGCTTCGAGAGACAAATCGATCTCCGGACGACTGCCGGAAGTCGCGATTCCGAATGGGACATTCTGGCTACGCAGGGTGCGAAGCATTTCGACGGCTCCCGGCAGGGGCCGGCGCTCGGGCAGGAACTGCCGGAACAGTTCACCGTGGCGCTTCAACAGGACTTCCTCCTGCGCGGCATCGATCTCGCGCCCGAGCTCGCGGGCGGCTGCGCGCGCGGCCAGGCCCCCGCTCATGCCGATGCGCCGATGGATGCGCCATCCGTCGATTGCCAGGCCGCTTTCCGCAAACGCGCGCTGCCAGGCGAACACATGCGCATAGACCGTGTCGATCAGCGTGCCGTCCAGGTCGAAAATCAGCGCTTGCACGGACCCATTTTGCCCTATCCCTGGTAAGGCGTCGCCAGCTCCTCGCCGCAGCCGCGAAAGGTTCGGCCGTTCAGCGTGACGGACACAGTTGTGGAGAACGATCTACCGCTCATGGAGTCGGTGCACGCCACGGGCACGATCTCGACGCGGAGGTCATTCGCCTTCGTCACGGCATGGTAGGTCCGGGTGCCGGTCCTCGAATCCACCTGCGCTCGCGATGCCGGTGTTACGGCGGTGCCTTTGCCGTAGTCGTAGGTCAGGCGGATCACGGCCCCTTTGTGGATCTCCAGTTCCCAGCCGGGCTCCTGTCCGAGCGCACGGAAATCGCGATCACGCGCCAGCTCGAAAAAGACGCCGTTCCATGGTGCGAGTGCGCGATCCGCGTCGATCTCGAGGAGCGTTGCGCCGAGCGCAGTCCAGGGCGTGCCGCCGCACGAGACTTTCATCAGTTGGAGCTGATCCCGCGTGGCGAGCGGCTGGAGACTTCCGGGCTGGAGCTTGTACTCGCTCGCGAGGTACTGCTCCGATGAAACCCAGTTTGACGCATAGCGTGGTTCGCGGCAGCTTGCCCCGGGCGAGATTGCCGAGCGATCGGTCAGCCGCACGGTCTCGCCGTAGTGAGTTCTGGCCTCGCCGTCACTCATGGCGCTGACGCCCGGGATGTGATGCGCTACTACGGTCCAGATCCCGGTCAAGGTGGGAATTTCTGTCGCTGGCACGACCTGGATTGTCTGCGTAGGCCGGGCCGTGGGTGCTGGCGCCGTGCTGAATTGCAGCGGCTCCGCCCGACCCGCGGCGTAGATTCGCAGGGCCTCGCCGTCCACCTCGAAGCGCTCGGCTTCCCGGAGCGCCGCGAAGTACGCGTCTTCCTGCCGCATCAAGGTCTCCGCGCAGGCCTTGCGTGTCGCCGCGAGGCCGCCGAACCGGATCGTGTTTCCCTCGACGGTCACGACACCGTTGAAGCGGTTGCAGGAACCGTTGCCGCTCGCGTGGCCTTCCGACGGGAATTGGAGCGTCGCCTGCGCGCCATCCAGCACTTCGGCGCCTGCGAGACTCTCGAGTCGCCAAGCCGTTCCCCACAAGGTAACGGTCGCCTGTTCGATCTCCGCCTGAGCCGCGACGTCGGCCCGCTTTTCGTCCGGAATCGGGCCCATCGGAAACTGCTCGGCCGCTTCGAACAGGATCTCGACCGGCTCGCCGGGGCTGTGCAACCGAATCCGGAGCGTGCTTTCGCTCAAGGCGAGTATGTCGGTGGGGTAATCCTGGCCTTCCTCGGTGATCGTCAGGCGGCCGTCGTCATAACGCCAGGCGCCGAACGCGGGCGTTGCGTGTGGCGAAGCCATCACGAGCGTGCCGTCCGCGAGGAAGACCCGAAGCGAGCCCGGGGCCACCTGTTCCGACTCGACGACCCGCCAGACCTTGTTGACGAAGGAGGGTGCTGCCTTCGCGAGGGCCTGTGTAGTAGCCGGCGTCGGCACGGGTTGCGAATCGCCCGCCCGATCGCAGGCGACGAGCGCAAGCAGTGAAACGACGAGCATCGCGAGAGTTCGAGCGTCCATGTGGACCCCCTGAGCGAAACCTAGCCTGCTCGCAGGCGAGGAAGTATCCAGGCCGATCGAGCCGGCGACCTAGGCGCCGGAACTTCCGCCCGCAGTCTCGCTCATCGTCGCCTGCATGAGGATGCCTTTCCACGTGAGCTCGAGGCCATTGCGCTTGCCCTTCGGCACGAGCTTCAGCCCTTCCGGCGAGATGGTCAGCATGTAGGGCGCATCGTTCACGACGATTTCGCGCTTCAACGGTTTTTCGAGCTTTGTTGCCATGGAACCCTCGGTTTGTCTGAGTTTGCTAAGTATGCGCAGTTTCGGTCCGCGGCGAAACCCGGAACCCCAGAAGCGAAACGGGGTCGAAGTACAGGCCCTCTGAAACCGCGAAGGAGTCTGCCATGAATACCAAAGGCATTCGTCATGTAATCGTGGCCGTTCTCGCGGGCGCAGCGCTGGTCGTGGCTGGCTGCGCATCGGGTCCGCGCGTGCGGGCTGAGCGCGACAAGACCGTCGACTTCTCGCAGTACCATACCTTCGGCTTCGTCACCCCGCTCGGCACGGACCGCGAGGGGTACCAGACGATCGTGTCGCAATATCTCAAAGCTGCGACCCAGCGGGAGCTCGAGGCACGCGGCTTGCGGCTGGTCGAGGACGCGCCGCAGTTGCTCGTGAACTTCAGTGGTCGGCTGAACGACCGGCTCCTGGCAAAGGCGGTGCCGGAAACCGGATTACTGGTCGGTGCCGGATTCGGGCACGACTATTACCGGTACCGCACAGGCTTCTATACGACCTGGCCGTTGTATCCGATGGACTCGCGCGTCGATACCTACACCGAGGGCACGTTGAATATCGACGTGATCGACGCCGCGCGCAAACAGATGGTCTGGGAAGGTGTTGCAGTGGGCCGTGTCACCGAAAAGACGATGGACAATCTCAAGCCGAAGATCGACGAAGCTGTCACCGCAATCTTTTCGAAGTACCCGGTCGCCAGGTCTACGCAGACCTATTAGCGAGGACCGCCACGAGGCCGGGCCGCGGCTTTTCCACGATGCCGAAGTCCCAGGTCTGTGGATCGGTGGCGTCCTGAATCGACCCCGGATGGACCAAGTTATCCAGCCCATTCATCTCGACGATCATGTCCGGGAAGTCCGTCATGAACGACTGCACCGCCTCCGTGATCGCCGCGCGTCCGACGGAAGGGGCGCCGTCATTGATCTTCAGCGATCCGTCCTGCGCGAAGAATTCGGCGACACTCGCGGGATCCTGGCTGCACCAGGCAGCGGTGTAGCGGGTGGCAAATGCTTTCATGCGCCGCGCCAATGTGATGTCATTCTGCGATTCTGCGGACAGGGCGGCCCCCAATCGATTGATGCCAGGCGGTACCCGATCCAGTCATGGTCCGAAGTCCGTCACCGAAAATTCCACCTCGTCGTCCGCGCCGCCGAGCACCGGATCGATCCTGATCGAGGTCGGATATCCAAACATAGGATCGAATTTTACGCTCAGGCAATCAGGGCGTTGTGACGCTTGGCCCTCGATGTACTCGAATAGCCCGTCAACGGTCAGGGATTGCAGCCATGCCGCATCGACACGCGCAAGATTGCCCGTCGCGACGCCATCCCGGACCGTCAGTTTCAGCGGCCTCGAATTCGGCCACGCCGCCAGTTGGTGGAAGGAAGATCGCTGGATCGTCATGCTGTAACTGTTGATGCCGGTACCCTGCCAGCGGGCTCGCGCCTCTGTCAGCGCATCCGACAGTCCATCGTATCGGCAGTCATCCGGAGTGATCGGCGGCTGGATTATCTTGCCAGCCACGGCGACATTCGCAGGCGGCGGCCCGGGCTCTGGCGCAGGTGAACTGCGTTCGTACGCTGGAACGGCCGCGGGCGCGGCGTTTTGCGGCCTCTTGCCCTGATCCTGCTGTTCACTCGAACAAGACAAGAGCACAAAGCAGGCCAAACCAATCAGGTTTGCTTTGGGCGTCAGTGCGCGCACCGGCTTCTTCCGCGTTGATTCAGCATCACCGCCATCCTGGCTGATCGCTCTCCGGTACAATCCGCCCCGATGCCCCTGTCCGTCGTCATACTGGCCGCCGGCCAAGGCAAGCGCATGGTGAGCGACCTGCCAAAGGTATTGCAACCTCTGGCGGGACGCCCGTTGCTGGCGCATGTGATCGACACAGCACGCCAGCTTCGACCCGATGCCATCCATGTCGTTCACGGCCACGGCAGCGAGTGCGTTCGCGAGGCGTTCCCGGATGCCGCAATTCACTGGGTGCTGCAGGCGGAGCAGCAGGGAACCGGGCATGCCGTGCTGCAGGCCATGCCGGCGATACCGGACGAACATATCGTGCTCGTGCTGTATGGCGACGTACCACTCGTGCGCGCTGCGACGCTTGCCAGCCTGACCAACCGCGCCGGCGCATCATCGCTTGCGCTGCTGACTGCGGTGCTGCCGGATCCGGCCGGCTATGGCCGCGTGATCCGCGACACCACGGGGCGCGTGGCGCGCATCGTCGAGCACAAGGATGCGAACCACAAGGAACTCGCCATTGCAGAGATCAATACCGGCCTCCTGGCAGCGCCGGCCAGCCGGCTCCGGCGCTGGTTATCGGCGCTCGGGCGCGACAACGCGCAGGGCGAGTACTATCTGCCGGACTGCATCGTCGCCGCGGTGCGCGACGGTGTCGCGGTCGAGGCCGTTGTGGCATCGTCGGCGACGGAGGTACTGGGCGTGAACGACAAACTGCAACTTGCGGAAGTCGAGGCGGCGCTGCGCCGCGAGCGTGCGACCGAGCTGATGCGTGCTGGCGTGACGATCGTGGATCCCGCGCGCGTGGACATCCGCGGCGAGGTTCAGTGCGGACGCGATGTGACGCTCGATATCAACGTGATTCTGGAGGGCAAGGTGCGTCTCGCCGATCGTGTGCGCATCGGCCCTGGCAGCGTATTGCGCGATTGCGAGATCGGTGCTGACACGGAAGTTCGCGCAAATTGCGTCATCGAAGGTGCGACCATGGGAGCGCGCTGCGTGGTCGGTCCATTTGCTCGGCTGCGTCCCGGCACGCGGCTTGCCGACGAAGTCCATATCGGAAATTTCGTCGAGGTCAAGAACACCGAGCTCGGCCTCTGCAGCAAGGCGAATCATCTGACCTACCTGGGCGATGCAACGATCGGCGCCAATGTCAATGTTGGCGCCGGTACCGTGACCTGCAATTACGACGGCGCCAACAAGCACCGTACCGTGATCGAAGACGATGTGCATATCGGCTCCGATGTGCAGCTGGTCGCACCAGTGCGTGTAGCGCGCGGCACCACCATCGGCGCCGGTACAACCGTGTGGAAAGATACGCCGGCGGGTGGGCTGGTG
>JAQBHG010000023.1:0-47086 GCA_032127975.1 Steroidobacteraceae bacterium
TTCGGCTGCAATCCGGCGCGCAAAAGCAATCGCGACCTGCCTGTGCGGCCCACGCTCTCCGCCGGTGCCGTGGTGCACTACCGCGCCTCGTCGCCCGGAACTGGTCCTTGCGCTCGTGAAAACGCGACCCGGGCGGTCGGACTTCAGGTGACGGTCATGGAGTCTGGCTTCCGGATTCAAGAGCTGACCGACGAGCCGCAATGGCGATCGCAGGCCCGCGGCGTCGTAGAATCGCGCCTCCGACTGGTTGGCGACGACGATTCTTGCAATCATGTTCCGCAACCTCGCAATGAATCGAATAGTCGCATGATTGCAGAATCCATCGACATCCGATACGCCCGTCGGTCAGCGGCATCGGTGCGATCGCCGATTTCGGTCGCGCCGATGATGGACTGGACGGACCGGCACTGCCGGTTCTTCCTGCGCCAGTTCTCGCCGCGCGTACTGCTGTACACGGAAATGATCGTCGCGAACGCCGTGTTGCGCGGTGATCGCGCGCGCCTGCTCGCCTGCGATCCCGCCGAGCACCCGGTCGCGCTGCAGCTCGGCGGCTGCGAGCCCGAGCAACTCGCCCGCGCGGCCGAGATCGGCGTGTCATTCGGCTACGACGAAATCAACCTGAATGTGGGCTGCCCGAGCGATCGCGTACAGAGCGCGACATTCGGCGCCTGCCTGATGACGAGACCGCGTCTTGTCGGTGATTGCGTGCGCGCAATGCGTGCTGCCGTCAAGGTGCCGGTCACGGTCAAGTGCCGCATCGGCATCGATGACCATGATGACTACGGGTTTCTTCACACATTCGTCTCTGAAATCGCCGCCGCAGGTTGCGCCACAGTGATCGTGCATGCGCGCAAGGCGGTGCTGAAGGGCCTGAGTCCGAAGGAGAATCGTGAAGTCCCGCCGCTGCTCTACGAACGCGCATGGTGGGTGAAACGCGATTTTCCGTCCTTGTCGGTGATCGTCAACGGCGGATTGCGCACAGTGCCTCAGGTGACGGAGCAACTCGCGCACGTGGACGGAGTCATGCTGGGGCGCGAGGCCTACCACAACCCGTATCTCCTGCCGGCGCTGCATCGTGCCATTTACGCGGATGGCTTCGAGACGCCGGATCCGGCGACAATCACGCAGAGCATGCGCAGCTATGCGGAACGCGAGATGAAGGCGGGTACGCCGCTGCGTGCCATCACGCGGCACATGATGGGCCTGTTTGCCGGCCGTGCCGGCGCACGCGCCTGGCGCCGGGCGCTGAGTGAAGGCGCGAGCCGTCCTGATGCGGGGCCGGCGCTCATGGAAGCTGCACTGGCCGGCGCTATCCGCTTTCCATGAAGCGGCGAAGGCGCGTAATGCTCATGCTGTCGCGCGGGCCGAGCAGGTCATAAATTGCGGCCAGGTCCATCCAGGCGGGCGCAGGGCGCAGGCCAAGCGATTCACGCGCGCTCGAGAATGGCCAATCGGCGGCCTGGCGACACAAGCCGGCACGCACCGGTCCAAGCAGCACATGCCGGAC
Source organism: Steroidobacteraceae bacterium (assembly GCA_032127975.1). Classification (GTDB taxonomy): domain Bacteria; phylum Pseudomonadota; class Gammaproteobacteria; order Steroidobacterales; family Steroidobacteraceae; genus SCUD01. The sequence continues at coordinate 1,508 of JAQBHG010000023.1, forward strand.
GACTTCGAGCAGGTAGATGTCGCGATTGACAATGGTTGAAAGCCAGCGACCGTGGCGCAGGCGCGAGCCGATCAGCTCTTGGGTTGCGAGCGTGATCGACGCCGGCATGCCGCGAAACACGACGTGCAGGCGCCGGTCGGTGATGCACCAGACCAGGCACTTCAATCGATGACGCAGGCAGCTATCGGCGAGTTGCCTTGCAGCCGCACTTCGCCGCACGGGTTCGCCGTAAAGCGGGCGGCGGCTGCGACTCTGCGCGACTACGTGCCGCAATGTCTCCGCGGTCGCGATTTCGACGCTGAGCGCCATGTCCAGGCCTCCCTGCCGGTGACGCCCGGATCATGTCAGTGGCCGCATTTGGCCGTCCCGCCAGTATCTGTCGCGGTCGCCAAGATATGGCCGCCGGGGCCCGAGATGCCGCGCGTTGACATAACGCCTATAATCAAGGCCCTGGCCGCGGGCGTCGTTCGAATCGAACATGGGCAAGGACAAGGAACTCGTCATACTCTTTGCCGACGTCGTCGGCAGCACGCGGCTTTTCGAAGTGCTCGGTGACATTACGGCGCGCGACAAGGTCGCTATCTGCGTCGACATCATGCGCGGCGCGACCGAACATTGCGGCGGCGCGGTCGTCAAGACCATGGGCGACGAAATCCTCGCGACATTCGAGGACTGCGACAAGGCGATGGATGCCGCGGTCCAGATGCAGGTCGGGATCGAAGCGCATCCCGAACTGGATGTCGCCGGCCAGCACATCGCGATACGAATTGGTTGTCACTTCGGCCCGGTCGTGCTCGAGACCCGCGATGTGTTCGGCGCGGCTGTGCACACGGCCAATCGCATGACCAGCCAGGCCAAGGCCGGCCAGATCATCATCACGGATTCGATCTTCGCGCGCCTGTCGGACGAATGGCGCGCGATTTCGCGCCAGGTGGACGTGGCCGTGCCGCGTGGCCAGCAGGGCGAGGTCACGATCTATGAACTGCTGTGGCAGCACGGGGATGCAACCAGCATGCTGCCCGCGATCGCGACCATCACTGAGCAGCACCGTCCATTCCGAATCCGTCTGACGTATCTTGGCGAGGAGTTGATTCTCGACGACCGTGAGCGGGCTACCGCGACCCTGGGCCGCGGCCAGGAAAACGACCTGGTGATCAAGGGTAATCTCGTGTCGAGGCTGCATGCGCGCATCGAAGCCGGCAAGAACCGGTTCATGCTGATCGACGAGAGCACGAATGGCTCATTCGTGCAGGGCCAGAATGGCGACGATGCATTCGTGCGCCGCGACGCCGTACCGCTGAAGGGCAAGGGCGTCATCGGGCTCGGGCGCGTGCCGGAGCCGCAGTCCTATCACACGGTGGAGTTTAGCTGCGAAGAGGGGACCGATACGATCCCCAGTCCTTCCGAATCGGGTTGACGCAACCGCTATTTCAGGCGCGCGCGCAGGCTTTCGAGTTCACGGCGCAGTTCCGCCGGCAGGCGTGACCCGAAGCCTGCAAGATAACTGTCGATCTCATCGGCCTCCTTGCGCCATTGTGCGACGTCCACCGACAAGAGCTCGGCAATCGTTGCGTCCGGCAGTTCCAAACCTGCGAGCTTGATCGCATCGCGGCCAGGGACTGCCCCGATGGCGGTCTCATCCGCCGCGGCGCGGCCCTCGCAACGCTCGATGATCCAGGCCAGCACGCGCAGGTTCTCGCCGTAGCCGGGCCACAGGAAGCGCCCGTTGGCGTCGCGTCGGAACCAGTTGACGTGAAAAATGCCCGGCAACTGCGGCACGCGCTTAGCCATCGAGAGCCAATGCTGCCAGTAGTCGCCGAAGTTGTAGCCCGCGAATGGCTTCATGGCCATGGGGTCGCGGCGCACGACGCCGACATCGCCGGTCGCTGCAGCGGTCGTTTCGGAGGCCATCCCAGCGCCGACCAGCACGCCGTGCTGCCAGTCGCGAGCCTGGAACACCAGCGGCGCCAGCGTGCGACGGCGGCCGCCGAATACCAGCGCGGAAATCGGCACGCCCTGCGGCGCGTCCGCCATCGGCGAGTAGCTGGGGTTCTTCTTGGCGGATACCGTGAATCGTGAATTGGGATGCGCCGCCGGGCCCATCGCCGGGTCATATGGCCGGCCCTGCCAGTCGATTGCAGGCTGGCCTTCGTCGATGCCTTCCCACCAGGGCTGGTTATCGGCGGTCAGGCCGACATTGGTGAAGATTGTATCGCGGCGGATCATTTTGAAGGCTTGCCGGTTGGTCTTCACATTGGTGCCGGGGACGACGCCGAAGTAGCCCGCCTCGGGGTTGATGGCCCAGAGCCTGCCGTCCGGCCCGGGATGCAGCCAGGCGATGTCATCACCGACAGTCCAGACCTTCCAGCCGGGCATGCTGGACGGCGGAATCAGCATCGCGAGATTGGTCTTGCCGCAGGCGGACGGGAACGCGCAGGCGATGTAATGGGTCACGCCGGCAGGATTCTCGATACCGACAATGAGCATGTGCTCTGCAAGCCAGCCTTCCTGCCTCGCCTGCCAGCTCGCGATACGCAGTGCATGGCATTTCTTTCCGAGCAGCGCGTTGCCGCCGTAGCCTGAGCCGTAACTCTGGATCTCGAGTGATTCAGGGAAATGCATGATGAAGCGGCGCCCGGGATCGAGTTCGCCGATCGAATGCAGGCCCTTGACGAAGCTGCCGTCGCCCGCGATTCGCGCGAGTGCCTCGGCACCCATTCGTGTCATCAACTTCATGTTGGCCGCGACATAGGCGCTGTCGGTGATCTCAACGCCGCAGCGCGCATAGGGCGAGTCGATTGGTCCCATGCAATACGGGATCACGTACATCGTGCGGCCGCGCATGCAGCCGTCAAACAGCGCGTCCATCTTCCGGCGCGCCTCGGCGGGCGCCATCCAGTTGTTATTGGGGCCCGCGTCCTCCCGGGATTCGCTGCAGACGAAGGTCAGGTTCTCGACGCGTGCAACATCCGACGGGCTCGAGCGATGCAGGTAGCATCCCGGATGGGTCGCGGGGTTCAGCTCCAGCAGTTCCCCCGATGCCAGCATCTGCCGGATCAACAGTCGGTACTCGACGTCCGACCCGTCGCACCAGTGCACGCGCGAGGCGGCCGTGCGCGATGCGACCTGCTCGACCCAGTGCCTGAGTGCCGGTGGCGCCTGCGCGGGGGATAGGGATTGTCCGGTTGCTGTCACCTTGCGTGCCTCGCCTGCGGGGAGCCCGAATTATATGCAAGGCGACGCGCAAAACGCGTTGATCTCGAACGCCAATGCCCTGAGACTGCCGGGATGACCGGTTCCGGATCTTATGCCAGGTTGCTCGGGCCTGAAGGGCCGCTCGCGCGCGTGATCGAAGGGTTTGAGTCCCGGCGCGAACAGCAATTGATGGCCGATTGGGTTGGCGAAACGCTGGCGAGCCGGGGGATGCTGGCAATTGAGGCCGGCACCGGCACCGGCAAGACCTACGCCTATCTTGTGCCTGCACTGTTGTCCGGACGGCAGGTGATCATCTCGACAGGCACCCGGACCCTGCAGGACCAGCTGTTTCACCGTGATCTGCCGACCGTGTCGAAAGCCCTGGGTCGGCCGGTGCGTGTGGCACTCCTGAAGGGACGCGCAAATTATCTTTGTCGCCATCGGCTGAATCTGTCGGACGCGATGGCGACGCTGCCGGGGATGGAATTGCCGGAACGCAAGATGATTGCGCGAATCCACAAATGGTCCCGCAGCACGGCCACTGGTGATCTCGCAGAGGTCAGGAGCCTGCGCGACTCCGATCCGGCCTGGAGTGCGGTGACATCGACGCGGGAGAATTGCCTCGGCGCCGAGTGCCCGGAATATTCGCGTTGCCACGTCGTCCTGGCGCGGCGCGAGGCCCAGGCGGCCGACGTCGTGGTGGTCAATCACCACCTGCTGCTGGCCGACCTCGCGCTGAAGGATGAGGGATTCGGCGAGTTGTTGCCGGGTACCGAGGCTGTCGTGCTCGACGAGGCCCACCAGGTTCCGGAGATCGCCGCCCAATTCTTCGGCATGTCGCTGGCGGGGCGGCAGTGCACGGCATTCACGCGCGACACGCTCGTCGAAATGACCCGTGCCGGCCTTGCCCAGGCCGCCGCGCGTGAACAGCTGGTCGCGCTCGAGAATGCAGTGGCGCAGGCGCAGGCGGCGATCAGCGGGCGCGGTGAGCGGATCGAATGGGAGGCGCTTCCCGACGAGTTCTGCGCGGCGCTCGAGAAAGCGGGCGAATGCCTTGCACACATTGCGGAGAATCTCGCTGATACGGATTCCGAAGACCCCGGCCTGCGCCAGTGCCGCAGGCGCGCAGTGAAGCTGGGTGAAACGCTGCGGCAGCTGCTGGATGCGGAGCAGGAGAGCGGCCTGCGCTGGGTCGAGGGCGGGAACCGCGGATTCATGCTGGCCTTCACGCCGTTCGAAGTGGCGACACGGCTCGGCGAGTTGATGCGTGCCCAGGGCGGCGCCTGGATTTTCACCTCGGCGACACTGGCCGTCGGCGACGATTTCTCGCATTTCCTGGGCCGCGTGGGTGCGCCGGGCGCAGCCTCCGTGCGGATTGACAGCCCCTTCGATTTTGAGCGTCAGGTGCTCCTGCATCTGCCGACCGATATGCCGGACCCGGCGAGCCCGGGTTACACCGGGCGTGTCCTTGATGTGGCGCTGCCGCTGATCGAGGCGGCGGGTGGCCGCAGCTTCCTGCTGTTCACCAGTCACAGGGCGCTGCGCGAAGCGGCGCGCCGGCTCGAGGCTCTGCCGATGTTTCGCGATGTTTACCCGCTGCTGGTGCAGGGCGAAGCGCCGCGCGAGGCATTGCTGGCGCGGTTTCGCGAGCTGGGCAATGCAGTATTGCTCGGCACTGCAAGTTTCTGGGAGGGCGTCGATGTGCGCGGTCACGCACTTGCGCTTGTCGTCATCGACAAGCTGCCATTCGCTGCGCCCGATGATCCGCTCCTGAAGGCGCGTCTCGAAGGCATCCGCCGGCGCGGTGGCAATCCATTCCACGATTTCCAGTTGCCGCAGGCGGTGCTGGCGCTGAAGCAGGGTTTCGGGCGCCTGATCCGCGACCGCGAGGATTTCGGCGTTGTCGTGATCTGCGACCCGCGCCTGAGAAGTCGTGGTTACGGCGCGAAATTCATCGCGTCCCTGCCGCCGGCGAGGATCGCGGCCGATGGCGCCGAGGCTGCGGCATTCCTGCGCCGCCGCCTCGCGGAAGCGGGGCTCGGCGTACCCGAGGCGCGCCAGGCATGAAGCTGCTCGCGCTCGATTCAGCGACCGAGGCCTGTTCAGCGGCGCTTCTGCACGAGGGCGGGTTGATTGAACGCTATGAGATTCTCGGCCGCGGACATGCGGAGCGATTGCTGCCCATGGTGGACGAACTGCTGACGGAGGCGGGCATTGGCCTCCCTGCGCTCGATGCGATCGCCTTCGGGCGTGGTCCAGGAAGCTTTACCGGGCTTCGCATCGCGGCGGGCATCACGCAGGGGCTCGCCGCCGGCGCGCAGTTGCCGGTACTGCCGGTCAGCGATCTCTCCGCGGTCGCGGCTGCGGGTGCAAGGTTATCCGGCAGGAACCGGATTCTCGTCTGCATGGACGCGCGCATGGGCCAGGTCTACTGGGCGGCGTTTGACTGCAGCGGCGACCAGCCCATCGCACTGACGCCCGAGTCGGTGGCGGATCCCGCCGCGGTGATGCCGCCGGACGGAACGGCCTGGTTCGGGGCAGGCCACGGATTCACCGCTTATCCTGCCCTGGCCACCAGCCTGGGTGTCAAGCTCGCCGGGTCGGCTGTCGAGCTATTGCCTCGTGCAAGCGACATCGCCGCCATTGCCGCCGTCGAATTCGCCGCGGGCCGGGCCGTCCCGGCCGCGCAGGCGCTGCCTGTCTACCTGCGCGATCAAGTCGTGCACCGCCGTTGAAGTGGCGGGTGTCATAATTCTTTCACAATGAATCGGCAGGCTCCCCGGATTCGCAAGGAGGAAACCTTGATCCTGGTCGTCGAGGACGAGCAGCCCATCCGCGACCTGATCGCATTTGGCCTGCGTCGTGCCGGATATAAGGTCACCCTCGCGGAGGATTGCAAGACCGCTCGTGCGAGCATCGTCGATCAACGGCCTGCCCTCGTGCTCGTGGACTGGATGCTGCCGGACACCAGCGGACTCGAGTTGACGCGGCAGATCAGGAAGGATCCGAATACCCGCGACCTGCCGGTCATCATGCTGACGGCGCGCGCGGACGAGTCGGACAAGGTCGCCGGACTCGAGGGCGGTGCGGACGACTACATCACGAAGCCGTTTTCTGCACGCGAGCTGCTCGCGCGCATCCAGGCGCTGTTACGTCGGATGGCGCCGACGGGTGCTGATGGCAAGATCGAGTTCGCGGGCCTTTCTCTGGATCAGGCCGGTCACCGGGTTCTCGCCGACGGACATGCGGTCAGGCTCGGGCCCACGGAATACCGGCTGCTGAATTTCCTCATGAGCAATCCTGATCGCGTGTATGCGCGCAGCCAGCTGCTCGACCGGGTCTGGGGCGGAAATGTCTATGTCGATGAACGCACCGTTGACGTGCATATCCGGCGCGTGCGCAAGGCCCTTGAGCCCAGTGGCTACGAGCGCTTCGTGCAGACAGTGCGCGGCGCCGGCTATCGGTTCTCGGCGCAGGACGGTTGAGGCGTGTCGCAGGCCTGGACATTTGCGCTTGCCCGGGTCGCCGCCGGCATCGGCGCTGCGATCGGTCTGGGCCTGGTATTCGGGTGGATCTGGCTCTGGCTCGTGGTCGTCCTGGGCGGCCTGCTGTGCTGGCAACTGGTCAGCCTGTTTCGCCTGGAACGCTGGGTACGGCACCGCTCACAAGAAGATCCACCTGATCTCGGCGGCATCTGGGGTGACGTGGTCGGGCTGATCGGGCTGATTCACCGGCGCAAGCTCTATCACAAGCGCAGGGTGACCCAGCTGTTGCGCGAGTTCCGGCGACTCTCTGCGGCAATGCCGGACGGCGTCGTGCTGCTGTCACCGGCCTTCGAAATCATCTGGTTCAATCGCACGGCGTCATTGCTGCTCGGTCTCAAGCGCAAGGCCGATCGCGGCATGCCCATCGAGAATCTGATACGGCAGCCCGAGTTTTCCACTTACCTGCATGGTTCGGGTGCTGGGGCAGGTGTCATCCTGCGACCGCAGGGTGGCGAGCGCGTGCTGGCGCTGATCGTCTTGGCCGCGGGAGGGCAGCACTTATTGCTGGCGCGCGATGTCACGCGGGAGGTGCGTCTCGAGCAGATGCGCAAGGATTTCGTCGCCAATGCCTCGCACGAGCTGCGCTCGCCCTTGACAGTTATCTCGGGCTATTTGGACCAACTGGACGAGGGGATCGAACTGGGTGCTGAGTGGCGCGAGCCGATTTCGGACATGCGCCTGCAGGCGGATCGCATGCGCGAAATCGTGGATGACCTGCTTGAGATTTCGCGCATGGAGTCGAGCACGGACGAGGCACCGATGCTGCCTGTCAATGTGCCAGAACTGCTGGAGCGACTGGTGCACGAGGCACGGGCGTCGGCGGTGATACCGCCGCGGTTCGAGCTCGACATCAAAGCCGAGAGGGGTCTGCTCGGAAGTGAGCGTGAATTGCACTCGATCGCATCGAACCTCATCTCGAATGCCGTCAAGTACACACCCGTGGATGGCACGATCACCGTGCGCTGGACCTGCGACGATGCCGGTGCGCATCTTTCGATCGTGGACACGGGAATCGGCATCGCAGCCGAGCACCTGCCACGGCTGACCGAACGTTTCTACCGAGCCGACAAGGCGCGTGCGCGCGCGAGCGGCGGCTCGGGGCTCGGCCTGTCAATCGTCAAACACGGCCTGCAGCGGCACGGCGGGCAACTCGAGATCATGAGTGGTGAAGGCCATGGCTCGACCTTCACAGCGCACTTTCCCTCCCGTCGGCTTCTGCCTGCCACCAGCGTTCCCGGCCGCGCCCGCGGCTGACGCATTTCTGTAACAAACGCCGATTACAGTACCGGCCGACGCAAAGGCACCCGGCCACCGGCTGGCGTGCAAAGCCTGATGGCCAGCACTGGAGGAATAATCGTGTACAGGAAAGTCTTGATAGTGGCACTCGCGGCAGTTGTGGCCGCACCGGTCGCCATTTCGCAGTCTGCGCGCGACTACATCAGCATCGTCGGTTCCTCGACGGTGTTTCCATTCACGTCAACCGTGGCCGAGCAGTTCGGACGCGCCAGCCAGTTCAAGACACCCAAGGTCGAGAGCACGGGCACCGGCGGTGGCATGAAGCTGTTTTGCGCCGGAGTCGGCGTACAGCACCCGGATTTTACGAATGCCTCACGGCGCATCAAGGCCTCCGAGTTCGCCGACTGCGCCAAGAACGGCGTCAACGATATCGTCGAGATCAAGGTGGGGTTCGACGGCATTGTGCTGGCGAATGCCAAGGTTTCGCCGGTCTATCACCTGACGCGCAAGGACATCTACAGGGCGCTTGCCAAGCAGGTCTCCGACCCCGCTGCGCCGACAACCCTGATGGCGAATCCCTACAAGACCTGGAAAGACGTCAACCCGGCGTTGCCTGCCGTGCGCATCGAAGTACTCGGCCCTCCGCCGACTTCGGGCACACGTGATTCCTTCCTTGAAATGGTGATGGAACCGGGCTGCTCGACCGTCGCCTGGCTCAAGTCCCTGAAGGACGTGGACGAGGGGCGCTACAAGCGGGTGTGCACGACGATCCGCGAGGACGGCGCCTTCATCGAGGCCGGCGAGAACGACAACCTGATCGTCCAGAAATTGGGTGCAAATCCCAGTGCGATGGGCATCTTCGGCTACAGCTTCCTCGAGGAAAACCTCAATTCACTGCATGGCTCGACCATCGAGGGCATCACGCCGGATTTCGAGACGATTTCATCCGGCAATTATCCGATCTCACGTGCGCTCTACATTTACGCCAAGAAGTCACATGTCGGCGTAATTCCTGGAATGAAGCAATTCCTGGCCGAGTACACGAGTGAAAAGGCCTTTGGCGAAGAGGGCTACCTGGCTGACAAGGGCCTGGTGCCGGCTCCGAAGGCGGAGCGGGAAAAGATCCGGCAGACAATCGTATCCCTGACCACCCTGAAGGGCGTCTGACCCCAACCACGATTCACAGACAGGAAACACTGGAATCACATATATGCGAAACATCATGACAGCAAGCGTGCTTGGTCTGGTCCTTGCGACCCCCGGCATGGCGCTTGCGGCCACCACTGAACAGGATCGGGCGGAGATCGCGGAGTTGAAGCGGCAGGTCGCTATGGTGCCCATGCTGCTGGCCCGGGTCGAGCAGCTCGAAAAGGCGAACGCGGCACTGGAGGGGCAGACTGCGCCCGCGGTCGCGGCGCTCGAATCGCGCGTCGCTGCGGTCGAAGAATCCAATGATCGCCAGACGGATAAAATCGCGCAGGGCCTTGTTTCATCCAAGGACATGAGTTGGGCCAGCAATATCAAGTGGAAGGGCGACATGCGTTACCGCCACGAACAGTTCGACATCGAGGGAGTCTCCTCCGATCGGGTCCGTCAGCGGATTCGCGCCAGGCTCGGCATGGAAGCCAAGATCAGCGACAGGCTGAAAGCCGGATTCCAGATCGCGACCGGCGATGCAAGCGATCCGCGCTCGACCAATGCGACGCTGGACGACGCCAGCCAACGCAAGGGAATCCAGCTTGATCTCGCCTATGTGGACTGGACGCCGCGCGACGGCATGCTGGTCACCGTGGGCAAGCAGAAGCAGCCGTGGTTCAAGGCCGGCAACAGCTTGTTCTTCGACGGCGACGTCAATCCGGAAGGCATGGCCTTCCAGTACGGTGGCAAGACCGGGGTCTTTGCGAAGGCCTGGGGCTACTGGCTTGAGGAAATGTCGTCCGCTGCCGACTCGAATGTCATCGGAGCGCAGGTCGGATATGCCTTCGGCGGCGGCCTGACGCTGGCGGCGGGGTACTGGGACTACGGTGCGATCCAGGATCAGCCGATACTGAACTTCGCTGACTCACCGGCCGGCAACAGCACCTACCTTGCCGCCTCGGACTGCATCGCGGTCGGCACGGGACGCTGCTACACGTACGACTACAACATTGTCCAGGGTGACGTTCAGTGGTCAGGCAAAGTCGGCGCCATGCCGATCATGCTGTTCGGTGCCTACCTGGAGAACATGGATCCGAGCGCGCTGAACACAGGCTACACCCTTGGATTCATGCTCGGAAAGGCCTCGGATCCGCGCTCCTGGGAGTTTGGCGCGCTTTACGAAGACATGGAACGCGATGCACAGCTGGGCGCATTCGTAGACTCGGATTTCTCCGGTGGTCTTACGCAGGGCAGGGGCTACCAGTTGCAGGGTTCCTGGGCCCCGGTCAAGAACATGAGCATCAAGGCCTCATACTTCATCAATGATCGGAACTACGACACACCGACCGAGGTGGACTACAAGCGCCTGCAGCTGGACCTCAATTACAAGTTCTGAGCGGCGCAGTGCTGCGATATGATGGACCAGAATCGGCGCGGCCGATCGGGAGTGCGGGGCATGGAACCGGCTGACCTAGGGCAGCACATATCGCGGCGCTTCAACGAGGACATGGAGCGCGTCCGCACGCGCGTGATGCAGATGGGCGGCTTTGTCGAGCAGCAGTTGCAGCAGGCCGTCATCGCCCTGGTCGAAGGCGACAGCGAACTCGGCGAGCAGATTGCCCGCGACGATTACAAAGTAAACCGGATGGAAGTCGAGATCGACGAGGAATGCGGCCGGATCATCGCCACCCGACAGCCGACCGCGTCCGACCTCCGCGTAATGGTCGCGATCATCAAGACGATCACCGACCTCGAGCGCATCGGTGACGAAGTCGAGAAGGTCGGCTTCATCGCCGCCAAGCTTGCCTCGATGGAAAAACCTGCAGATCACTATCGCGAGATCCGGCACCTTGGCAAGCTGGTCATCGAGATGGTGCACGACGCCTTGCACGCTTTTGCACGCCTGGACGCCGACGAAGCCTTCGAAGTGGCGCGCCGCGACCGTAAGGTCGATGAGGAATACGAGGCCATCCAGCGCCAGAGCATCACATTCATGATGGAAGACCCGCGCTCCATCCGGCGCGCGCTTGAAGTGATGTGGGTGGTTCGTGCAATGGAGCGCATCGGCGATCATGCCAAGAACATCTGCGAGTACACGGTCTACATGGTGCACGGCAAGGATATCCGGCACCTGTCACTCGACGATGCAGAGCGGCAGATCCGTGATTCGACCCTGGAGCGCCAGGGTTGAGGATGTCGTCCCGGCGTACCGCCAACTGGCTCGGATTCCTCGCCTGCATGACGGCGCTCGGCGTTGCGCTTTTTTCCCAATACGTGCTCGAGTTGCAGCCCTGTCACCTTTGCATATTCCAGCGTGTGACCGTGGCAGCCATGGGACTGGCATTCCTGCTGGCGGCGCTGCATTCCAGCGGCAGGCTGCGTGGCGCAATCTATGCCGGACTCATCGGCATCACCGGTCTCGCGACACTGGCGACCGCCGGGCGCCATGTCTGGATCCAGATGCAGCCACCTGGCTCGATTGCATCCTGCGGCGCGGATCTCGATTTCATGCTCGAGATCTTCCCGCTGACCGAAGTGATACTGAAAGTCTTCAAGGCAGGTGGCGAATGCGCCAAGGTGGACTTCACGTTGCTGGGACTTTCGATCCCGGCGTGGGTTTTCGTTTTCGCGCTGGTCGTGACTGCCGGTGGTATCTGGATCAATCTGCGGCGAACACCCGCTTGAGGATTTCCACGTAAGCGCGGTGCAGCAGTGCGATGTCCTCGACTCTGCAGCACTCATCGATCATGTGGATGGTCCGGTTGTCGACACCGAGCTCGACAATTTCTGTGCCTAGCGGTGCGATGAATCGTCCGTCCGACGTGCCTCCGCCGGTCGACAACTCCGGGTTCCTGCCTGTGATCTCGCGCACAGCGGCCACTGCGATCGTGGCAAGGGTCCGTGGCTCGCTGTAGAAAGGCAGCCCCGAGACGAACCACTCGAGCGTGTATCCCAGCCGGTGCCGGTCCAGAATTTCAATGACCGTTTTCTTGAGCCCTTCGACCGTCTGCGCGGGCGACCAGCGCAGGTTGAATCGCGCCTTCAGCTCACCCGGAATCACATTGGCTGCGCCCGTACCGGCAGTGAAATTGCTGACCTGGAATGTCGTCGGCTGAAAGTGCTCGCTACCATGATCCCAGGTTCTCGACGACAGCTCTGCGAGGGCGGGTGCGAAGGCATGGATCGGATTTTCCGCGAGCGCAGGATAGGCGACATGTCCCTGGATGCCGTGTACCGTCAGCCTTGCCGAAAGCGAGCCGCGCCGGCCGATGCGGATCGTGTCGCCAAAGACTTGCTGGCTGGACGGTTCACCGATCAGGCAATAGTCGATGCGCTGGCCGCGCTCGCGCAGGACTTCGACCACGCGACGCGTGCCGTCAACCGATGGTCCTTCCTCGTCACTCGTGACCAGGAAGGCGATGGATCCATCATAGTTCGCATGCGCGGCGACAAATTCTTCCGTGGCCGTGACCATGGCCGCAAGTCCGCTTTTCATGTCGGCTGCGCCGCGACCGAACAGATAACCGTCGCGGATGGCCGGCTTGAACGGGTCGGACTGCCAGTGTTCGAGCGGTCCCGGCGGAACGACGTCAGTGTGGCCGGCAAAGCAGAATACGGGCCCTTTGCCAGATTGGCGCAGGGCCCAGAAATTATCGACATCACCGAATCGCATCCGCTCGATGGTGAAGCCCAGGGCCTCGAGGCGCGTGATCAGGACTTCCTGGCAGCCACCGTCGACCGGACTCACTGAAGCTCGAGACAGCAGCTGCCGGGTCAATTCGAGGGCGGACGACATCGGTACGCGAACTCCGTGGCCCGGCGACTGTCCGGGCGCGGCCCTTTATACGGGCGCGCCCACCGCGCAGCAAGCCTGCCAGTGCCACAAATCCGTAACAAACGGGGTGTACAAGGTCCGGGTAGCCGTCGTGCCCTTGGCGGTGCATTGCTTCGCATGGCCGCAGGGAGGCCGATGCAGACCTCTACGTTGATCCTGGCGCTCCTTCTGCTGGCGGCAATTGCCTATCAGTTCGGGCGCAGACGTTCCGTGCGTGTTGCGGGTGGCCCGCGCGCTGCGCGCAATCTCCATTCGCTGCCCGCCTATTACGGCCTTCTGGCGGCGATCTGGTGCAGCCTGCCAGCGCTTGCGGTCGTGCTGGGCTGGCAGGCGTTGGATAACCGCATCATTGCCGACGAAGTGATCCGTTCGATGCCGGACACGGTGCAAGGCTTGTCACCCGGCGAACTGTCGCTGGTCCTGAATGACGTACGAAACGTGGTCGCCGGCAATGTGACGCCTGACTCCGTATCGCCGGAGACCGCGGCCGCTGCCAGGCTCTGGCAGAAGCTCGATGGCCTGAGCCGGGCGGGTGTCACGGTGTTGGCACTGTGCGTGGCGCTCGCGGGCGGCTGGATCACGCTCTCGCGCATTTCGCCCACCCTCAAGGCGCGCAATCGAGTCGAGCAGATTGTCCGCGCGGCGCTCCTCGGGTGTTCACTGATTGCGATCCTGACGACCATCGGCATCGTGCTTTCGGTGCTCTACGAGTCGCTGCATTTCTTCCGGCTGGTCCCGGTGACAGAATTCGTCTTCGGCACGCAATGGAGCCCACAGCTCGCCATCCGGGCCGATCAGGTCGGTTCTTCGGGCGCTTTTGGCGCCCTGCCACTGTTCGCGGGCACCCTGCTGATTGCCTTCATCGCAATGGCGGTTGCCGTGCCTGTCGGGCTGTTCTCCGCGATCTACCTGGCAGAATATGCGAGCCGCGGATTTCGCTCCTTCACAAAGCCGGTGCTGGAAGTGCTGGCCGGCATACCGACCGTGGTCTACGGGTTTTTTGCCGCGTTGACAGTTGCACCGCTCCTGCGCGGTGCCGGCGAACGCTTCGGCCTGGAAGTCTCGTCCGAAAGCGCGCTCGCCGCGGGCCTCGTGATGGGCATCATGATCATCCCGTTCATATCCTCGCTGGCCGACGACATGATCACGGCAGTGCCGCAATCGCTTCGCGATGGATCCTATGGCCTCGGCGCCACGCGTTCGGAGACGATTCGCAAGGTCGTGCTGACGGCGGCGCTGCCTGGAATTGTCGGTGGCGTGCTGCTCGCAGTGTCGCGAGCGATCGGCGAGACAATGATCGTCGTGATGGCCGCCGGACTATCCGCAAACCTGACCGCGAATCCGCTCGAAGCCGTGACGACCGTGACCGTGCAGATTGTGACCCTGCTGGTCGGCGACCAGGAATTCGACAGCCCGAAGACGCTGGCGGCTTTCGCACTTGGCCTGATGCTGTTCCTGGTCACGCTGCTGCTCAATGTCATTGCGCTGCATGTCGTGCGCCGCTACCGGGAGCAATATGAATAAGCAGGATCCACTGCCGGCCCCCCAGGCGCAGGAGCGGGTCCGCGAGCTCGTGGAACGGGGGCTGCGCCGTCGTTACCGCGCGGAGCGTCGATTTCGGGCGTATGGCCTCGCCGCATCAATCTCCGGACTGCTGTTCGTCGCATTCCTTTTCCTGTCGATCATCAGCACGGGGTACTCTGCTTTTGTCCAGACCTATATAAGAATTAACATTCGGTTCGATCAGGAATTGATTGATCCAGAAGGGAAAAAAGACGAAACAGCCTTGCGGGCAGGTGATTACTCCGGCGTTTTTAAACGAGCGCTTCGCGAGAAGTTTCCACAGGTCGCGGAGCGGCGCGAATTACGGCAACTTCACGGCCTGATCAGCGACGGCACGGCATTCGATTTGCGCGACCTGGTTCTCGCCGATCCCGGTCTGATCGGCCAGACCCGCGAATTGTGGCTGATGGCCTCCGACGACATTGATCAACTCGTCAAGGGCAAGATCGATCGCACGCTGCCGGAGGACCAGCGCGTGGTCTCGGACCTGCAGCTGGGCTGGCTCGATGCCCTGAGCGCGGAGGATCGCGTCGAGCGGCGATTCAACCGGGTGTTCTTCACCGCAGGCGACTCGCGCGAACCTGAGCAGGCGGGCGTGCTGGGTGCGGTGGTCGGTTCGCTGCTGACGCTCCTCGTGACACTCCTGCTGTCATTCCCGATTGGCGTCGCCGCAGCGGTCTATCTTGAGGAATTCGCGCCGGCCAACCGGTTTACGGATCTCATCGAGGTCAACATCAACAATCTGGCCGCCGTGCCGTCCATCGTATTCGGCCTGCTGGGCCTTGCCGTATTCATCCGGTTCTTCGGAGTTCCGCGTTCAGCGCCCCTGGTCGGCGGACTGGTGCTGACGCTGATGACGCTGCCGACGATCATCATCGCGAGCCGCGCGGCGATTAAGGCCGTGCCACCCTCCATACGCGAGGCCGCGCTCGGCATGGGCGCGTCCGAGGTCCAGGTGGTGGCGCATCATGTGTTGCCGCTGGCGATGCCGGGCATGCTGACCGGCGCGATCATCGGCATGGCGCGCGCGCTTGGCGAATCTGCGCCGCTCCTGATGATCGGCATGGTCGCCTTCATCGCAGATGTGCCGGCGGGCATGACCGATCCGGCCACCGTATTGCCGGTGCAGGTTTTCCTGTGGGCTGATAGTCCGGAGCGGGCGTTTCTCGAGCGCACCTCGGGCGCTATCATGGTGCTGCTGGCCTTCCTGCTGGTCATGAATGCGGCGGCGGTGATCCTTCGGCAGAAATTCGAGCGGCGCTGGTAAGGGCCGTGGATTCTGGAGAACTTGTGACGAAAGCCGGAGCGCAGACTCAGAGCCGCAGTGCCGCGCTGGAAACTGCAACAGCCGCTGCGGGCGGCAATGAACTGACGGCGCGACGCACGGTTGGCGAAGTCACCGTATCGAATCCCGTGATGACCTGTCGCAAGGTCAATGTTCATTACGGCGACAAGCATGCGATCCGGGATGTCAGCCTCGACATCGCGCACAATGAGGTCGTCGCGATGATCGGGCCTTCGGGCTGCGGCAAGAGCACGTTGTTGCGTTGCCTGAACCGGCTGAATGACACGATCCCCAGCGCCGTGGTGACCGGCGCGATCACCCTGGACGGGCAGGATATCTACGACAAGCGGCAGGATGTGGTGCAGTTGCGCGCGCGCGTCGGCATGGTGTTCCAGAAACCGAATCCATTTCCAAAATCCGTGTTCGAAAACGTCGCCTATGGTCCGCGAATCCACGGGCTCGCCGCGGACCGCACCGAACTCGACGAGATCGTGCAAACCAGCCTCCGGCGCGCAGGGCTCTGGGAGGAAGTGAAGGATCGTCTTTCCGAGGCCGGCACGGCGCTGTCCGGCGGCCAGCAGCAGCGGCTCTGCATCGCGCGAACCATTGCCGTGGGCCCGGAAGTAATCCTGATGGACGAGCCGTGTTCGGCGCTTGATCCGATCGCGACCGCGCGCATCGAGGACCTGATCGATGAACTTCGACAGAACTACGCGATCTGCATCGTCACGCACTCGATGCAGCAGGCAGCGCGGGTTTCACAGCGCACTGCGTATTTCCATCTCGGCGATCTGATCGAGGTTGGCACCACCGACGCGATCTTCACGAACCCGAAGCATCGGCTCACGGAAGACTACATCACGGGCCGCTTCGGCTGAACGTGGCGGCGCGGCCCGAGCGGAACCTTTCACATTCGTAGCAAGTCGTTAATGGAAGTCTTGGCGCGCGTCTGGGCGTCAACTTTCTTGACGATTACTGCGCAATAAAGTGAGTAGGAACCATCGGCCGCGGGAAGATTGCCGGGCACGACAACCGAACCAGCCGGGACACGCCCGTAAGTGATGTTGCGCGTTTCGCGATCGTATATGCGGGTGCTCGCGCCGAGGAAGACCCCCATCGAGAGCACGGAGCCGCGCTCGACGATTACGCCCTCGACGACCTCCGAGCGCGCGCCGATGAAGCAGTCGTCCTCGATGATCGTGGGCTGGGCCTGGAGCGGCTCCAGCACGCCGCCGATGCCGACACCACCGGACAGATGGACATTGCTGCCGATCTGCGCGCAGGAGCCGACCGTCGCCCAGGTGTCCACCATCGTGCCGGAGCCGACATGCGCCCCGACATTGACAAAGCAGGGCATCAGTACCGCGTCGGCGGCCACATGCGCACCCGCGCGCACGATCGCTCCCGGCACGACGCGCGCACCGTCGGCGCGGAAACGGGCAGCGTCATACCCGGCGTACTTCAGTGGCAGCTTGTCGTAGAAGCGCAGGGCGCCCGCGTCCTGTAGCGCGTTGTCGTGCGTGCGGAAGTAGAGCAGCACGGCTTTCTTGAGCCATTCGTTGACGCGCCAGGTGCCGTCGATGGGCTGGGCGACGCGCGCCTTGCCGCTGCCCAGCAATTCCAGGCACAGGTCCAGTGCATCCAGCAACTCGCGTGGAGCGTCGCCCGGCGAGAACGAGGAACGCCGCTCAAAGGCCTGCTCGATGATTGTGCGCAGCTTGTCCATGGTGGCGCAGCGCTCAGGCCGATGCGTCGCGGGCATCGAGCGCGCGCTGGAGGGCATCGGCGAGGGCAGCGCGCCGCGCTTCTTCGAGCGGGCGGCTCAATTCATCGGTCACGTAGAAAACGTCCTCCGCGCGCTCGCCGACCGTCATGATCTTGGCGCCGTGCAATTCGACTCGCTGGTCCCACAGCAGCTTGCCGATTTCGGACAAGAGGCCAGGCCGGTCTCCGGCGACGACCTCGAGAATCGTACGCCCATTCTTGGCATCGTCGCTGAATGTCACCAGCGTGGGTGTCGTGAACATGCGTGCCTGGCGTGGCATGCGCCGGGTCACCGCTGGCGTCGCTGCGTTGCGTTCGGAAAGCGCCTTGGCAAGCTGGCGCTCGATGCCGGTCATGCGCTGGCGATCGGTGATGGGCTTGCCGGTGTCCTCCAGGACCAGATAACTGTCGAGGCTCGCGCCGTCGGTCGCCGGCGTGATGCGCGCATCCTGGATGCTGAGACCCATCTGGTCGAGCGCCGCAGTTGCTCGCGCAAAGCTGTGCCGGCGCCCGTGCGTGTGGACCAACACGACCGTTGCGCCGCCGCGCCCCGGATGTTCGGCGACGGCGACCAGCGGGCTCGTGTCGCCAGGATCGCGCGCCGCAAGCTGTTCGGTGTGCCATGCAATCTCTGCAGCAGAGTGCCGCAGAAAATAGGCATCGGTGTGGACCGACCAGATGCGGTCGACGCCCACGGAATCTATGCCGCGGACGGCCAGCAGTTCGCGTGCCTGTGACTGCGTCTCTGCGACCAGCTGCTCGCGGTCTATCGGGTTCTCAAGGCCGCGACGCAGCGCCTGTTTGACGCGCTCGTAGAATTCGTCGAAGAGCGACGCTTTCCAGGAATTCCACAGCTTGGGATTGGTGCCGCGCACGTCGGCGACAGTCAGCGCATACAGGTAGTCGAGACGGGTCTGGTCGCCGACTTCCTGCGCGAAGGCGTTGATGACTTGCGGGTCGGCGATGTCCTGCTTCTGCGAAGACACCGAGAGCATCAGGTGATGGCGCACGAGCCAGGCCACCAGCCGCGCGTCGTAGCGCGAGAGCCCCTGCTCGAGGCAAAAGGCCTCGGCGTCAACCGCGCCAAGTTCGGAATGGTCGCCGCCGCGTCCCTTGGCGAGGTCGTGGAATATCGCGGCCAGGTAGGCAAGCTGTGGTTTTGGCAGCAAGCGGAAGATTTCCGCGAGCTTCGGAAATTCCTGGTCGTAGCGTTCCAGCGCAAAGCGCCGCAGGTTGCTGACGACAAACAGGGTATGGGCATCCACCGTGTAGGCGTGGAACAGGTCGTACTGCATGCGGCCGACGATGCGCCCGAAGGCGGGGATGTACCGTCCCAGCACGCCGTAGAGATTCATGCGCCGCAACTCGTGGGTCACGCCGGCGGGAGCTTCGAGTATTTCGAGGAACAGGCGGTGATTGCGCGGGTTCTGCCGGAATTCCTCGTCGATCAGCCACAGGTTCTGGGTGACGAGGCGAATCGTATTTGCGCGCACGCCCTTGAGCCCGGGATTTTGCTGCAACACCAGGAACAGTTCGAGGAGCGCGGACGGATTGCGATGGAAGACATCCGCCCCGGTCACTTCGAGGAATTCATCGCGCTCCTGGAAATGGCGCGACAGCGGCACCGGCGGCGCATCGCGATCAGCCAGGATTTCCTCGCGGAAATGCTGGAGCAGCAGTTCATTCAGCCAACTGACGAACATCGCGGTACGGTAGTAACGCTGCATGAACTGCTCGACCGCCAGCGTATAGGTCGCATCCTCGTATCCGAACATGCGCGCAAGGCGGATCTGGTGATCGAACAGCAGGCGGTCCTCGCGGCGTTGCGTGACGACGTGCAGCGCGAAGCGGATCCGCCACAGGTACGCCTGGGCGGCTTGCAGCTGGACGAGCTCGCGCTCGGTCAGGAATCCGTGGCTGGCAAGTTCCTGCAGTGTGTCCGCGCCGAAATGACGCTTGGCGACCCAGGCGATGGTCTGCAGGTCGCGTAGCCCGCCCGGGCTCTGCTTTACATTCGGCTCGAGGTTGTAGGCCGTGTCGTGGTAGCGGTGGTGGCGTTCCGTCTGTTCGCGCAGCTTGGCTTCGAAGAAGTCGCGGCTGGACCACAGCCGATCCGGCGCGAGCGCGCGGCGCATCGCCGAAAACAAGGTCTCCGGTCCGGCCAGCAGTCTCGCTTCGATCAACGTGGTCGCGACACTGATGTCAGACAGTGCCTCGCGCTGACAGTCATCGATTGTCCGGACGCTGTGACCGATCTCCAGTCCGATATCCCAGAGAAAGGTCAGGAATCCCTCCAGCGCGGTCGTCCAGCCGGGTTGTTCAGCCTGCGGCAACAGCACCATGACGTCGATGTCGGAGCAGGGCAGCAGCTCGCCGCGGCCGTAGCCGCCGACCGCAACCAATGCGAGGTCGCTCGTGACAGCGCCCGCATGCATCGCCCAGGCGCGCACCAGCAGCGCGTCCATGAGCAGGGCGCGGTCGCGCACCAGGGCTTCGACGGCTTCGCCGGCGTGAAAACGGTGCGCAAGCTCGCGATCGCCGTCCTCGAGGGCAGCGCGGAAGTCGCGGACCGGTTCGCGGGCCGCGGGCAGGCGGATTTTCAGGGTATCGACGAATGGCCACGGAATCGCCGCAGCTTCCGCGACGGCCATCGGGCCCTCGCTTGCTCCCGTGAGTGCTTCGCGCATCGCTCAGCTGCGCGTGCGGTCGGCTGCGCCGAGCGTCAGGACCTCAAAACCGTCAGCCGTCACCAGCACCGTGTGCTCCCATTGGGTGGACAAGGAGTGGTCCTTCGTGACGACAGTCCAGCCATCGCCCAGCAGCCGCACATGGCGCCGGCCCGCATTGACCATCGGTTCGACAGTGAACGTCATGCCCGGCTCGATCGCAAGGCCAGTGCCTGGCTCGCCGTAATGCAGCACCTGCGGATCCTCGTGGAAGTCTCGCCCGATCCCATGGCCGCAGTATTCGCGAACCACGGAGTAGCCCTGGGACTCGACATATTGCTGGATCGCGTGGCCCAGGTCGCCCAGCCGGTGGCCTGGCGCCACCTGCCGGATGCCGAGCCACATCGCCTCAAAGCCGATGCTGCACAGGCGCCGGGCCTGGACCGAGCAATTCCCGACCAGGAACATGCGGCTGGTATCGCCGTGAAAGCCGTCCTTGATGACCGTGATATCCAGATTGACGATGTCCCCGGCGCGCAGCTGCCGCTCCCCCGGGATGCCATGGCAGACGACATGGTTGAGCGAAGTACAGATCGACTTCGGAAATCCCTTGTAATTCAACGGTGCAGGGATGGCCTTTTGGACGTCGACGATGAATTCGTGGCAGATCCGGTTGAGTTCCTCGGTGGTCACCCCGGGCTGCACATGGGGCGTGATCATGTCCAGGACGTCGGCGGCCAGGCGGCCGGCCACCCGCATCGCCTGCTGTTCGGCGGGCGACTTGATCGAGACCTGGGCCTGACGTGCCATCAGCAAGGGGGTCGAACGCCTATCACGTTGTTTCGACGGGACAAAGATGGTATAAAGCGCGGCGTTTTTTCTCAACCAAATCCACACGCGAAATCGTCACGTGCGGCCGGGTGCCGGACCTTCGGGTCTGGTTGCCGCATGCGGATTCGCGGAGGACTAACCCGAACAAGGAGTATTCATGGCCAGCGTGTCCATGCGGCAGATGCTGGAAGCGGGCGTCCATTTCGGCCACCAGACCCGCTTCTGGAACCCGAAGATGGCCCCCTTCATCTTTGGCGAGCGGAACAAAATCCACATCATAAACCTCGAGAGAACGCTGCCTCTCTACAACGAGGCTGCGACCTTCATCAAGGGCGTGATCACTGACGGCGGCAAGGTGCTGTTCGTCGGCACCAAACGCAGCGCGCGCGATGCGATCCAGGTCGAGGCGAACCGTTGCGGCATGCCCTATGTCAACCAGCGCTGGCTGGGCGGCATGCTGACCAACTTCAAGACCATCCGGCAGTCGATCAAGCGGTTGCACGAACTCGAGGAGATGCGTGACTCGGGCGCGCTGGAGCGGCGCAAGAAGAAGGAAGCGCAAAAGCTCCGGCGCGAATTGGACAAGTTGTTGCGCAGCCTGGGCGGCATCAAGGACATGAATGCGTTGCCGGACGCGCTGTTCGTCGTCGACGTCGGGCACGAAGAGATCGCGGTGCACGAAGCGAGAAAGCTCGGCGTGCCCGTGGTCGCGGTCGTTGACAGCAACTGTTCTCCGGATGGCATCGACTACGTGATACCCGGCAATGACGATGCGATGAAGGCCATCCAGCTCTATGCGTCCGGCATCGCAGAAGCCGTGATCGACGGCAAGAGCGCCGTGCCCATCGTGCCGGCGGGTGAGGACGAGTTCGTCGAGCTGGACGAAGAGGGCCAGCCGCGCCGCAAGGCCGCGGCTCGCGGACCGCGCAAGGGCGCCAATGTGCGCCGCAAGGCGCCTGCACGCGGCCGGCTACCGGCTGCCACTGCACCGGCGGAGACCGCTTCAGCCGCAACAATGCCGACGCCGATCGCAGAATCTGCGGCCGAGCCTCAGGCACCCCCGGACGCGGCCGATCCGCTGGACGTCGCGGACGAGGACACAATAGTCGAAGTTGCGATACCGGGCGTGTTGCCCGACTCCGGTCGCGGAAAACCCGCGGTGCGGCGCCGGCCGGGATTGAAAAAGCCCGGCAAAAACGGGGAATGACGATGGCTATCACGGCGGACGTCGTCAAGGCTCTGCGTGAGCGCACGGGCGCCGGCATGATGGAATGCAAGAGGGCCCTGGTCGAGACCGGTGGCAACCTGGATGCCGCCGCCGAGATCATGCGCAAGTCGGGTCTTGCGAAGGCCGACAAGAAGGCCGCCCGGATCGCCGCCGAAGGCATCGTGGTTGCGGCCAGGAGTGCCGACGGCACCAATGCTGTCCTCGTAGAAGTCAACTGTGAAACGGATTTCGTCGCCCGCGAGCAGGACTTCCAGGCATTCGCCGCGGCCGTGGCCGCGGCGGCACTGCAGGCTTCCGTCACGTCGGCCGAAGCAGCGGCGACGCTCCCGCTCGCCGGCGGCACGACGGTCGAAGTGACGCGCCGGAACCTGATCGCCCGGATCGGCGAGAACATCACCGTGCGGCGCCTGGAACGACTGACTGCGCCGACGGTCATCGGCAGCTATGTGCACGGGACACGGATCGGTACGCTGGTCGGGCTCGAGGGCGCCGATGCAACGCTTGCGAAAGACATCGCGATGCACATCGCCGCGGCGAATCCGCAGTATGTCCAGCCCGCCGATGTCCCGGAATCCACGCTCGACAAGGAGCGCGAGATCCTGGCCGCGCAGGCCGCCGGTGAAGGCAAGCCCGCTGCGATCGTCGAAAAGATGGTCGAGGGGCGGCTGCGCAAGTACCTGGCGGAGATCTGCCTGACCGGCCAGCCATTTGTGAAGGACCCGGAGACGACTGTCGGCAAGCTCCTTGAGGCCGGCGGCGCCAGGGTCACTGCATTCCTTCGCTATGAAGTCGGCGAGGGCATCGAGAAAAAGCAGGAAAATTTTGCCGAGGAAGTGATGGCCCAGGTCAAGGCCGCGGAGTGCCGGCCCTGAGGCCGTTCGCTTGGATCAACACCCGGACAGGACCAGGAACCCCGCCAAGGCGGGGTTCCTTATAATCGGCAGGGCTGCTTGAAGGGGATGGGCATGGCGAAACCGCAGGCCCGAAAGTCGCTGTCGCGGATACTGCTGAAGGTCAGCGGCGAGGCATTGCTCGGTGCCGAGGACTACGGCATCGACCCGCTCGTCCTGAAGCGGGTCGCAGGCGAGATCAGGGACGTCCTGGCGCGCGGCATCCAGGTTGCGGTCGTGATCGGCGGCGGCAACATCTTCCGCGGCGCCGGCCTCGCGCGTGCCGGCATGGATCGCGTCACCGCCGATCACATGGGGATGCTGGCGACCGTCATGAACGGCCTGGCGCTCCAGGATGCGCTGGAGGCGCTCGGAGCCCATGCGCGAGTCCAGTCCGCGCTGCGGGTCCAGGAAGTCTGCGAGGACTACATCCGGCGACGTGCCGTGCGGCACCTGGAAAAGGGCCGCTGCGTGATATTCGCCGCCGGGACAGGCAATCCGTTCTTCACCACCGACACCGCGGCGTCCCTGCGCGCCATCGAGATCGGCGCCGACCTGTTGCTGAAGGCGACCAAGGTCAATGGCATTTACGACGACGACCCCGTGCGCAACCCGCGTGCGAAGCGGTACCTGACCCTGTCATTCGACAAGGTCCTCGACGACCGCCTCAACGTGATGGATGCGACGGCGATCGTCATGTGCCGCGACAATGGCCTGCCACTGCGGGTCTTCAACCTGATGAATGAGGGCGACCTGATGCGCATCGTCGATGGCGAGGATGTCGGAACGCTGGTCGCGAATGGGCTGTAGCCCGGCTCAATGAGGACACAGTCATGCTTGATGAGATGAATCGCGACGCGACGCAGCGCATGTCCCGATGCGTTGCAGCATTGCGGGACCACTACCGCAAGATGCGCACTGGCCGGGCCAACACCGGCCTGCTCGAAGGCATCAAGGTCGACTATTACGGCAGCGAGGTGCCGCTGAACCAGGTTGCCAATGTCACGGTCGAGGACGCGCGCACGCTCGCCGTCACTCCCTGGGACAAGTCGGCCGTCAGCGCCGTTGAAAAGGCGATCATGAAGTCCGATCTCGGCCTGATGCCCAATACGGCCGGGCAGGTCATCCGGTTGCCATTGCCGCCGATGACCGAGGAACGGCGCCATGAGCTGACGAAGGTTGCGCGCCACGAGGCCGAGAATGCGCGTGTGTCAGTCCGCGCCGTGCGCCGTGACCTGATGAACGAACTGAAGGAAATGCTGAAGGAGAAACAGATCTCCGAGGATGACGACCGTCGCTCCCAGGACGAGATCCAGAAACTGACCGACCGGCACGTGCACGAAATCGATGCCGTGCTTGCCGAGAAAGAAAAAGAACTGCTGCAGGTCTGAGATGCCGGCACCCGCTACCGAACAGCCGAGCGCAGGGCCGGTGCCGCGCCATGTCGCGGTGATCATGGACGGCAACGGCCGCTGGGCACAGCAACGCTCGCTGCCTCGCGCCGCTGGTCATCGCGCCGGCGCCCGCACGGTCCGCTCGACGATTGAATATTCGGTCCGCCGCGGCGTCGCGGCATTGACCCTGTTCGCGTTCTCGAGCGAGAACTGGCAGCGGCCGGCCGAGGAGGTCGGCTTGCTGATGCAGCTCTTTCTCGAGGCACTCGATCGCGAAGTCGCGGAGCTGGATGCCAATGGCGTGCGGCTGCGATTCATCGGCGATCGAACGCGGCTTGCGCCGGCACTGGCAGACAGGATGTCCGCGGCGGAAGCCCGCACTGCCGATCATCGCCGCCTGGACCTCATGGTGGCCGTCGCCTATGGCGGACGCTGGGATCTCACGCAGGCCGCGAAACGACTCGCGGGCATGGCGCAGGCCGGCACGCTGGACCCGCAATTGCTGGACGAAGCGGCATTTGCCGGCAGCCTGACGACTGCGGGTCGCGAGCAGCCGGACCTGTTCATCCGCACCGGCGGCGAGCGGCGCATCAGCAACTTCCTGTTGTGGGACCTCGCCTACACGGAACTCTGGTTCACCGACACGCTGTGGCCGGACTTCGATGAATCCATCTACGAGAGCGCGCTCGCGGATTTCGCCGGCCGCCAGCGCCGCTTTGGCCGCACCGCGGCCCAGTTGCAGGTCAGCTGATGCTCGCGCAACGCATTGTCACGGCGATCGGGCTGGTGGCGCTGCTCGCGATCGTATTGCTGGTGCTGCCGCCGGTGTACGCGGTGACGGCGCTCGCGGCCATGATTCTCGCTGGCGCCTGGGAATGGGCAGCGCTTGCGGGGCTGGAGTCGCGGCTGGTGCGCGTCGCGTACGTGGGTGCCTGTGCGGTGGTGATGGCCGTGCTGTGGCTTGCAAGCATTGGACCCGGGAAGTTCGAGTCCGTGCTGACCGTGGTGATGCTCGGCTGGATCCCGCTGTTCGGGTGGATCGTGCTGGCGCCGGGCCTCAAGCTCCGCGCTCTCGCCGCTATCGCCGGACTCTGGGCGCTCGCGCCGGCCTGGCTCGCGGTGGCGAGGCTGTACATGCAGGCAGAGCATGGCCGTGAACTGGTCGTGTTCGTGCTGGTGCTCGCCTGGGCAGCCGATATCGGGGCTTATTTCGCGGGCCGGCGCTTTGGGCGCCTGCGCCTCGCGCCGTTCGTCAGTCCCAACAAGACCTGGGAAGGCGTGCTCGGTGGCCTGGTGGCGGGATTGCTGGTGGCTGTGGCAGGCATGGCATGGTTCGCCTTGCCGCGGTCGGCGTTCCTGTCGCTTTGTATTGCAGCCGTGCTGGTGTCGGTGGTCGGCGACCTGCTCGAGAGCATGTTCAAGCGCCAGCGCGGCCTGAAAGACAGCGGGAGCCTCCTGCCTGGCCACGGCGGCGTCCTCGACCGCATCGACAGCCTCACATCTTCCGTGCCGCTCATGGCCCTGGGCTTCAGCTGGCTTGGGCTGGTGACATGAGGGGACTGGTCATCCTGGGCTCGACAGGTTCGGTTGGGGAAAGCACCCTCGACGTCGCCGCACGCCATCCCGACCGATTCCGTATCGTCGGTCTTGCGGCACGCGCCAATGACGAAGTCCTTCTCGCGCAATGCCTGCGCTACAGGCCAGCGTATGCGGCCCTTCTGGACCGGACCGCGGCCTCGAGGCTCTCGGAGGGTCTTGCGGCCGCTCATTGCGACACGCGCGTCCTGGCGGGACCGGAGGCACTGGTCGAGGTGGCGACGCTGCCGGAAGCGGAGCTTGTCATGGCGGCGATCGTGGGTGCTGCCGGTCTTGCCCCGACGCTTGCCGCGGCGACTGCCGGCAAGCAGCTGCTGCTCGCCAACAAGGAAGCGTTGGTGCTGGCAGGAACACTGCTGATCGATGCGGCGCGCAAATCGGGCGCCTGCATCCTGCCGATTGACAGCGAGCACAACGCAATATTCCAATGCTTGCCGGCCGGCCACGAGCGCGGCGGGCCTGTGCCCGGCGTAAGGCGCATCCTGCTGACCGCCTCGGGCGGCCCATTCCTGAAAATGCGCAGCGAAGACTTTGCGTCGGTGACACCCGAGCAGGCCATCGCGCACCCCAACTGGCGCATGGGGCGCAAGATCTCGGTGGATTCCGCGACGCTGATGAACAAGGGGCTGGAACTGATCGAGGGCTGTCACCTGTTCGGGGTCGGCCCGGATCGGGTGAGTGTCGTCATTCACCCGCAGAGCATCGTTCACTCCCTGGTCGAGTTCGATGACGGGTCGATGCTCGCTCAATTGAGCCATCCGGACATGCGCGTGCCGATCGCCCATGCGCTCGGCTGGCCGGATCGGATCGCATCCGGTGTACAATCACTCGACCTCGTGCAGGTTGCCAAATTGTCTTTCGAAGCCCCTGATCTGGAACGATTTCCCTGCCTCCGCCTGGCGGTCGAGGCGGCCCGCGCGGGTGGCACGGCGCCGGCGGTCATCAACGCCGCAAACGAGGTGGCCGTGGCCGCTTTTCTCGACCGGAGTCTGAACTTTGGCGACATCGCGACGGTCATTGAAAGCGTGTTGCAACAGCATCAAGTGAAGCCGGTACGAAGCCTGAACGACGCGCTGGCCGCTGATGCCTGGGCGCGCGGCCGGGCGAGTGCCGAGTTATCGACCCGCCTGGGGGTCGGCGCATGAGCTTTGGCTTCACCACCCTGCTGGCGTTCATCGTCGCGATCGGTGTGCTGGTCTCGGTGCACGAGTTCGGGCACTACTGGGTCGCGCGGCGCCTCGGCTTCAAGGTGCTGCGCTTTTCGCTCGGATTCGGCAAGCCGATCCTCCGGCGTGTCGGTCGCGGTCCGGACCAGATTGAATACGTGCTGGCCGCGATTCCACTGGGCGGCTATGTGCGCCTGCTTGACGAGCGCGAAGGACCGGTGCCGCCCGGCGAGGAGCATCGGGCCTTCAATCGCCGGCCGCCGCTTCTGCGCATCCTCGTGCTGCTTGCGGGCCCCTGCGCAAATTTCCTGTTTGCGATCGCCGCCTACTGGATCCTGTTCATGTACGGGATCCCGGGACTCAAGCCGGTCGTCGGAGAGGTCGCGTCCGGGTCCTACGCCGCCGCGGCGGATCTGAGGCCGGACGACGAACTGGTTCGCGTTGCGGGGCGTGCGACACCCACGCGCCAGGCCGCGGTACTCGGGATCCTCGAAGAGGTGGTCGATCATGGCCGCGTGCCGCTTTCGGTGCGCGGGCGCGACGGACGCGATCGCGAACTTGAAATCGTCGTCCCGGACGGCGAGCGACGCACACTGACCGAGCCGGGGGTCCTGTTGCATGGTCTCGGATTGTCGTTCTGGCTGCCGCCGCAGCCGGTCGTGGTCGGTCTGTTGACGAGCGGTGATCCTGCCGAGCGCGCCGGGCTTGCGATCGGCGATGAGATTGTCGACGTTGAGGCACAGCCGGTCGCAGACTTCGCCGCCTTCGTCGCGGCAATACGGGCGCGTCCCGGCATGAGCACGGAACTCACCGCGCTTCGCGACGGGGCCCGGCTGTCATTCATCCTGGTCCCGAAGACCGTCGTCGAGGACGGCCGGTCCATCGGACAGATCGGTCTCGGCGTGGACGGCAGGGCGGTCCTGGCTTTCCCGGAATCGATGCAGACTGTCGAACGGCATGGCGTGCTTGCCGCGGTGCTGCCGGCGGTGCTGGAAACCTGGGACAAGAGCGCGCTGACGATGCGATTCCTGTGGCACATGGTCACGGGCCGGGTCTCGACGAAGAACATTTCAGGCCCGATCAATATTGCGCAGTACGCCGGGCTGACGGCGAATGCGGGCTTCAATTATTATCTCGGCTTTCTGGCGCTGGTCTCGATTTCGCTCGCGGTGCTGAACCTGCTGCCGATACCGGTGCTGGATGGTGGCCAGATCCTGTATCAGCTGGTTGAAATGGCCAGGGGCGGTCCGCTGCCGATGCAGGCACAGGTGCTGGGCCAGAAACTGGGCATCGCAATGCTTATGTTGCTGATGGGCTTCGCGTTCTACAACGACATCGCGCGCCTGCTCGGCTGATCACGCAAGGGATCCACGCTCAAATGCTACGACGGCTGATCAGCGTCATTCTGCTGGCCTATGCACCCGCAATATTCGCGCAGGGCGCGGCCACCGATTTCATCGTGGGCGACATCCGGGTCGAAGGCCTGCAGCGGATATCCGAGGGCACGGTCTACAACTACCTGCCGGTCAACATAGGCGACCGGCTCGACCAGCGCCGGCTGCAGGAGGCGATCCGCGCATTGTTCGGAACGGGATTCTTCCGCGACATCGAGCTGCGTCGCGACGGCGCGACGCTGGTGGTCGTCGTTTACGAGCGGCCTTCCATCGAGAGCTTCGAGATCACCGGCAACAAGGACATCAAGACCGAGGACCTGCAGAAATCTCTGCGCTCGGTCGGTTTGGCCACCGGCAAGACCTTCGACCGCTCCGTGCTGGAGGAGGTCCAGGGCTACTTGACGGACCAGTACTTCAGCCGCGGCAAGTACGCGGTCCGCATCGACACCAAGGTCGAAGAGGTTCCCGGCAACAAGGTCAAGATCAAGATCGAAGTCGTCGAGGGCAAGCGCGCCCGAATCCGCCAGATCAATATCGTCGGCAACACCGTCTACGACAATGAGACGCTGCTCGAGGCATTCAAGCTGCGCACGCCCGGCTGGCTGTCCTGGTACAAGCAGGACGACCGGTATTCGCGCGAGTCGTTGCAGGGTGACCTGGAGACGCTGCAATCCTGGTACCAGGACCGCGGCTATGCAAACTTTGAGATTGAGTCTACCCAGGTCGCGATCGCGCCCGAAAAGGACGACATCTTCATCACGGTCAATATCCGCGAGGGCGAGGTCTACAAGGTCGGCGAAGTCAAGCTCGCCGGCACCATGAAGGTCGCAGAAGCGGATTTGCGCCGGTTGCTGGTCGTGCAGCCCGGCCAGACTTATTCGCGAAAGCTGATCACACAGACGCAGGAACTCCTGGCATACCGGCTTGGCGTGGAAGGCTACGCATTCGCCAAGATCGACCCGGTGCCGCAGGCGGATGAAGAAAAGAAGACCGTGAACCTGACGTTCTTTGTCGATCCCGGCAGCAGGGCCTATGTGCGCCGCGTCAATTTCATCAACACCAGCGCAATCGACGACGAGGTTCTGCGCCGCGAGTTGCGACAGCTCGAAGGATCCTACCTGTCGAACGCGCTGCTGGAGCGCTCCAAGGAGCGATTGCAGCGCCTGCCATACATCGAGAAAGTGGAATTCGAATCGACGCCGGTACCGGGCACGCCGGACCTCGTCGACGTGGATTTCGACATCAAGGAAGGCCTGCCGGGGCAGTTCAGCGGCGGCATCGGCTACTCGGAGTCGCAGTCGTTCCTGCTGAACGGCAGCTTCGTGCATTCGAATTTCATGGGATCAGGCGAGAGACTGGCCGTCGAACTGGTTTCAGGACGCTTCTCGCAGTCCTACAGCGTCTCGCACACGGATCCGTACACGAACGTGGACGGCCTTTCGCGCACCCTCGGCCTGCAGTTCCGGGACGTCGCGCAATTCGTCTCGGCGGCGTCGAAATTCTCGACGACTACGATGTCAGCGTCGGTGGAATTCGGCTATCCGATCACCGAGTTCCAGGGGCTGCGCTTCGGAGTCGTCACGCAGCAGTCGGACCTGGTCGTCAACCCCCGCGGCAGCGCTCCGGAAGCCGTTGCCTGGGTGCGGGCCAACGGCAATCCCTATACGCGGATCATCGAGACGGAAATCGACGACCCGAACAGCGAAGACCCGCAGATCATCACGACCACCCTGTATGGGACGAAGTACATCACCTACGAGTTGCTCACGGGCTGGTTCTTCGACTCGCGAAATCGGGCGATCTTCGCGGATCGCGGCATGCGGCACTCGGTGACGCTGTCCGTGGCTGCGCCTGGCAGCGAAATAAACTATTACGTCTTCAATTACGATTTCCTGAAGCTGATTCCATTGTGGCGACAGTTCACGGTGGCATTGACGGGTGAGCTCGGGTACGGCGATGCAATCGGCAAGGACACGACGGCGTTGCCGCCCTATCGCCAGTTTTTCGCCGGCGGGCCGGAATCCATACGGGGATTCTCCGAAAGCCGGCTCGGTCCGAAGGATGGCTTCGGCAATCCCTATGGCGGCAACATGAAGGTGATCGGTCGCGCGGAGCTCCTGCTGCCGGTGCCCCAGAAATGGCGGGCGAGCACCCGAATCAGCATGTTCTACGACATCGGCAGTGTGTTCTCGCAGGGCGCCGATATCGATTTCGTCGGCCGTGACGGCGTCACGCCGGTCGACTACAAGTTCGATTACAATGAACTGAAGCAATCGGCGGGTCTGGCGGTCCAGTGGCTTGCGCCGCTGGGTGTGTTCCGGTTCAGCTACGCCGTTCCGCTGAATGAATACAAGGGCGATGCGATCCGCTATCCGGACGAGATCGAACGCTTCCAGTTCTCAATCGGTTCCGCTTTCTGACGAGTCGAGAGAAGATGACACACATGATCAGGCATTCCATCCCCTGGGCGCTGCTGTGCGGCATGGCATTTGCGGCCGTGCCGCTGGCGGCTCACGCCGAAGTCAAGATCGGCTACGTGAATACCGGAAAGCTGCTGGAGGAATCGCCGCAGGCGCGCGCGGCGCAGCAGGCGCTCGAAGGCGAATTCCTGCCGCGGCAACGCGAGCTGGCCGCCCAGCAGAAGGCGCTGCAGGAGAAGTCGGACAAGCTCAAGCGGGAGGCGGCGGTGATGTCCGAGGCCGACCGGACCAAGGCGGAGCGCGATGTCCGTGAAGGCGAGATCAGCCTTTCGCGGCGCTTCACCGAGCTCCAGGAGGACGCGAATCTCCGTCGCAACGAGGAGTTCGGCAAGGTCCAGCGCGCGCTGCTGCAGGAAGTGCAGGTCTACGCCCGTGCCAACGGTTATCAATTGATCATCAGCGACGGGGTGCTGTTCGCAGCCGAGACGGTGGACATCACGCCGCAGGTAATCGTCGCGATCAAGGCGAAGGCGCCGGCACAGGCGCCCGCACCAGCGCCGAAGAACTGAGCGGCAGGCAAAGCCGGTAGGGAGCGCCGCCATGGCGATCACGCTCGGCGAGCTTGCGGTCCGTTACGGTCTGGAACTATCTGGTGACCCCGGTCTGACGGTCCAGGCGGTCGCTCCACTGGCGTCCGCGACGCCGGGCACCCTGACATTCTGCAGCGACTCGAAGTACCGCAGGCAGCTTGCCGCCACGCGTGCGACGGTCGTCGTTCTGGCGCGCGAGATGCTGCCTGATTGCCCGGTCGCCGCGCTGATCAGTCCCCATCCGTATGCCGCCTACGCGCGCATCGCGGCTGGCATTCACCCTGAAGCGCCGGTCACTGCGGGCGCCGCCCCGGGGGCCAGCATTGCCGCCAGCGCGAGAGTGGCGGCAAGCGCATGGATCGGCCCGAATGCCGCAATCGGGGCCGGCGCCGTGATCGGCGAACGCTGTTTCGTGGGACCCAATTCCGTCATCGAAGAAGGGGCGAGCCTCGGCGACGATTGCCGCTTGCAGGCCTCCGTCACGATCTGCCACGAGGTGACCATTGGCCGGCGTTGTGTATTCAAGCCTGGTGCCGTCATTGGAAGCGATGGATTTGGCTTTGCGCCGGCACCCGACGGGTTCGTCAAGGTTCCGCATCTCGGCGCCGTGCGTATCGGCGACGATGTGGAAGTCGGCGCGAACACGACGATCGATCGCGGCACGATCGACGACACAGTCATCGAGGATGGTGTGAAACTGGACAACCTGGTGCAGGTCGGCCATAACTGCCGGATCGGTGCACATACGGTGATCGCCGGCTGCGTCGGCATTTCGGGGAGCACGATCATCGGGCGCCGGTGCATGATCGGCGGTGCCGTCGGTATCGTGGGTCACCTGGAGATCGGCGACGAGGTCGTGGTGACGGGTTACTCGATGGTGACGCGCTCGCTCCCGGGTCCGGGAACCTATTCATCCGGCATCCCGGCGATCCAGACGATGGATTGGCGTCGCACGGTGGCGCGGCTGCGGCGGCTCGACGCCCTCGAGCGTCGGCTCGCGCGACTCGAGCGGAGCGCCGGCGGTGCAGGCCAGGAGACGGACGAATGAGTGAAGGTTTTGCGATGGACATCAATGCGGTCCGCGCGCAGCTGCCGCATCGCTACCCGATGCTGCTGGTCGACCGCGTCATCGAATGCGTGCCGGGCAAGAGCATCCACGCCATCAAGAATGTCACGATCAATGAGCCATTCTTTGCGGGGCACTTTCCCCACCGGCCGGTGATGCCGGGGGTGATGATCCTGGAGGCGCTCGCCCAGGCTGCCGGCATACTCGCATTCAAGACCGCCGGTGTCGTACCCGACGAGGAAACCCGGTTTTATTTCGTCGGTATCGACAAGGCGCGCTTCCGGCGCCCGGTGGAGCCGGGAGATCAGCTGATCCTCAAGGCGACACTCGAACGCGCGATCCGGGGCATCTGGAAATTCTCGACGGTCGCCGAAGTCGGCGGGGAGGAAGTCGCCTCGGCCACGATGATGGTTGCCCCGGAGGTCAATTCGTGATCGATCCGCGGGCCATCATTGCGCCGGATGCTGTGCTTGGCGAGGGCGTCGAGATCGGCGCGTTCTCGATCATCGGCGCCGGAGTGCAGATCGGGGCGGGCAGCTGGATCGGGCCGCATGCGGTCATCAACGGGCCGACCACGCTTGGCCGCGAAAACAAGGTCTTTCAATTCGCTTCAGTCGGCGACGCGCCCCAGGACAAGAAGTACCGCGGCGAACCGACCCGGCTCGAAGTCGGCGACCGCAATGTGTTCAGGGAATTCTGCTCGGTCAATCGCGGCACGGCCAGCGGCCGCGGCGTGACGAAGATCGGCGACGAGAATCTGTTCATGGCCTATTCGCACGTTGCGCACGATTGCATCGTCGGCAGCAACTGCGTGATGTCGAATTGCACCGCGCTTGCAGGGCACGTCGAGCTTGGAGACTGGGTCATCCTGTCCGGTTACGCCGGCGTCCACCAGTTCTGCAAGGTCGGCGCACATTCGTTTCTCGCCAACAATGCCGCCGTCACGCGCGACGTGCCGCCTTACCTGCTGGTCGCCGGAACGCCCGCGGAACCCAAGGGTGTCAACAGCGAGGGCCTCAAGCGACGGGGCTTCAGCCAGGCACAGGTCGCGAATATCCGTAATGCCTACCGGCTGCTGTACCGGTCCGGGCTCAAGCTCGCGGCCGCGACCGAGCAGCTGCAGGCGCTTGCTGCGGACCAGCCGGAACTGCAGCCATTCGTGCAATTCCTGGCGGTCAGCGAACGCAGCATCGTTCGCTGATGGCACCGGCGAAAGCGCTGACGATCGGCCTGGTTGCCGGCGAGTCATCCGGCGACAATCTCGGCGCGGCGCTGATCAGGGCGATCCGCGAGCGGGCGCCGGGCACGCGATTTGCCGGTGTCGCCGGACCCGCCATGGTCGCCGAGGGCTGCGAGGCCTGGGCGATGGCCGATGAGCTCGCAGTCATGGGCCTGTTCGAGGTGCTGCATCACCTGCCTCGGCTGACGCGCCTGCGCCGAAGCCTGCGCCGGCGCTTCCTGGGCGAGCTCCCGGATGTCTTCGTCGGCATAGACGCGCCGGAGTTCAACCTGGGCCTCGCGCCGGCCTTGCATGCGGCAGGTGTTCGCACGGTCCAGTATGTGAGTCCCCAGGTCTGGGCCTGGCGACAGGGCAGAGCACGGCGAATGGCGGGTTTTCTGGATCTCGTGCTGTGCCTGCTGCCGTTCGAGCCGCAGGTGTATGACCGTCATGGCCTGCGCGCCATATTTGTCGGGCATCCGCTGGCGGACCAGTTACCGCTCCTGCCTGATCGCGCGGCCGCGCGCGCGAGTCTTGGCCTGGCGGCAGACGGACAGATCGTGGCCGTGCTGCCCGGGAGCCGCATCGGGGAAGTTTCGCGCCTGGCCGATGACTTTGCCGGTGCGATCGGCTGGCTGGCGCGGCGGCGGCCCGGGCTTCAATTTATCGCGCCGATGGCGAATCCGCGGACCAAGGCAATGTTCGAACGGACGGTATTGCGGCTTGCACCCGAGGCCAGGGTCCAGGTCATCGAAGGGCGATCCCGCGCCGCGCTGACGGCGGCGGACGCGGTACTGGTCGCTTCCGGCACCGCGACGCTCGAAGCGCTGCTTTGCAAACGGCCGATGGTCGTCGCCTACCGGCTCGGCTGGATGACGGCCCTGGCCTTGCGGTCGCTGCGCTTGCTGAAGGCGCCGTACTTCGCGCAGCCGAATCTCCTCGCGGGCCGCCTGGTCGTTCCGGAGCTTGCCCAGGGCGAGGTCAGGCCTGAACGTCTGGGGCGCGAGATCGAGCGCTGGCTCGACGGACCTGCCGAAGTCGCGGCACTTCAGGAACAGTTCACGAACATACATCGGCAATTGCGTGCTGGCGCCAGCGAGCGGGCGGCCGACGCCATCCTTGAACTGGCGGGCGGACGCGGCGCGTGAGCCCGGGCCTCCCGTCGCGACAGTTTGCCTCACCGGTGGCAGGCGTCGATGAAGCCGGCCGTGGGCCGCTGGCGGGGCCGGTCGTGGCGGGGGCGGTGATTCTCGACCCTGCCAGGCCAGTTGCAGGTCTGCGGGATTCCAAGATCCTCACCGAACTGGTACGCACGAGGCTCGCGGCCGAGATCCGCGGCAAGGCCTTGGCCTGGGCCATCGGCTGGGCAGATGCCGGTGAGGTCGACGTGCTCGACGTGTTGCAGGCGAGCCTGCTGGCGATGCGAAGGGCTTTGCAGGGCCTTGCCGTGATGCCGGGCCTCGTGCGCGTCGACGGCAATCGTTGCCCGTCCATGTCGATGCTCGGCTTTCCCTGCCGTGTCGAGGCGATCGTCGGCGGCGATGCGCACATCGCGGAGATCAGCGCGGCCTCGATCCTTGCGAAGACCAGCCGGGACGTCTGGATGGCCCGCGTCGCGCTCGCTTATCCGGACTACGGCTTCGAGCGCCACAAGGGCTATCCGACGCCGGGCCATCTCCGCCTGCTCCAGAAGCATGGACCATGCCGTCTGCACCGGCAGAGCTTCGCGCCGGTAAGATCGCTTCATGCGCCGAGCTGAAACCAGCGACCAGCCTCCGATGTTCGTGCACCTGCGGCTCCACACCGAGTATTCGCTGGTGGACGGCATCGTGCGCGTGCCGCGCCTG
This sequence comes from Steroidobacteraceae bacterium, assembly GCA_032127975.1. Lineage (GTDB taxonomy): Bacteria > Pseudomonadota > Gammaproteobacteria > Steroidobacterales > Steroidobacteraceae > SCUD01. The sequence continues at coordinate 37,375 of JAQBHG010000023.1, forward strand.
ATACGGGCGGTCGCGGAGACAGGAATGCCGGCGGTCGGGATGTCGGACCAGAGCAACCTGTTCGCGATGGTCAAGATTTATCGGGAAGCCCAGCGGCATGGCATCAAGCCCATCATCGGTGTGGATGTCTGGCTGGGTGACGAGGGCGATCGCAGCGAGCCCGTCCGGCTGACGCTGTTCGCACAGGGGCTGGCCGGCTACCGCAATCTCACCCGGCTGGTTTCGCGCAGCTATCTCGAGGGCCAGGGCCGCGGACGGCCGCTGCTTGAGCGGGCCTGGCTGGACGCGGAAACGACATCAGGGCTCATCGCGCTGTCCGGCGCAGGGGAAGGCGATGTCGGCCGGGCATTGGCGGGGGCTCGTGTCGGGGAAGCGCGGGCCCTGCTCGCCGGCTGGCTCGCGCTGTTCGGTGATCGCTACTACCTGGAGGTCCAGCGCACCGGCCGGCCCGGCGAAGACGAGCACGTCGCCGCGGTGCTCGCGCTCGCAGGCGAACTGCCGGCACCGATTGTCGCGACCAATGACGTGCGATTCCTCGAGCGCGACGAGTTCGAGGCGCACGAGGCTAGGGTGTGCATCCACGACGGCGCGCGGCTCGACGATCCGGCGCGCCCGCGCCGCTATTCCCCGGAGCAATACCTGAAGAGCCCCGCCGAGATGTCGGCGCTGTTCGCCGACCTGCCGGAAGCGCTTGCCAACAGCGTCGAAATCGCGCGGCGCTGCTCGCTGGCGCTCACGCTGGGCCGGAGTTTCCTGCCGGCCTTCGAAGTGCCGCATGGATCTACGGTGACAGAATACCTGCGCGTGCTGGCAGAACAAGGGCTCGGCATGCGCCTCGCGGCGCTTGCCGCCGAACCCGCGCTGGTGATGCGCCCGGTCGAGGAGAGCCGGTACCGGCAGCGGCTCGCTGACGAGTTGCGGGTCATCTGCGAGATGGGCTTCGAGGGGTATTTCCTCGTGGTCGCCGATTTCATCCGCTGGGCGCGGGAGCAGGGGATTCCCGTCGGGCCGGGTCGCGGGTCCGGCGCCGGTTCACTGGTCGCCTGGTCCCTTGCGATCACGGATCTCGATCCGCTCCAGCACGACCTGCTGTTCGAGCGGTTCCTGAATCCGGAACGCGTCTCGATGCCGGATTTCGACATCGACTTCTGCATGGCGCGCCGCGACCAGGTGATCGACTATGTCGCGGAACGCTATGGTCGCGACCGCGTCTCGCAGATCATCACATTCGGCTCGCTGGCGGCCCGCGCCGTCGTGCGCGATGTCGGGCGGGTGCTCGGCCACCCCTACGGATTCGTCGACAGCGTCGCGAAACTGATCCCGTTCGAGCTCGGGATCACGCTCGCGGATGCGATCGAAAAGGAGCCGGAGCTCGCGCGGCGCTACCGTGCCGAGGATGAGGTCCGCGACCTGATCGATCTCGCCCAGAGGCTGGAGGGGCTCGCGCGCAATGCGGGCACGCATGCGGGCGGTGTCGTGATCGCGCCATCCGTGCTGACCGATTTCAGCCCGCTCTATCGCGAACCGGGCGCCGGCAGCGTGGTCACGCAATTCGACAAGGATGATGTCGAGCAGATCGGCCTGGTCAAGTTCGATTTTCTCGGCCTGAGAACGCTGACGATCATCGACTGGACGGTCAAGCTGGTGAATGTGGAGCGCGAGAAGGCAGGTGAGGCGCTGCTGGACGTTTCGCGCCTGCCGCTGGATGACGCGGATACCTACCGGATGCTGAAGTCCTGCCGGACCACCGCCATCTTCCAGCTCGAGTCGCGGGGCATGAAGGACCTGGTGCGCAAGCTCCAGCCGGACTGCTTCGACGACATCGTCGCGCTGGTCGCTCTGTTCCGGCCGGGACCGTTGCAGTCCGGCATGGTGGACGATTTCATGACGCGCAAGCATGGCCGCAGCGATGCGCCGATTGACTACCTGCATCCGAGCCTGACCGAGATCCTGAAACCCACCTATGGCGTGATCCTGTACCAGGAACAGGTCATGCAGATCGCCCAGACGCTGTCCGGTTACACGCTGGGCGGCGCCGACCTGCTGCGGCGCGCAATGGGCAAGAAAAGCCCGGAAGAGATGGCCACGCAGCGCTCGGTCTTCATCGATGGCGCGGTTGCGCGCGGCGTTTCGCCGCCGCGGGCAGCGCAGATCTTCGAGTTGATCGAGAAATTTGCGGGCTACGGCTTCAACAAGTCGCACTCCGCGGCCTATGCACTCCTGGCCTACCAGACTGCCTGGCTCAAAACCCATTACCCGGAAGCATTCATGGCGGCCGTGCTGTCGTCCGACATGGACCACACCGACAAGGTCGTCTCATTCATCGACGAATGCGCCGGGATCGGCCTTGTAGTGTTGCCACCCGATGTGAATCATTCGATGTACCAGTTCACCGTGGCGGGCCCCGGCTCGATCCGCTATGGCCTCGGCGCGGTCAAGGGCGTCGGCCAGGGCGCCGTCGATGCGATCGTGGAGGAACGCGCGCGCGGCGGCCCATTCCGGGACCTCGCCGATCTATGCAGCCGCGTGGACCTTCACCAGATCGGGCGCCGCACACTCGAGGCGATGGTCAAGGCGGGATGCCTGGACGGCTTTGGACCCAATCGCGCGACGCTCGCCAGCATGCTGCCGGCCGCCATGCAGCTTGGGGAGCAGAGCACGCGCGCCGTGGCGGCAGGCCAGGACGACCTGTTCGGCGGGCTCACCGAGACTGCGGCGTGCGATGTGCCATCACCGATCGAGGTCGCCGCGCTGCCGGAATGGAGCGAATCCATCCGCCTGCAGGGCGAACGCGACACGCTGGGGCTTTACCTGACGGGCCATCCGATCGCGGAATACGAACAGGAACTGCGCCAGCTGGTCGCGGCGCGAATCGCCGATCTCGGCGGGCCACGCCCTGCCGCGGATCAAAGGTCGTGGAGTGCCGGCAGGAATGTGACGCTTGCCGGCCTGGTACACGAAGTGCGGCGGCGCGGGCCGAGAATGACGCTGGTGCTCGACGACCGCAGCGGTCGCATCGAAGTCAGCATGTTCGACGATGTGTACCAGCAGCACCGCAATGTCATCGTGCGCGACGCCATCCTGGTGGTCGAGGGGCAGCTGCGCTTCGACGAGTTCATCGAGGACTGGCGTGTCAATGCGAAGAAACTGACGCCGATCGAGGAACTGCGCGAACGCGAAGCGCGCCGCCTGATCATCCGCTGGCCGGGTGGGGAAGGCGACATCCGGTTCATCCAGCGGCTCGAGGAGACATTGAAGCTATGGGCAGGCGGGAACTGCGGCGTCGCGGTGCACTACATGAGTTCCGGCGCGCGGGCGACGCTCGCGCTCGGTGACGAATGGTCGGTGCGACCGACACGAGAACTGCTGGAGGGACTGGGCCGCCTGGTGGGGCGCGACGGCGTGCGGATCATGTACGGCCCCAGGGGCGATTGACCCCCTTTATACTGCCGATATGGCGCTGCAATTCCTCGATTTCGAGCAACCGATCGCCGAGCTGGAGGCGAAGATCGAGGAGCTGAAATTCCTCGGTGACGGCACCGAGCTCAACATGTCCGAGGAGATAGAGAAGCTTCGCGCCAGGAGCCGCGCGCTGACGACCAGCATCTTCGCCAGCCTGACGCCGTGGCAGATCACGCAACTGGCTCGCCATCCGCAGCGTCCCTACGTGCTCGATTACGTCCCGCTGGTATTCACGGAATTCCAGGAGCTGCACGGCGACCGCATGTACTCCGACGATCAGGCGATCGTCGCCGGGCCGGCGCGGCTTATGGGTTCGCCGGTCATGGTGATCGGTCAGCAGAAGGGCCGTGACACGAAGGAGCGGGTGCGCCGCAATTACGGCATGCCGAAACCCGAGGGCTACCGGAAGGCGCTGCGCCTGATGAAAACCGCCGCGAAGTTCGGGCTGCCGCTCGTGACGCTGATCGACACGCCTGGCGCCTACCCCGGCGTCGGTTCGGAAGAACGCAACCAGAGCGAGGCCATCGCACGCAATCTTTTCGAGATGGCGGAGCTGCGCGTGCCGATCGTCAGTTGCGTGATCGGCGAAGGCGGATCGGGCGGCGCGCTCGCGATCGGCGTCTGCGACCGGCTGCTGATGCTCCAGTACAGCGTCTACTCCGTGATCTCGCCGGAAGGCTGCGCCTCGATCCTGTGGAAGAGCGCGGACCGGCGCGAGCTCGCGGCCGATGCCATGGGCATCACGGCGGAGCGCCTGTCCCGGCTCAATCTGATCGATGAAGTCATTCCCGAGCCGCTGGGCGGCGCCCATCGCGAACCGCAGGTGATGGCCGAGTCGTTGCGGGAGACACTCGCACGCCAGGTCGCAAAACTTGCGGCGCTGCCGATCGACGTGCTGCTCGACGAACGCCGGCGGCGCCTGCGTGGATTCGGGGTCTTCGGCGGCGCCTGACATGGCATTCGACCCGGAGCGCCTGGCGGCCGCGCTGTCGGCACTGGAGCCGGGCTGGCAGTCGTCCGGTTTCTGCGTCGCCCTCAGCGGCGGGCTGGATTCGAGCGTATTGCTCCATGCGCTGGCGTCCCTGCGGGCCGATAACCCCGGCCTGAATGTTCGTGCCGTACACGTGAATCACGGACTGCAATCCGAAGCGGCCGCCTGGGTGCGGGCATGTGAAGCGCTCTGCCGCTCGAGTGAGCTCGAGTTGCAGGTCCTGCATCTCGAGCTCAAGCCGGCGCCCGGAGAAAGCATCGAAGCCGAAGCGCGAAACGCCCGCTACGAGGCGATCGCCGGCATCCTGAAACCCGGCGAATGGCTGCTGACGGCGCATCACCGCGACGACCAGATGGAAACCGTGCTGATCCAGCTCATGCGCGGGGCCGGTGTTGCCGGGCTTGCTGCCATGCCCGCCCGGGCACACCTGGGCGCGGGCTGGCATGGGCGGCCACTGCTCGAATTCGATCGCGCCGAACTTGCCGCCTACGCGGAACTGAACGGCCTGTCCTGGGTTTCGGACCCGACCAATAGTGCGGCGCGATTTGACCGCGGCTGGCTGCGTGAACAACTGCTGCCGCGCCTGCACGAGCGCTGGCCGCAGGCGGCGGCGACCGTCTCGCGCAGTGCCAGGCACCTCGCAGAAGCGGGACGCCTGCTGGCCGCGCTGGCGGAAACGGATGCGTCGGGCCTGGTCGACAACGGCAGGCTTGCAGTCGACGGCCTGCGCCGCCTGTCGCGGGACCGGCAGGTGAATCTGTTGCGCTGGTGGATCCGCGAGCAAGGGCTCGGGTCGCCATCGGCGGCGCGCTTTGAAACGATCATGCTTGACCTGATGGAGGCCCGCGCGGATGCCGAACCGGTCGTGCGCTGGGAGAGCGGCGAACTGCGGCGCTATCGCGATCGGCTTTACGCCATGCGTCCCCTGGACGAGCCACCAGCCGGATCCCTGCGATTCGATCCGCGGGCACCGGGCGGTATCGCACTTGGAGGCGGGCTGGGACGCATTGTCCTGGTCCCTGGCGAACAGGGCGGTCTCGATCCTGCGTCGTTGCAGGACATCGTCATCCGCTTTCGCGCGGGCGGAGAGTCGCTGAGACCGCATCCGGCGCGACCGCGCAAGCGCCTGAAGCAGTTATGCCAGGAGGCCGGAATCGTGCCGTGGATGCGGGAGCGCCTACCGCTCCTTTTCATTGGGTCGCGGCTCGTTGCGGTCGGTGATCTCTGGTTCGATGCGGACCTGGCTGTCGCGCCGGGTGCGCCTGCGCTCAGGCCCCTCTGGTCCGGACGACCCGATTTGTACTAGCGCCCTGTCACCAGCACGTGGCGGTGTTGTCTGCGGCGGCGGAGTCATCGGCCGTGCGAACGCCGCGCTCGTTGACACGGAAAGTGCGGCAGGCTTCGTCCTGGAACTGATTCTGGCCCGCGATCGCCGTGGCTGAGAGCGTGTAGCTGGTCGCGTCGGCCAAATCGATTGCCAGCGCATACCAGCCATTCTGGCTGACGGCTGCGCCCTGCAGGTCCGGGCCGGCGCAATCCGGCGCTGCGGCGATGTCGGTCGCGTAAATATTGCACTGCAGGTAGAACTTCTCCTGCTGGGTCGCGAGTGCGAGCAGGGCGTCCTTGGCGTCGGAGCGCTGGCTTCGAATCACGTAATTGCGGTAGGAAGGAATGGCGACGGCGGCCAGGATGCCGACGATGATCATCACGACGATCAATTCGATCAGGGTGACGCCGCGCTGCAGGTGAACAGATTTCATGTGGATTCTCCGGCCGACCACCCGGCCGCGTGTGCGGCCGGGTGGCTTGCCGTTAGTTGACGCCGGTCTGCCGCCAGAAGGTCCGCACGGGCGCCAGGTTGATACCGACACCGCAATTCTCGAGGCCGACCAGGCACTGCGGCGGCGGACGGCAGTCCTCGCCGACGCAGTTGACCGGGTCATCCGGGCTCGGGAACAGCCAGACCACTTCCGGCGCGATGCCGCCCTGCGAGAGCTCGGTATCGCGGTCGTCGGTCGAATCCGGCGGGTCTTCCGGATTCTCGCGATCGAGCACCGGCGCACCGGTGTAGGCGCTGACCGAGTACAGGCGGTTCGTGCCGACGCCCGGTGCGCAGGAGTTGCTGCTCACGACGGACGCCGAGTTCGGCTCGTAAGTGGAGAACTGGATGACGCTCTGCACCGTGCGGGCCTCGGACAGCGACTTCTCACCGGTCCAGGCGGCGGCCTGGCGGCGCAGATCCATGCGCCAGCCGCTCGCACCGACCGGTATTGCCGGGTTGATGTCGCTCGTGACGTCAATCAATGTCACGTCCGCCTCGGTAATGACCGTCGCGCTGTCGTATTGCGCTTGCGTCAGGCTCGCGAATGGCCGGTAGTCGCGCAGGCTGTAGAAGCGATCCTGCGTCGCCACATTCAACGGATGCCCGCGATAACCCGAGCCTATTGCGAGGTTCAGCCAGCTACGGCCGCCCTGGGTCAGGAACGACACGTCAGGCGCACTGTAGAAGCGACGGGTCGACGCATCCGGGTGTGTCCCCAGGTGGGCGTTGCCAAGCGAGGCGAGCACGCCGCCGGTGACGAGCGTGCTCACCGGCTGGCCGTTGTGGATGTCGAAGCGCCACACACGCCCACCCATGTCGGCTGCATACATGCGATCGGCATAGCCGTCGCCGGTGAGGTCGAATGCCCGCACGTCGCCCGGGATCGAATGGGTCATGGACGCATGGCGCAGGTTGGCACCGGCATCGGAGCTCGGCCCCGCATACCAGAGGCGGTTGCCGCTTTCGGCATCCACGATGAAGATCTGGTTGCCGCTGCTGTCCAGGGCGTACGGGCCGTTTTCCTGGACCGTGTCGTAACCACCGCCGAACACCAGCACCTGCTGCAGGCTGTTCTGCGTCGCGCCGCTGACGTTGACGTGGGTGACGGTCGGTGTCGACCAGCTCTGGCCGGCATTTGGCATTCGCTTGAGGCCAGCCTCGCTGGGACCAATCTTGAACAGGAATGTGGGCGCGTTGCGATTGGTGACGTCGAGGCCGTAGTACTCGCTGCCGCCCATGCGCATACCGAAGTAGATCCGGACTGTTTCGCCGAGCAGGGGCTCGATTACGCCATTCTCATTGACCTCGTTCTTCGCGACGCGGATGTTGCCATCAAGACCATAGACACGATTGGCCACGGCGTCATTCACGTACATGTCGCGCGCGCGGGCCAGCAGCTGCTGCGGCACGAAGGCCCACAGCTCGCGTCCGTCCACGGTGCTGACCGCGTGCAGGTAGCCCTCATTGGTCACCGCGTACAGCACGCCGTCATTGGGATCCGGGCTTGCCACGGTGCCGCCGTAGATGACTGTCGCAGGACGGCCGTGCATCGGGTCGCCCATGCGGTTGCGCGCATCTACCGTTGAACCGTTGCCGTTCTCATCGGCAATGTCAGCCCCGCGCATCCAGTTGATCAGGGCACCGACGCCCGGCGCCTCGAGCGGCGCGAGGCCCAGTGTCGCTGTCGTGATCGCCGCATTCGCGACCGTGACCCGGTTTGCGAGTCCGCTCAGCGGGGAAAGGCTCGTGATGTTGCTGTAAACATTGCGCGAGGCAGGCACCGGCAGCTGCGCCGCCGCACCGCCCAGACGCACGTCGTCGCCGTCGACGCCGCTGTTCCAGAAACTCTGGGCCGTGGTGCGGAAGAAGCCGGTCGAAAACTCGACCGCCGGCGCGTCCACGGCGTCCCTGATCGTGCCGTCGACCGGGCTGAGCCGGTACTTCTTGAGGTTGCCGAGCCAGGCGTAGGTTTCGCTCGGCTTGAACACGGTGATGTACAGGTCATTCAGGTTCTGCGTGCGGTTGAATGCGTTGACCGATACCGCGGGCGCCGTGAAAGACGTGTTGAAGGCCAGGATCGTGCGGACGATGTTCGTCAAGACCGTGCTGAGGGTCGCGGTGTCGGTCGCCTCGTAGAACACGCCGCCGGCGCCATTGGCCGTGTTGCGCAGCTGCGCTGATCCGCTGACTTCAGGGCCGAAGCCAATGGTGTAGGTCGTGACGTTCTGCAGGCCCGCCAGGGCCGGGCGCAGGTCGTTCTGGTACATGTACTGCGCGATCTCCTCCAGGCAGTTACCGTCACCAGTGCCGGTGCAATTGCCGCCGATCAGCGACTGGATCGCGGTGTTCGCGCTGTTATCGGAGGTCGGGATGCCGTCCGTCAACAACACGATGAAGTTTTTCTGGCAGGAGGTCTGCAAGGGGCTCTGATACAGGCTGGTATTCGCGGACTGGCGCGAACTCAGCACGCTCGGCTTGGCGCCGCCTGCGTTCGGCGAGGTGCGGGAGTTGAGGCCGTAGTTGACGCGTCCGCCGCTCAGGTACAGGTAGGCCTCGTACATGGATTCCGACAGCGGCGTGCAGCCGTCAGCATTGAGTCCGGCAATATCCGCCTTCATGGCCGCGGCGTTGGTCGCGACGTCGAGGATTTCCCGAAGCACCATGCCGCCCTGGGCCGTCGCGGTATTGTTGCAGCCGTCATTGGTGTTATTGCTGAACTGCATCAGGCCCAGGTTGACGTTGTTGGCAGTCGCGAGCTGGTCGATGGTCTGCGTCGCGACCTGCTGCATGATTTCGAGGCGCGTCTGCGTGATCGTGCTCGCATTTTGCAGCCAGTTGACGTAATTGCCCGAGAAAAACACGTAGGTGTTGCCCGTGCTGGCCCAGTTGATGCCCTGGCTTGCAGTAGCCGTCCAGGGACCAAAAGCGGCGTCGGCCGGCCACAGCCTGGCCGCATTGACGCCATCGCCATGCACGCCGGCATCGTCGGCGCACTCCACCCAGACCGAAGCGCCGGTGTTGCCGTTGACGCTGCGCCAGCGCGGACCAGCGCCGCGCCATTGCGCGGCCCGGTGCACGCTGTTGCCGAATGTCGCAATCGCCCGGGTGCCCGCATCACACTTGAACGCGGCTACGGGGAAGGAGTTGTTGTCCGAACAACTGGGCGGACTGCTGGTGTTGTTGCCCGACCGGAAATAGATCCGGTTCGTGCTGCAACTGCCCGCGTAAGTGGTCGCCGGGTTGAACGGCACCTGAGTCACGACATTCGTGTTCATGCTGCCCGAGGTGTCGAATACGAACAGGATGTTCGGGCGCTGGGCGGAAACTATATTGCCCGCGCCGGTGAAGATTTCGGAGTCGTCGGCCGCGGCGGCGCCCGCGAGTGCGAGTAACGCGGTCGCGCCGGCGAGTTGAATCAGATTGCGGGTGGCTTGTTT